>JAFOKO010000051.1 GCA_017419715.1 Oscillospiraceae bacterium | reverse complement strand
ACGCCCCTCATCCGTCACCGGGCTTCCGTGAGACGCCCGGCGCCACCAGCGCGGAAGGATGCCAGTTGCGCCAGCATAGCTGTCGCACTGGCGATAAAACCCACAACAGTCCCCCGGACTGTTGTGTCCCCCGAGGGGGAAGGCAAGGGGACGGGGGAACGGATTCTTCGCTACGCTCAGAATGACAGGCGGGGAAGGTACCTCCGAAGGGGGCGGATGAGGGGCGCACCGATTGGACAGAAAGGATCATTTGTGATGATAAGCGTAGAAGATATTTTAAATGCGCTCTGGGCCCTTGCGCCTGTTTCTTACAAGGAAACCTGGGATAATGTGGGGCTGCTGCTGGGGCGGAAACACGCTCCGGTGCGTGGGGTGCTGGTGGCGTTGGACGCCACAGCGGCGGTAGCCGCTGAGGCGGAGCGCTTGGGTTGCCAGCTGGTGGTGACCCACCACCCGGTGATCTTCCGGGGCGACAAGCATGTCACCGACGATGACCCGTTGACGGCGGCGCATCTGGACTTTCTGGAGAAGGGCATCGCCGTCATCTCCATGCACACCAATCTGGACTGTGCCCCCGGCGGGGTCAACGATGTGCTGGCGGAGCGGCTGGGCCTGCAGAACTGTGCGGTGCTGGAGGACGGCGAGACAGCCGGTCTGATCCGCATGGGAGAGCTTCCTGAAACCACGCTGCCCGCTTTCGCCGCCTTTGTCAAGTCGCAATTGAACTGCCCTGGTTTGCGCTATGTGGAGGGGGGCAGACCCGTCCGTCGGGTGGCCGTGGGCGGCGGCGCGTGTGGGGAATATGTCTCCAAGGTGCTGGCGGCGGGCTGTGATACCCTGGTCACAGCGGATATCAAGTACCACGAATTTTGCGATGCAGCAACGCTGGGGCTGAACCTGATCGACGCCGGTCACTTTGAGACCGAAGACCCCGTCTGTGATCTGCTGATCGCCAAGCTGCAAGCGGCCTTTCCCGGCCTTGCGCTGCACCGTTCCAAGCACGCGGACTGCATTCGATTTTTGTAGGCAGCCGCCGGAGAGACAGGAGGAATTCCAATGAAGCACAAACGATCAATTACGCTGCTGCTGGCGCTTGCGCTGCTGCTCAGTCTGCCAGCCTGTGTCCGGGAGAATACTCCCCCGCAAGCAAGCGAGACGGGCAATGCCCCGGCTCCCCAGCCTACCCAGAGCACCCAGGCCCCTCAGCGCGAACCGAAAACCGTCTATGAAGTTAATCTCTGGTGCGAGGGCAATCTGGTGGACTTGACCCGGAAGCAGATCGGGGATTATAACGCCAGAAATCCCGAGCATTCTGTCATTGTGGCAAGCGTTTATGCTGTCGACGCGGCGGAGGCTGCCCAGCAATGCGCCGAGGGAAAGGCTGACTGTGATCTGTTCTGCTTCTCAGCCGACCAGCTGGAGCCGCTGGCCCGATCCGGCGCGCTGGAACAATTGGACGAGAGCGCTGCCGCCTTCGTCACCGAGGGCAACGGAGCCCAGTCCGTCCAGGCCGCCACGGACGAAGGCGCGCTCTACGCCTATCCCATGACGGCGGATGACAGCTATGTGCTGTACTATGACAGCTCTGTCGTCACCGACCCCGGCAGCCTGGAGCAGATTCTGGAGGACTGTGAGGCGGCGGACAAGCGCTTTTGTTTCGACTTGAACAATGCCTGGTATATGGCCTCCTTCTTCTTCGGCACCGGTTGCGTCTGTGACTGGACCAGCGGACCAAACGACAGCTGGATCGCCAACGATACCCTCTGCAGCGACGCGGGGCTGCAGGCCATGCAGGCCATGAACTGGCTGATGAACAAGCCATGCTTTGCGGCACAGAGCAGCGCTACCGCCTTCCAAAACGGGGCTGCTGCCGTCGTGGGCGGGATCTGGGAGTACCAGTCCGCCAAGCTGATTTTGGGGGAGGATCTGGGGGTCGCACCCCTGCCCGCCTTCACCGTGGACGGCAAGCACTGTGAGCTGGGCGCGTTTATGAACTACAAGCTGCTGGGCGTCAAGCCCCAGAGCGATCCGGAGCGGAACGCAGCGCTGCACAAGCTGGCTCAGTATCTCAGCGGGGCCGACGCCCAGCGGGAGCGATTCACGATGGCAGGCTGTGCCCCTACCAATTTGGAGATTTTGGATTCCGACAGCGTCCGAAACGATCCGGTCCAGGCCGCTGTGGCGGCTCAGGCGTCGAGAACGGTCCTGCAAAGGGTTCCGCCGGAATGGTGGGAGCTGGCCGCGCCGCTGGCGGAGACAGCCCAAAAGTATGACGACAAAACCACCCTGCAGGGCTCGCTGCTGTTCTACGAAGCGGGCGTGAAACAGCTGGCACAGCCGCTGCTGATCTTCGCCGGAGCCTGGAACGACTGGAGCAATGAAGTGGGCGACGGCGCATATCTGCTCACCGGGGAGGGAGAGCTCCAGTCCTTGACCCTGGAGTTGCCCGCCGGGGACGACTTGAGCGGCCGCATCGTTCGCCCGGGCAGCTGGGAGAACGACAAGGGCTATGCCCAGATCACCGTCGGCAAGGAGCTGGCCCTGGACCTGGGGGACAACAACCCCGACAACAACATCGTCTTCGCCCAACCCGGGACCTACCAGATCAGCATCAACACCGCCAACAACGAGATCAGCCTCCAGCGGCTCGACACAGCCCAGCCGGAGGAAACGGAGCAGGTGCCTGAGACCAGTCACCAGTGAGCAGGCAATAGGCATTAGGCAATAGTTAAATAGGCAATAGGAGACGCGGAATGAAGGGGGCGGCGTCCTCGACGCCCCGCGCGTTCCCGACCATGTAGGGACGGCACCCTGCCGTCCGCCCTCCGTCGAACGCACCCCCACCGCACCCGCAGGGGCGGCCATTGGCCGCCCGCAACCTGCACGCAGCTTGCCAAAATTTACCCCCGTCCCAGGCATTCGTTCTGAATGCCCGGGACGGGGGTACGGATTTTTTCTTTGTTTAGAATGACAGACAGGGAGGCAGTACGCAGCCGGAACGCCCCTCATCCGTCACCGGGCTTCCGTGAGACGCCCGGCGCCACCAGCGCGGAAGGATGCCAGTTGCGCCAGCATAGCTGTCGCACTGGCGATAAAACCCACAACAGTCCCCCGGACTGTTGTGT
>JAFOKO010000050.1 GCA_017419715.1 Oscillospiraceae bacterium | reverse complement strand
GCGGGAGCCTGTGAACAGATAGGCATGGCTCAGCTTCCCCGTAGACACCTGGGTCCGAAGGATCTGGGTGATGCTCCCCTGGCCCACCACATCGTCAAAGCTCTGGGGTCGATATTTACGGTATAATGCCTGGTACATCTGCACACCCCCCATCCTGCAGCGATACGCGCACCGGCCCATGACAAGATCGCACACCTACATTTGAACTTGCGTTATACCCGTTTCCCGGACAGCCAGCTCAGAAACGGCTGGCTCACGGCACACGGAACTTGCCGCTTAATGCTGCTCGGTTCCCCGCCTGACATGGTTCACGGGGTTCCGTTGCGTGAGACCGACTCCTCAACACTACTTATACGGACAGCAGCACAACGCAAGCCCGGGTGTAGGAATTCACTCCTGCTGTAGCGGATTGCAGGTTACAGGGCACCGCTATCTCCCCGGCTAGTGCGACCTTGTCACAGGCCGGTGCGCTCGTGACAAGTCTGTATTATATTGTACACAAATATGCGTGGTTTTGCAAGTAAAATCTTTTGCGTGTCCGGCGGGCGCGATCGCCCTTCCGGTCAATCCAGCTTGGACTCAATAAAATCAGCCAACTCGCCCAGAGTTGCGACCTTTTCTTCCAGCTCCAGATCGACGCCCAGCTCGGATTCCAAATCCATCAGCATTTCGACGGTGTCCAGAGAATCCAGATGCAGGCTTTCAAAAGTGGTGTCCCGGCCAAGATCCTCGGCGGGAATGTCCAGCTCCTTGGACAAATACGCGATCAGCTTTTCCAGCATTTCTGTCCCTCCCATACGATCCATTTCAGTCAAGAGCGTTCGCCGCTCTGTTTTCTATCATATATCATACAGATTTTTTTCGCTTTGTCAAGATATTTTTTGCGAGGAACAGCCGATAGCTCATAGCCGATCGCCGCAGGGACGGCGCCCTGCCGTCCGCGTTCCCCCCTACGGAGCCGCCGCATCGATGATCTGATCGGCGATGGAATATAGGAACATCTCTAAAGCTGCATTGTGTTCTTCGATCTCCGCTTCGGACAGCTCCGAAGCGTCAAAAGAAGCGCTGACCGTATAATAGAAATCGCCGCTGATAATCCACAGCTTCCCGAATCCGTCGGACTGGTTCTCCAGCTTGATCCGATGCTCCCGATAGCTTCCGCCGAAGAGCTGATAGCCCTCCGGTCGGACGTAACCCTCGATTTCAAGCAGTTGGATCCCGTCGAGTTCCGCGTCGTCCCATTTGATGCAATAGCCGTTCGGCTTTGCGTCGCGGGTTTTCCCGTCCATCATGGTCGCAAAGGACAGTCCGTCCGGAAACCGATCAGACAGATCCGGGACGATGATCTGCTTCGTCTGCTCGCAGGCGTCGAGGTCGCTGCGAAGCTCGGAAATCGACGCAGGATGCTTCATATAGGCGGGATAAATCGGTTCATTCTTGTGGATCCAGCCCCCGACGATCAGATACTTCACCAGCAGCAGCGTGCCCAGAAAAACGATTGCAAGGAGCGCCACACGGTCAACATTGCGCAGCCGCTTCCACAGCTTTTTCATCATCAAGCCCCCAAAAACTCAGCTCAAAAAATCCTTCAAAATCTTGGAGCGCGAGGGGTGGCGCAGCTTGCGCAGGGCCTTGGCCTCGATCTGGCGGACGCGCTCGCGGGTGACATCAAATTCCTTGCCGACCTCTTCCAAGGTGTGGGCGCGGCCGTCCTCCAGGCCAAAGCGCAAACGCAAGACCTTGCACTCTCTGGGGCTCAGGGTCTGCATGACCTCGGACAGCTGCTGGCGAAGCATATTGAAGGAGGCGGACTCCACCGGCTCCGCCACATCGGAATCCGGAATAAAATCGCCCAGATGGCTGTCGTCCTCCTCGCCCACCGGCGTCTCCAGGGAGACGGGGTCCTGGGCGATCTTCATGACCTCGGCGATCTTATCCTCGGGAAGGTGCAGATAGGCGCTGATTTCGGCTAAGGTCGGCTCGCGCCCCAGCTCCTGCACCAGGGCCCGGGAGGTACGGGAGACCCGGTTGATGGTCTCGACCATGTGCACCGGGATGCGGATGGTTCTGGCCTGGTCGGCCACAGCCCGGGTGATGGACTGGCGGATCCACCATGTGGCATAGGTGGAGAACTTATAGCCCTTGGTGTAGTCGAATTTCTCCACAGCCTTCAGAAGCCCCATATTGCCCTCCTGCACCAGGTCCAGCAGCTGCATACCCCGGCCCAGATAGTGCTTGGCAACGGACACCACCAAGCGAAGGTTGGCCTCCACCATGCGTTTTTTGGCTTCCTCGTTGCCCTCGGAGACGCGCATGGCAAGCTCCGTCTCCTCCTCGGGGGAAAGCAGGGGGATCTTCCCGATCTCCTTCAGATACATGCGCACGGGATCGGTAGTGGCCGTTTCCTCGGCAAAGGCCGCGGCGTCGTCCAGGTCGTCCGGGAACTTCCCGTCCAAGTCCATCAGCTCAGAATCGGTGGGAAGCAGATCGTCCGCTGCCTCCAGGATCTCCGCCACATCGGACACATCGATCTCAATGCCGGCTTTTTCCAGGGCGTCATAGATCTGCTCGATCTGGCGGTCGTCCACATCGATGGCGTCCAGGGTCTGCAAAAGTTGTTTGGAGGTAATTTTTCCTTCTTTTTTTCCGGTCTCGATCAGGGCTCTGAGCTTCTGCTGGAGTAATTCGTTCTGTTCCATCTTAATTCCCTCCGTATCCTTTATTCTTTTTCATTTCCTTGGCGAAAGAAAGCAATTCCTCGTCGGTATTGCCTGCATTCTGTTTCTTGTACTCCTCCAGGATCACGGCGACGCAATCCCGGAAGGCCTGTTCCCCGTTGACTCGGTCGAAACGCTGGGCGATGGCGCTCAGCCTGGCGCTCTCCTCGGGGGTAAAGTCCTGCAGAGCGGCCAGACTAACCTGCAAGCCCTGCCGGTGCAGGGCAAGCATGGCGTCGTAGGCTCTGCCCAGAAACGGCGCAGAAAACAGGCTTCCGTTCAGTTCCGGGGCCAGCTCCAGCATGGAAGAATCCACCAGTGCCAGGCCGATGACCTGCTCTTCCGCCCGAGCGGAGCGGGTGTTGGCGTATTCCGCCCGCAAGTGGCGGTCCTCCGGCAGGCTTGTCGTTGCCGGAGAAAGGTCTTCTCGCTCCCGCCGCCGTTTTTCCCGCCCGATCCGTTTTCGAAAGGCCTTTTCCGCTTCCAGCAGCATGGCGTCTTTGGAGATCCCGGCGGCCTTGGCGGCGCGGTCGGCGTAGATTTCCCGCTCTACAGCGTTGGAAAAACTCGCGATCAGCTCCGCCGCCTTGGCTGTGAACTCCACTCTCTGGGCATCCTCGGTCAAATCAAACTGGTTTTGCAGGGAGAGCAGCCGATAGTCCGCCTGGTTTTCGGAGCCCTGGAGCAGTACATCGAAGGGGTCCGCCCCGAATTTGTGCAGGAATTCATCGGCGTCTTTGGCGTCGTGGAGCTGCAGGATTTTCACCTTGACCCCTGCCCGGCTGAACATCTGAATGGCACGCTGAGTGGCGTTCTGCCCGGCGGCGTCGTTGTCGTAGGTCATAATGACCTGGTCGGTAAATTTGCTGATCTGATTGACCTGTTCCTCCGTCAGCGCGGTACCCTGGGAGGCCACGGCACAGTCAAAGCCGAACTGGTGACAGGCGATGGCGTCCATCGGCCCCTCGCACAGGATGATATAGGGCCGCTTGGACTTCTTCGCCAGGTTCATGGCGTAGAGGAACTTCCGTTTGGAGAAGATCAGCGTTTCCGTGGGGTTGATATACTTGGCCTTGGCATCCTTGTCCAGGGCGCGGCCCGCAAAACCGATCACATTGCCCCGCAAGTCAATCTGGGGGAACATGATCCGGTTTCGGAAGCGGTCATAGATATTCTGGCTGTTTTTCTGGGAGACAGCCGCCAGATTGGCGGCGATCAATTCCTGTTCTGTATAGCCCTTTTGCGTCATGGCAGGCAGGAGACAGTGGAAATCGTCGGGCGCAAAGCCTATGCCAAACTTGACCACGGTGGCCCAGTCCAGTCCTCGCTTCAGCAGGTAGGCTCTGGCATCCGCTCCTGCCTCCGCTCTGAGCAGTTCGTGATAGAAGCGGGCCGCGTCCTTGCACAGCCGCCAGAGCCGTTCCTGCTCCTTATATTGGCTCTGGTAGTGTTCATCCTCGGGCACCTCGAGGTTGACCCGCTTGGCCAAAAAGCGCACCGCGTCCGGATAGGACAGGCCCTCGATTTCCATAATAAAGTTGACGACCCCGCCGCCCTTGTGACAGCCGAAGCAGTAGTACATCTGCTTGTTGGGCGTCACGGAAAAGGAAGGCGTCTTCTCCCCATGGAAGGGGCAGAGGCCAAAATAGTTCGTACCGCTCCGCTTGAGCTGCACATACTGGCCCACCACCTCGTCGATCGGGTTACGGGCGATCAGCTCGTCCATAAAAGCAGCCGGAAAAGCCACGGAAAGCACCACCTTTTCTGGGTAACCGGCAAGATTGCCGGTTACATGTTACTCATCACATGTAACAACACTTTTTTCATCTTTCTATTCTCTTATTCTTAAAACCCCTGTATCTTTGTAACAATGTAACACCATCTCTCCTCCCCCGATGCGTCATGTCTCATATTCTACTCGGGTCATCGCATGCCCCAACCGGTGGGGACGAAGATTTCCTCGAATTTATAGACGGCATACTTGTCCGTCATGCCCGCCACATAGTCGCATACGATCCGGGGCATACCCTCCAGGTCCAGCTGGGGCAGAAAATCTGCAGGCAATTTCTCGGGATGTGCGATATAGTATTTGTACAATTCCTGAATAATACGCCTGGCCTTGACTTCTTCCCCCTTGGCCACAGGGTTGCGGTAGACTCGTTCAAACATAAAAGCCCGCAAGTCCAGCATAGCGGCTTCCACGGTGGGCGTCATGGCAATCACAGGCTGGTCCATAGAGCAGCGAACCACATCTGAAACCAGGGTATTGATCCGTTCGGAGTGGCTTTCCCCCAGTACTTCGGCGATCTTTCGGGGAATATCCTCATTTTTCAGGATCCCGGCCCGCATTGCATCGTCGATGTCGTGATTGATATAGGCGATCCGATCCGACAGGCGGACGATTTGCCCCTCCAGGGTCTCTGGAATATCCGGGCCGCTGTGGCAGAGTATGCCCCGGCGCACCTCATAAGTGAGATTCAGACCCCGGCCGTCCTTTTCCAGTTTGTCCACCACCCGCAACGACTGCACATTGTGGTGGAAGGGCGTCCCCATGACCTCGCTCAGCGCCTGCTCTCCGGCGTGACCGAAGGGCGTATGGCCCAGATCGTGGCCCATGGCGGCAGCTTCCGTGAGATCCTCGTTCAAGCGCAAGGCCCGGGCAATCGTCCGGGCAATTCGGGCGACCTCCAGCGTGTGGGTCATGCGGGTGCGGTAGTGGTCGCCCTCGGGCTGCAGAAACACCTGGGTCTTGTGCATCAGACGGCGAAAACTCCGGCTATGTAAGATCCGATCCGCGTCCCGCTGGTAGCAAGTGCGGTCGTCCCGCTCCAGCTCCGGCCGTCCGCGGCCCTTGCTTTCCGCCGCCAACGCGGCATAAGGGGCAAGGGTCTCCCGCTCTCGCTGTTCAATCGCCTCGCGTACAGTCATTTCGCTCACTCCTTGAAAAGGCTACAGCATGTTTGGATTGGGGACTAGTGACCAGTCACCAGTCACCTAATTTTGGTATCCTTGTTATACCACAATTCGGGAGAAAAGTCAAGTATATGTATCTTAAAAAATATATTTAAAGAATCATTTCCCCTCGGGGGCCACAACAGTCCGAGGGACTGTTGTGGGTATTATCGCCAGTGCGACAGCTATGCTGGCGCAACTGGCATCCTTCCGTGCTGGTGGCATCGAGCGTCTCGCAGAGGCCCGGTGACGGATGAGAGGCGTTGCGGTTTCGCACTGCCTTCCCCCTCGGGGGAAGGTAGGATGAGAGGCGTTGCGGTTTCGCACTGCCTTCCCCCTCGGGGGAAGGTGGCACGGCGTAGCCGTGACGGATGAGGGG
>JAFOKO010000049.1 GCA_017419715.1 Oscillospiraceae bacterium | reverse complement strand
GAGGTGCAGTGCGGGGCGCGGGCGGCCAAAGGCCGCCCCTACCGGGTGCGGTGGGACCGGGAACCCGGCCCCGACGGGTGTTTCCCCGCCTGTCATTCTTCGCTTCGCTCAGAATGACAGGCGGGGAATCGTCGGTTCGGACACAGGCGGGCAAGCAATGCTTTTCTCTGCAAAATCAGCAAAAAAACACTTGACATCTTATTATCATTGTGATATTATCTAAACAGAAATAAGAGAGGAGCCCGTCTGATGAACGAACAGGAATTCCTGCAGTCTTACGACATCACCAAATACGATCGACCGTCCTTGACGGCGGACATTGCCATTTTTGCGATCCACCGCTTTGCGCCGGACAGCTACCGGCACGAGCCGAGCCGGGAGCTCTCCCTCCTGCTGGTACGGCGGGGCCAGCATCCGTTCCGGGACTGCTGGGCCCTCCCCGGGGGCTTTGTACAGCGCGAGGAAAGCGTGGAAGCCTGTGCCCTGCGGGAGGTGGCGGAAGAGACCGGGGTGCAGCCCAGCGCACTGATGCCCATCGGCAGCTACAGC
This sequence comes from Oscillospiraceae bacterium, assembly GCA_017419715.1. Lineage (GTDB taxonomy): Bacteria > Bacillota > Clostridia > Oscillospirales > Oscillospiraceae > JAFRPC01. The sequence continues at coordinate 7,617 of JAFOKO010000049.1, read as the reverse complement.
AAGCCCGGCAGAGATCCCAGAGGCTGGGTCGTCTCCGAGCTGTTTGCCTCGGTGATCCCGGACGAGGACCGTCTTCCGGTGGGCGGCGACGACGCGGCGGAAGCCGCCTGGTTCTCCGTCCGCTTCGACGAAGCTGCAGACGGGAGCTGCAGCCTGCGCCTGCAAAACGGCCAGACGCTGATCTGCGCCAGGCTGAAGCTTCTGCAAAGCAGATTTGGCCGAAGCAGCTTTGCAATTCTGGACAGCGGCGCTCTGGCCTTTGACCACGCGGCCATGATCGCGGAAGCCCTCTGTGCCCTGCGGGAGAGCGCGAAGGAATTTGAGGTGATTTTCGACTTTCTTCCGAAACGCTTCACCTTGACCGAGCTGCAGCGCGTTCAGGAGACCGTGATGAATGTCTCCGTACTCCCGGCAAATTTCAGGCGAAAGATCTCAGAGTATGTCGTCGCAACCGACGAGACCACCGAGGGCGCCGGGCACCGTCCGGCGGTCTTATATGAAAAGAAGTAACGATACCCCAGCAAGAAGGAGGTAATTTCAATGTATATCAAATTTGGACCCGCAGAGTATGTGCTCCGCTATCGCAACGGCAAGCTGGTGCAAAAGGGCAACGGCTTATCCTTCCACTGCTTGGCCCGCAACACTTCCCTTTGCGCCATCCCGCTCACCGGCATCGACGCGGATTTCATGTTTTCCCAGGTGACGAGCGATTATCAGACGGCAAGCGTGCAGGGGCAGCTGAGCTTCCGCTTCTCGGATTTTGAAAAAGCCGCCTCCGCGCTGGACTTTACGGTGAATTTGAGATCCCATGCCTATCTGGAAAACCCGATCCCGAAGGCCTCCAAGCGCATCATCAATCTCGCGGAGGTCCTGGTCAAGAGCCGCATGAACGCCATGACGCTCACTAAGGCCCTGGCCGCCAGCCGCCAGCTGGCGACAGAGGTACTTGCAGATCTGCAGGCTGAGCCGCAACTGCAGCAGATGGGCATTGCCGTCACCGGCTTTACCGTGCTGAATATTGCCGCTGCCAACGACACCTCCCGCGCCCTGGAGGCCGGGACCAGAGAGCAGATCTTGCAGCAGGCAGACGACGCGCTTTATGCCCGCCGGAACGCCTCCATCGAGCAGGAGCGGCACATCAAGGAAAACGAGCTGCAGACAGAAAGCACCGTGGTGGAGCGCAAGCGCGTGATCCAGGAAAACGAGCTGCAGACCAAGCGCATGGTGATCGAACAGGAAAATGAGCTCCAGCGCATGGATGCCGCCGGAAAGCTGGAGCGCGCCCGCCTGCAGCAGGACGGAGAGCTTGCCATGGAAAAGGCCCGCGTTGGCAGCGAGCTGGAGCAAAAGCACCTTATCCTCGACGGAGAGATCGCCCTGGAGGAGAAAAGGCGCACCCTGGCCGAGCTTCGGCTGGAGAATGCCAGGAAGGACGCCGACGCGGAAGCCTATCGCATTCGAAGCGTCATGGAGGCCTACAATACGCTGAGCGCGGATGTGCTGATCGCGCTGGCGACGATGGATATGGATCCCAACAAGCTGATCGCCCGGGCCTTCGAGAAGCTGGCCGCCGGCAACAAGATCGGCACGCTCAACATCACGCCGGATCTGCTGGAAAGCCTTGGAAAGAAGGCCGAGTAAAGCAAAGGAGGACGGGGCTATGGATCGAAAGCTGATTTTGGTGACCCAGCCCACCCGGCTGGAGGAGCTGATTTACCGCTACAACACCGAAGGCCAGGTGAAATTCTATTTGGAGCATCACGGCGCGGACTACGGGGATTACCGGCAGGAGCATGAGCGCTACCGCGCCGCCGTGGCGGCGGCAAGGCAGGCCATGGAACAGTTCGGCAGAGTTCAGGTCCTGGAGCGGAAATATGTGTCCCGTTTTCTCTTCGGGCCGGAGGATCTGGTGGTCTGTGTAGGCCGGGACGGGCTGATCGCAAATGTGATGAAGTATCTGCAGGGGCAGGCACTGATCGGCGTCAACCCGGAGCCGGAGCGCTGGGACGGCGTCCTGCTCCCCTTCTCCCCCCGGGATCTGCCGCTGCTGCTGCCGGAAGCGATCAAAGGCACCAGACCCAGCCGCGCCATCACGCTGGCCAAGGCCAGCCTCAGCGACGGGCAGCTGCTCTACGGGGTCAACGACATCTTTATCGGGCAGCGCACGCACACTTCGGCCCGTTATACCCTGCACAGCGGGTCGGTGTCGGAAAACCAATCCTCCAGCGGCGTCATCGTCTCCACCGGGCTGGGCTCCACCGGCTGGCTGAGAAGCGTTCTGGCCGGGGCGGCCGGCGTCAACCGTTTTTATGGGAAGGGAGAATATCTGCCGGAAACCGCTGCCTTTCCCTGGGATGCGGACTACCTCTTTTTCGCGGTGCGGGAGCCCTATCCCAGCCGCGCAACCAAGGCAGATCTGGTATTTGGCCGCGTCACCAGGGAAAAAACACTGCAGATCGTCTCCCAGATGCCGGAAAACGGCGTGATCTTCTCCGACGGTATGGAAGCAGACAGCCTGGAATTCACCGCCGGACTTACCGTGACCGTCGGGCTCGCGTCGCACCAGGGCAAGCTGTTGGTCTGAGCCCGTTTCCATTGGATTTTGAATTTTCATAAAAAAACGGCTTGTCAAATATGGATATCTCTGCTATAATACACAAGATTTCGCCTTTCACTAAAATCAGGAAGGCAATAATGGAGGTATAAAAATGAAACGCATTGCCCTATTTCTCTGCTTGATGATGCTGCTTGCCTGTGTGGCCGGCTGCACATCTTCCACCACCGAAACAACCGCACCCAAGACAGACGCTGCCACACAGAACACCGCGGAAGCACAGACCACCGCTGCAGCACAGCAGACCACCACAGAGCAGGCCACCACTGCCGAGCAGGCCACCACGGAAGCAACGGAAGCGCTGCCCGATGTTATCATGATGGAAGACTTCAGTGTCACGACCATCGACGGCGGCACCTTCACCCTCTCCGAGGCACTGAAGGACCACGAGCTGGTCCTGGTCAACATCTTCGCCACCTGGTGCGGCCCCTGCGGCATGGAGTTCCCCTTCCTGGAAGAGGCCTACAAGCAGTGCTCCGATCGCGTGGCCGTGGTCGCGCTCTCCATCGAGCCCGACGACACCGATGAGGTCCTGCAGGATTATGTCACGGAAAAAGGCATCACTTTCCCCGTCGGCCACACCGAGGGCACCAATCTGAGAGACTTTGTCACGGAAGGCATCCCCACCACGATCGTTGTGGATTCCACCGGCCGTATCGCCGCTGTGGAAGTCGGCGCTATGGAATCCGTCCAGGATTTCCTGGATCTGTTTGACGAGTACAGCGGCGAAAACTACGACCCCAACATGTGCACCTACACCGTCTACGCCTACGACGAGGAATACGAAGGCGCTGCCGGCGTCACGGTCAACTTCTGCACCGATACCATGTGCACCCCCGTGGTCACCGATGAGGAAGGCTGCGCTTACTTCAAGGGCGCTCCCGGCCGCTACCATGTGCAGGTCATCGGCGTTCCGGAAGGCAAGAAGGTCGACGGCGACACCGAATGCTACACCGAGCCCTACGCTCAGATCATCTGGGTCGGACTGATCCCGGAAAATGAGACTGCCGAATCCGGCGAGACCGCTGAGACCGCTGAGACCGCCGAAACTGCTACGACGGCTGCAACTGAGGCCGAGGAAGGATGACACACAGACAGGCACTGTGGGCGGTGCTGTTCTGCGTTGGCATTCTGCTGGTCGTATTGGGCGTGCTGAACGGCGGCGCCCGCGATGTACTGGCCAAGGCTGTGAAGATCTGTTCGGAGTGTATCGGCCTTGGCTAAAAAAAGAAAACCGTCCATGAATCGGCGGCTCATTCAGCTCTATTCGGCATTGCTCTATAACGCCCACCTCCGGGGCTTTGCTGAGGGAAAGATCTACACCGGCTCTCTGAAAACAGTCTGTGCGCCGGGCCTCAACTGCTATTCCTGCCCGGGGGCAAGCTTTGCCTGCCCCCTGGGCTCCCTGCAAAACGCGGTTGCGGCCTCCGCCGACCGTCCGGCCTTCTATGTCGTCGGCTTGCTCTTGCTGTTCGGCCTGCTGTTGGGCCGGGTCATTTGCGGCTTCTTGTGTCCCTTCGGTCTTATCCAGGAGCTGATCCACAAGATCCCCAGCAAAAAGCTGAAAAAAAGCCCGCTCACCCGCAAGCTGAGCTACGCCAAATACGGCATTTTAGTTCTGTTCGCATTGGCGATCCCGGCGTATTACGCCCTGCAAAAGTTGCCCCTGCCGGGATTCTGCAAATACATCTGCCCCGCCGGAACCCTGGAGGGCGCCGTGATGCTGCTGCTCCACCCGGGCAACGACGCGCTGCGCGAATTGACCGGGCATCTGTTCCGCTGGAAGCTTACGGTACTGGTCATGGTACTCACCGCATGTGTGTTTGTGTACCGCGCCTTCTGCCGCTTTATCTGCCCGCTGGGTGCGCTCTATAGCCTGCTGGCGAAGCTCGCCCTGCTTGGCATCAAGGTGGACAAAACGCTCTGCACCGATTGCGGTGCCTGCGTCCGGGTCTGCAAAATGGATATCCACGCCGTGGGCGACCGGGAGTGCATCCATTGCGGCACTTGCATCCATGTATGTCCCACCAAGGCGATCTCGTTCCGGGCCGGCAAAATCGTCCTGCACGGGCCATCGCTGCCGGAAAGGGGGACGAAGTCTTGAGCCGGATGATCAAAAAGCTGGCTTGGGGCCTGGCGCTGGTACTGCTGGCGGTCGTCCTGGTGATTGCCAATCTGCCGGAGAAAAAGGCCGCTGTCAGCGGCGCGCAAGTGGGCGAATGCCTGCCGGACTTCTCCGTAACCAGCGTGGACGGCGAAAGCTTTACGCTCTCCGACCAGCGCGGTAAGGTGGTGGTCATCAATCTCTGGGCGACCTGGTGCACGCCCTGCGTGAAGGAGCTGCCCAATTTTGACCGCCTGCAGGCCGAGCGGAGCGATGTGGCCGTGCTGGCGCTGCATGCGCCTCCCGTCACCTCAGATGTCAAAGCGTATCTGGATTCGTTTGACTACAAGATCCCCTTCGCTGTGGATGAGGACGGCAAGCTGTGCGAGCTTCTGGGCGCGTCCACCGTGTTGCCCCAGACCATCATCGTTGATGCCGACGGCATTGTCACCTATAACCGCGTCGGCGCGCTCAGCTATGAATCTCTGTGTGAGCTCGTCGATACTGCCAGGCATTAAGTCTATGGCGCGCTGCAAAGCCTGCAGCGCGCCATTTTTTGTTGCAGTGATAGATTCATTCCGCTGTGACCAGCTTCATGTCGCTCACTTCCACGAGCATCAGCTGTCCCGCTGCCGGGACAGAGAACTTCAGCTCCTGTGATACGGTTACGCTGGGATAATTGGACAGTTCCTCATTTCCCCGAATTGCTTGTGCTTTGAAGTCTGAAGGGCTCAGCCCAGCTTCGGAACCGTGGCGTCCAGAAGCTCCCACAGGCCGTCCTCGTTGCGAGCAAAGAAGAAGGTCTCAACAATGAGAATGTCATCCGCACCGTCTTCCTGCACAAACATAAATTCCGCGTCGACGAACATGAAGTTTTCGGGATCCTGCTTCAGCTTTTCCAGAATTTCCGCATGGCGTCCGTTCTGCAGGAACAGATCCTCAACCATATCGGATACATCTATCTTTTCAGAGAAGAATCTGTCGTCGCCTCCGAGGCTTATGCAGTAGTACGCTTCCGCGTTGTCCGCTGCATCAGTAATCATTTCCTGGGGATTGGAGCTCGGCTGCAGCTTCAGCTGCTCCAAGGTTCTGCACATGGCTTCTATCGCTTCCTCGGACGGCTGTGGAATCTCATAATCCTCTGGATAGCCGGCATCAAAGACCTTCCAGAAGCCTTCTTCGTTGCGGAGCACAAAAAAGTACTGGATTTTTCTCTGCTCGGGCGTATTGATGCTTTTTTTGCCGCGAAAGATCGTACTGATAATGCAGACACGCTCCGGCTCCCGTTCAGCCAGCGCGGCCAGTTCCAAGCCTAAGCCCCGCTGTAAGCCGAATGCTCCGCTTGCGCCGTCTGCCAGGAGCTGCTGAGCCTCCTCGTTCTCCACGCGCTCAAGATAAATCTGATGCGAATTAAAATCTCTAACGAAGTCGGTGTTTTTGTACAGCGTTCCGACTGCGTTCTCCGGCGATTCGCCGAGGCCGCAACGAGCGCTTTCTCCGCAAAACAGGATCGTGATATTCTCGTTGAAATCAATCCCGCTTGTCTGTGCCGCTTCCGTCGAAGCGACCATACACTGCGAGGCGGAGCTTCCGACAGCTGTCCCTCCGTTCGAGTTCCGCGCACCGAGCTTGCCGTCCAGCAGCAGCCATGCCCCGCAGGAGACGGCAGCCAGCGCAAGGCAGGCAGCCAGCGCCAGGCCCTGCTTGATGTGCCGCTGCTTCGCGGTCTCCTGCCGAAAGCTTTGGCTTACTTTTTCCATTCTGATTCGGGGCGTATTTCCTACTTCGTCCTGGCTCGAAAGATGCCCGCCGGCGATTCCCGCCTGTTTGACGAACTCTTCATCTGCCAGATTCAATGCAGCAACAAGCTCCTTTGTTTTCATAAGAATCCTTCCTCCTTTAGATACTTTTGCAGTTTTTTTCTGGTACGGTGAAGCATGGACTTGACCTTGCCTGCGCGGAAGCCGAACTGGCTGCTGATGTAGCTGATCCCGTCGAAATACCAATACCGGCATAGGAAAACATTGCGTTCCGTATCGGGCAGCTGGCAAAGGAAGGCGTTGATGGCGGTTTCCAATTCTCCGCACATGACGGTTTCCTCCGCGCTGTCGCCATCGTCCGCACAGTCCAAAAGCTCCTCCAGCGCGATCTGAAGCTGATCGCCGCCCCGTTTGGCGGCACGGTCGCTCCGCCAGCGGTCAATGGCCTTGGTGCGGACGATCCGCGCCAGGAACGAAGCCAGGTTCCTGGGCTGATTGGGCGGAATGCTATTCCAAACCGCAAGCCATGCGTCGGAGAGGCATTCCTCGGCGTCCTCCTCGTTGTGCAGAATATTCCGGGCTATGGTACCGCAATAGCTGCCGTATTTCTGCTCCACCTGGGAGAGTGCTTCCTCGTCCCGCGCAAAAAACAGACCAATGATTGTTTGATCGTCCATTGTTTCAACTCCTTCTTGAAGGCCCTTCACTATTATAGACGGATTCTTCCGGACTTGGTTGCAAAAAAGACAGTTTTTTGTACACCGTGAGGCAGTGAAAAACGCTTCTATAGTGAGCAGTCACCAGTCACCAGGGGACGCGGGGGGGCAATCGTGGGATAGGCAATAGGCATCAAGCAATAGGAGACGCGGGGGGCGTGGGGAACAGGGTTCAGCAGCGCACATTGTGCGCCACGGAATGCATTTCTCCGCCTGTCATTCTGAGCGTAGCGAAGAATCCGTACTCCCGTCCCTTGCCTTCCCCCTCGGGGGAAGGTGGCACCGGGCGTCTCACGGAAGCCCGGTGACGGATGAGGGGCGCTCCGGCTACACAATGCCTTCCGTCGTGCTGTGGGGTAATGCTTTCGTTCGACGGAGGGCGGACGGCAGGGTGCCGTCCTTACATTGTCGGGACGCTCGGGG
>JAFOKO010000048.1 GCA_017419715.1 Oscillospiraceae bacterium | reverse complement strand
GTTAGCTTGGTTTTCATCTTGTATCCACCTTTCCTGTCCTTGCTTGATGGATACATTTTACCACAAAAGTATTCCCTATGAAAGTGTCCACACAACAGGGTCTTCCATCTTTTGGTACTTTTTCCCCGTCTCTATCCGGGGACATACCTAAAGTCTGCGTGTCCATTTTCATGGGTACAGTTTAATGGCCGCCCCTACGCGTTCCCTATTGCCTATTGCCTAATGCCTGCTGCCTATAATCCCTGGTGACTGGTCTCTGGTCACTCCCCGCGTCTCCGATTGCCCGGTGCGAATCACGCAACATGCGTTTGTTTTCAACCAGATCCTCAAATTGCAACGAACACGATCTGGTTATTGGTAGTATTCGTGATACCATTCCGCGAAGCGGCGAAGACCCTCGCGGATGCCGATTTTGGGGGTAAAGCCGTAGTCTCGCTCCAGACCCGTGCTGTCGGCATAGGTGACCGGAACATCCCCCGGCTGCATCCCGACCAGCTGGCGGTGGGCTGCAAAGTCATACTCCGGAGGAAGCACGCCGGCCCGGACCAGTTCTTCCTGCAGGGTGGAAACATAGTCCAGCAAATTCTCCGGTGTGCCGCCGCCGATGTTATAGACCGCATAGGGCGGCAGGGGCAGTCCGTCTTCCCCGGTCTGCTTCTGAGGCGCACCCTGCATCACGCGGACGATCCCTTCCACGATGTCGTCTACATAGGTGAAGTCCCGCTTGCAGTTGCCGTAGTTAAAGATTTTGATGGTGCCGCCGGCTGAGAGGGTTTTGGTGGCTGAGAAGTAAAACATGTCGGGCCGTCCCGCAGGGCCGTAGACGGTAAAGAAACGAAGCCCGGTAGAGGGAATGTTGTAAAGCTTCGAATAGCTGTGCGCAAGCAGCTCGTTGCTCTTCTTGGTGGCGGCGTAGAGGGACACGGGATTGTCCACTTTGTCGTCCGTCGAGAAGGGGACTTTTTTGTTGCCGCCATAGACCGAGGAGGAGGAGGCATAGACCAGGTGCTCTACCGGGTGGTTCCGGCAGGCCTCCAGGATGTGATAGAAACCGATGAGGTTGGATTCTATGTATACATCCGGGTGGTCGATGCTGTATCGCACGCCAGCCTGGGCCGCCAGATTGACCACAACGGCAGGCTCGTACTGTGTAAAGACGCGCTCCACCAGCGCCCGATCCGCAATGGAGCCGCGGACAAAGACATGCCGCACCGGCGATTGCGCCGCTGCCTGTTCGATCTGCTGCAGGCGGTACTCCTTCAAGGCCGGGTCATAGTAGTCGTTCATGTTATCCAGGCTGATGACCGTTCCGCTTTGCAGTTCGCGGAGCAGGCGCAACACCAGATTGGCCCCGATAAAGCCGGGGGAGCCAGTGACCAGAATGGTCTTTCCGTTCAGTTCGATCTTCTGTTTCAAGCTCAATCCCTCCGGAACAGGTCTCTGGTGTAGACCTTTTCTTCCACATCGTCCAGGGCGGAATCATAGCGGTTGGCGATGATGCAGCCACAGATCTTCTTGAACTTCTTCAGATCATTCACGATTTGGCTGCCGAAGAAGGTGGAGCCATCCTCCAGGGTCGGCTCATAGATGACGACGGTGGCGCCCTTGGCCTTGATCCGCTTCATGACGCCCTGGATGGAGCTCTGGCGGAAGTTGTCGCTGTTGGATTTCATGGTGAGCCGGTACACACCGACCACGATCTCCTTCTGCTGGTTTTCTCTGTCGCTGGAGAAAGCCTCACTGTTGCTGTAGGTGCCTGCAATGTCCATCACGCGGTCGGCGATGAAGTCCTTTCTCGTCCGGTTGCTCTCGACGATGGCGGTCATCATATTCTGGGGGACATTGCTGTAGTTGGCCAGCAGCTGCTTGGTGTCCTTCGGCAGGCAGTAACCGCCGTAGCCGAAGGACGGGTTGTTGTAATAATCTCCGACACGCGGATCCAGGCAGACGCCCTTGATGATCTGGGCGGTATTCAGATTTTTCACCTCTGCATAGGTGTCGAGCTCGTTGAAGTAGGACACGCGCAAGGCCAGATAGGTGTTGACAAAGAGCTTGGTCGCCTCGGCTTCGGTATAGCCCATGAACAGGGTCTCCACAGGGCTCTTGATGGCGCCCTGCTGCAGCAGACCGGCGAAGACGCGGGCAGCGGCCTCCGTGTCCTTGTCACAGCTCACGATGATGCGGCTGGGGTAGAGGTTGTCGTACAGGGCCTTGGATTCGCGCAGAAATTCGGGGCTGAAGATGATATTGTCCATGCCCATCTTCTCACGGATGGAGACAGTATAGCCAACGGGGATGGTGGACTTGATCACGACGGTGGGCTTGACCGTACGCTTGGCCGTCGTCTCTTTGATCAGCGCCAGCACGCTCTCCACGGCGGAGCAGTCGAAGAAGTTCTGCTTCGGGTCGTAGTTCGTCGGGGCGGCGACGATGATATAGTCGGCGTCCGCATAGGCGGCAGCGCCGTCCAGGGTGGCCGTCAAATGCAGGGTCCGGCTGCCTTCCTTGGCTTCCGCGAGATATTTCTCAATGTACTCGTCCTGGATGGGGGAGATGTAGTTGTTCAGCTTCTCGACTTTTTCGGGCACGATGTCCACAGCGGTGACCTGGTTGTGCTGGGACAGCAGCACGGCGAGGGACAGGCCGACATAGCCGGTTCCGGCAACTGCGATCTTGTACTGCCGCTCCAGAGGGATGGAGGCAGTCGCCTCGGGGTCTACAAACAGCGAGGCGGGCTCGAAGGCCAGCACCTCGGAAAGCGCCAGGAGCTGGTCGACGGAGGGCACATAGTCCTGGGACTCCAGTCTGGAGATGAGGGTGCGGTTGATGCCGGTCTGCTCTGCCAGCTGGGCCTGGGTCATTTTCTTCGCGTTGCGATGGGACACCACCACATCGGCGAGAAGTTTACGCGCTAATTGTTTCATGAGGATCCTCCTTGCATATGTTACTAATAGCAACAAGTATTTCGCTGTTTTTTGTTCTTACATGGCAATAGTATCATTATTGGCAACAAAAGTCAACTGTTTTTGCAAAAAACAAAAGATTTCCTGCCCTTGCCGCCGCAAAACGCTCCGGCTGGCTGCAGCAGGAAGACCGTCTGCGGGTCTTGCAATCCGCCGGGGGAGGAATTATAATGGGAGCATGTGTCGAATTGCTTTACGGAGGTACGCGAAGATGAAGCTGATCCACTGTGCCGACCTGCATCTGGATTCCCCCTTGCGCACACATATGACAAAAGAACAGGCGCGGCTCCGCAACGCGGAGCTGATCCACAGCTTTCTACGGCTCACGCGCTACGCCCGGGAGCAGCAGGTCCGGGTCGTGCTGATCGCGGGAGACCTGTTCGACGGTGAGCGCGTCAAGGCCCGCACCGTGGACGAAGTACTGGAAGCCATCCGGGACACGCCGGATACCGACTATCTCTATCTGCCGGGCAACCACGACAACGCCACGCACGCCTTTTCGGACCACGCGCTTCCCGCCAACTTGAAGCGCTTTCCCACCCGGTGGGAGACTTTTGACTATGGCGAAGTTGCGATTTCCGGCATAGAAATGACCGGGGACAACGCGGAAGCTCTGTATGACAGCCTTCCGTCCGTCCCGGACAGGCTCCATATCGTCACCCTGCACGGCCAGATCAGCACGCGTTGCGGCATAGACCAAGTGAACGCCACGCTGCTTCGAAATCGGGGCATTCACTACCTGGCCTTAGGACATCTCCACAGCTATCACCTGGAGCAATTGGACGCTACCGGCGTCTATTGCTATCCTGGCTGCCTGGAAGGCCGGGGCTTTGATGAATGCGGGGAAAAGGGCTTTGTTTTGCTGGAAACGAAGCATGGCCGTCTGGACGCTCAATTCGTTCCTTTCGCCTGCCGGCAGCTGTTTCGGGTCCCGGTCGACATCACCGGGCGATCCAAAAATCCGGAGGTATTGAAGGAGATGGAAGCTCAGACCGCCGGGATTCGCGGGGAGGATATGGTGGAGTTCGTTTTGACCGGGGCCGGTGACCCGACTTCCGATCTTGCGATCCCATATCTGGAAAAAATGCTTCGATCCAGGTTTTTCTTCTCTAAGATCAAGGATGAAAGCAGACTTGCCCTGGAGCCACGCGACTACAAAAACGATGTTTCCCTGAAGGGGGCTTTCATCCGGCAGGTGCTGGCCAGCGAACTGCCGGAGGCAGACAAGGCGGCTGTGATTCGCGTGGGAATTGCAGCGCTCACAGGGGAGGATATTCCATTATGAAGTTGATCCGATGCAAAATCGACAATTTTGGCACGCTCTCCGCGTTCAGCTATGCGTTTTCAGACGGTCTCAATATCATCCACGCGCCGAACGGCTTCGGAAAGACCACCCTGGCCGCCTTCCTCAAGGCGATGTTTTACGGTTTTCCCCGCACAGGCGCGAGAAATATCGTGGAAAACGAACGCCGCCGCTACGCACCCTGGCAGGGCGGAAGCTACGGCGGCTGGCTGGAATTTGAACAGGGCGGGAGCGTTTACCGCATCACGCGGCAATTCGGCGCAAGCGCTTCCAAGGACCGCTTTGCGCTCTGGGATGTGACAAGGCGGTGCGCCAGCGACAAATTCTCCGACAAGATTGGAGAAGAACTGTTTCAACTGGACGCGGAGGCCTTTGCCCGGACCTTGTTTCTCTCCGCCGCCGACCACGCGGGCTTCTCCAACGGCTCCATCCGGGCCAGGCTCAGCAATCTGGTGGACAGCACCGACGACTTGAACAACTATGATACGGCAGTGGCAAGGCTGAAGCAGCGCCGCAACGAGCTGTCTTCCCCCCGTGGAAATCGGGGCGAGCTGCAGGCCCGGGCGGAGCAGATCGCCCGCCTGGAGGCGGAGGCCTTCGAGGCGGAGGAAAAGCAGGACAGGCTGGCCCAGCTGGAAGCAGAAATTGATGAAAAAAACGCCTTGCTGGATCAGAAAACGGGCGAGATCCGGAAGTTGCGCGGCCAGATCCAGGCTGCCTCTGTGCAAGAAGTTCTGCAGAGCCGTCAAAAGCAATACCGCAGCCTGCAGCAGGATGCGGAGATCTGTGAGGGCAAGCTTCGCGCTCTCGAAGCAGCCTATCCCGCCGGGTTTCCCAGCATGGAAGAGATCAACCGCCAGCGGGAATGCCTCACGCTTTGGAGCCAGGCCGCGCGCAAGCTGGAAAGCCTGCCGCCTGCAGAGGCGGACAGGTGCTCCGTGGAGGCCGAAGCCCCGCTGTTTTCAGACCCGGAGGCCGTGCAGCGAGATCTGGAGGCCTGTCAAGGCTACAGCGACGAATATGAACAACTGTCCGCCCGGCTGCACGCCCAGATGCTTCCGGAGGAATTGCGCCGTCTGGAACAGCTTTCTCAGCGCTTCCAGGCAGGCCTCCCTTCCCGGGAGGCCCTGCAGCGCTGCATGGAGCAGGCCGACAGCCTTAAGGCCGCAGAGCTGCAGCTGGACGCGCTGCAAAAGCAGCTGGAGCCTCAGCCCGATTATGCGGCGCTGGAAGCAATGTTCCGGGCAGGGGAGCCCAGCAATGAGCAGATCGCGGCCTGTGAGACCATGCAGCAGGAGATCGTCGGATTGGAGGAACGCAAACGAGCCCTTGCCTTCTCTCCGGCTGAGGCTGCCGACTGGGAGGCCCTATCGCACAGCTTCGCAAGCGGCGTGCCCGGCACGGACGAGATCCGGCAGCAGCGGCAGTCCTTCCGCCGGATCGCGGAGCTGAACGGCATTCAAAATAAAAAAACCGCCCTGATCCAGGCGGAGGGCAGCGCCGCAAGCTCTGCCGCATCCAGAACTCCGGCCATTTGCGTCCTGCTCGGCGTACTGCTGGCGCTGGCAGGCATCGTTTTGTTCGTCTTGCAGATGAGCTCCCTCGGCGCGGTCTTGCTGGGACTGGGGCTTAGCGGCTTGCTGTGCGGCTTCTGGTTGCGGATGAAAGCCGTAGAGCAGGCCCACGGAGTCGCCGTGACCGGGAGCGCCATCACGGAAGCGGAAAACCGGGAGCTCGACAGCAGGCAGCGCGATTTGACAGCTTTTCTCTTGCGCTTCTACCGGGATGTGGGCCAGCCGGATGAAACGCTAACGCGTTTGACATTGGAGCGGGAACGCTATCTCTCTTTGAAAAGCAAGCAGGAGGCCCAGGCCCGGGAGGCCGACCAGATTGCACAGGCCATCCAAAGCAGGCGGGACGCGCTGCTCCGTCTGTTCACCCGGTATTATCCGGGCCGCCCCTATTGGGACGGATTTCCAAGCGACTTGATGCGCAAGCACAACGACTATCTCCATTTGCGGAAGCAACGCGCCCAGCAGGAGGCCCAATGCCAGCAGTTGGCACAGGAAATCACAGACGGGCGGGCGCTTCTGGCGCGATTCCTGGCAAACTATGGCCCGGAGCAACAGCTCGGGCTCCGCGCCGGGCTATAGGCCCTGGACGCCGAAGCCCGAGAGTTTCAACAGTTATCCGATAAAAAACAGCACATGATGCAGGGAAAGCGCGATCTGCAGGATCGGGCCGAAGCGCTGGCCGACGCCATCCGGACGACCCTCACGCGCTACGGGGCCTGGTCCGGATCCGAGCCCTTCGCCGTCTGCATGCAAAAGCTTCGCAAGCGCTTCCACGATTATCAAGCAGCCGCTTTGCGCTTCCAGCAGTACCGAAAGGAGCTGGAGGCCGCGCAAGCCACCCAAAGCGAGACAAAAAAGGAGCTGATCGCCTTTTTCCGCCGCTATGCGCTCAGCGGGGCGACGCCGGAGCAGCTGCTACAGCAGGCGGACGAGGCTGCCAGACTGCACGCGGCGTATGCGGTGCGCCTGCAAGAGGCCAAGAATCGGCTTTCCGACTTTCTCGCGGAGTACCCGGAGCAGACGCTTCAGGTCCAGGAGGATTCCGGAACCCTGCCCGCGCTGGAGGAACTCCAGCGGACGGAGCAGCTGCTGCAACGGGAAGCCGAAGCACTGCAAAACGAGCTGCCTGTGTTGCGCCAGGAGCGCGACGCGCTACGCCGCCGGGTGGAAAGTCTCCCGGAGCTGGAGGACTCGATTGCTCTGTGCAAGGAAGCGCAAAAGCAGACTGCAAAAAATGTGGAACTCCTGGAGCAGGCCCTTTCCTTCCTGGAGACAGCCAAGGACGCCTTTGCCGAACGCTATGTGGGCGCGGTGGAGCAGGGCTTTCAGCGCTATGCCCACGCGCTGCTGGGCGCACCCCTGGGCGAACCCCTTCTGGATAAGGACTTGGAACTGTATCTTGAAGTACACGGCAAGCCTCGCGAGATTGGCAGCTTCAGCGCCGGCACGGCGGAAGGCATTGCCATCTGTATGCGCATGGCCCTGGTGGAGGCGCTGTATCAGCAGGAGCGTCCGTTTTTGATCCTGGATGACCCCTTTGTCAACCTCGACGACGAGCGAAGCGCCCGCGCTCTGGCAATGCTCCGCAAGCTGGCCGAGGAATACCAGATCCTTTATCTGGTCTGCAACAGCAGCCGACTGGACCGGGCCGCCCTCGCGGAAGAAAGCGCGCCGTGAATCAGCGTAGATTCTCGTTGTAGAAGCTCAGGATCTTCCCCATCAGATCCAGATTGAGACGATTGGTCCACCTTTCCCGATCCAGATTTTCTTTCCAGAACGCGTCCTCTTCCATCTGATAGCGTTCCCGGTTTTCTTGCGCCGTGGTATCATAGTCCAGTGTATTTTCCCAATTTTTGGAGACTTCTTGTAATTCGTTGAGATAGCTGCTGTCGATAAACGGCGCGTGGTTTCCTTCCTGGCAGCGCACAAACACAAAGCGGGAATCGTCCTTGTATTTCTGGTAGAATTTGTCAAAGCCAAGCTCCATCGGCACGGTGTCGTTGTCCTCGCTGTTGATGATCATCACAGCCGCTTCGCTGGCTGCAAGTCCGTCCATCGCCGTCAAGCTCGTGTCGCTGCCAAAGCGTCGCCAGTCGTGCAACTTGAAAAACATCATGAGCAAATTGGACCAGCCGCCCATTGCGTTCTTCAGAAGGCCTTTTATCATGTCGGCAGGCTTGTTAAAGCCGGAACAGGAGACGACTGCCTTGACTTCCGGGTGCTTATCCAGAACGGCGCACGCGCTGTATCCGCCCAGGCCGTGGCCGAATAAGCCGATGGGCAGTTCCGGGAAATTCCCGCTGGTCTCCACAAAACTGATGGCATAGTCCAGGTCGATCACGCCCTGGCGCAATCCCCGGATACCATCCCCCTCGCTTTCGTCATGGCCGGTGCCATCGAAGGTGAAGACATAGAAGCCGTTCTGGGCGAAATAATTTGCGCAATCCATATAATAGTTTTGGCCGCTTCCCAAATCGTGGGAAAAGATGATGATGCCCTGCGGCGCTTTGTTCGTATAATACAGATAGCCTACCAGCTTCTGCCCCTGGTCTGAAGAAAACTCATATTGGGTGGCCTGCAGACCGGCAAAATCCTCCAGATACATTTTGTAGTAGGACTTGCTCTCAATGCGCTCTTCGAGCAGGCCCTCATAGATTTTCTCGGTGATCAACCAGGCCAGGCATGTCGCCAGGGCCAGCAGGCTGAGCACCAGGCCCAAAAGCCGAATATAGAACGGGTGCTTTCTTCCGCTTCTGCTGATGTGGATCATCCGCGATTCCTCCTATCTTGCCCTTGCCGCGCTGTGCGGCGGGCGCTTGTTGGTTCGATTATACTGAAGAAGCAGGGGAATGTCAACCAATAGTTCCCCTGCACAGTTGGGGCGCACGCCGATGCTTTTCCGCCGATTTCGTTGACAAATTCAGAAAAATATGATACCTTTTAGAGAAGAAAAGCAGCGGACAAGCAGCGCTTGTCCCCACTGTTGAACTCGAACGCATTGTGCATTTACATCTCTCCGGAGGGACTATGCAATCTGTCATCGCTTTAGGCTTCTTCGACGGTGTCCATCTCGGGCACGGCGATCTGCTTTCCAAAACTGCCACGCTGGCTGCCCGGACCGGGCGGCGGGCCCTGGCCTTGACCTTTGACCGGAGCCCCGGCAAGGACGGGCGGCTGCTGAGCAGCGTGGCCGACCGCGTCCGGCTGATGCACGCGCTCTACGGCCTCGACGGGGTCGTGGTCCTGCCCTTTACGGAGGCCTTTATGCGCCAGCCCTGGGATGCCTTTCTGGACAGTCTGGTGCAGGACTATGCGGCAACGCATTTTGTCTGTGGCTGGGACTATCGCTTCGGCTTCCGGGGCGAGGGCAATTCCGACCTGCTGCAGGCATGGTGCGCATCCCACGGCCTCGGTTGCGAGGTGCTTGCGGCGCACCGCATCGACGGCGTGACCGTCTCTTCCACCCATCTGAAAATGCTGATCGAGGCAGGCGACATGGAGACTGCCGCCCGCTTTTACGGCCACCCCCACAGACTGAGCGGCGTAGTGCAGCCGGGCAAGCAGCTGGGGCGCACGCTGGGCTTCCCCACGGCCAATCTGCTGCCGCCGCCGGAGCTGGTGCTGCCCAAAGACGGGGTCTATGCCGTCCGGGCCATGCTCCCCATGGCGCGCCGGTGCGCGCCGCTACCGGGGCTTTGCGCTGGCGGACAAGCGATGCTTGTCCCTACACAGGCGCGGGCGCCGGAGCTGCAGAGTTTCGTCGGCGTGTGCAATGTGGGGACCAACCCCACCGTGGGCGACAAACAGCGCACCGTGGAGACCTGGCTCTCCGGCTTTGAAGGCGAGCTCTACGGGCAGGAGTTGACGGTGGATTTCTATCACCGCCTACGCGATGAAAAAAAATTCCCGTCCCTGGAGGCGCTGAAGGAGGAGATCCTCCGAAACAAATCCCAGGCGGAAGCTTATTTTCGGGAAAATCCCTTACGATAATTCATACATTACAAATCACACAGGAGGAAAACAATATGCAGGAACTCAAGCAAGGCTTTTTTACCGGTGAGCGTGCGCTGTTCGGCGCACACGATTTGCGCGTGGTAGATTCCGTCTTTGACGCGGGTGAGTCTCCCCTGAAGGAATGTCACGATCTGGAGCTTCGGGGGAACCTCTTCCGCTGGAAGTACCCGCTGTGGTACTGCAAGAATGTGGATGTGGAGGACTGCACCTGGTTTGAGATGGCCCGGGCGGGCGTCTGGTACACCGACAATATTCGCGTCAAAAACGCCGTGATCCAGGCCCCCAAGAACTTCCGCCGCTGCAACGGCTTAACGCTGGAGGATGTGGCCTTCACCAACCCCACTGAGACCATCTGGGCCTGCAAGAATGTGAAGCTGAAACATGTGATCGCCGCCGGAGCGCCCTACTTCTGCATGAACAGCGAAAACCTGGAGATCGACGGCTTGACTCTGGACGGCAACTACTCCTTTGACGGGGTCAAAAACATGGTGATCCGCAACTCCCGGATGTTGACCAAGGACGCCTTCTGGAACACCGAAAATGTCACAGTCTATGATTCCTTCATCTCCGGCGAGTACCTGGGCTGGAACGCAAAGAACTTGACCCTGGTGAACTGCACCATCGAGAGCCTGCAGGGCATGTGCTATATTGAAAATCTGAAAATGGTCAACTGCAAACTGATCAACACCACCCTGGCCTTTGAGTATTCCAGCGTGGAGGCGGAGATCAGCTCCAGGATCGACAGCGTGCTCAACCCCAGCTCCGGCACCATCTCCGCCCCCGCCATCGGGGAGCTGATTTTGGAAAAAGACTTCATCGACCCGGCAAAGACCAAGATCGTCTGCAAGGATGTGGCCGAGCACTTCGAGCACCCGGAGTGGCGGAGAGATTAAATAATGAATTCGTACAATTTTGATTCTCCGCCCAGCCGCCGGGGTTCGCTCTGCTACAAGTGGGACTGCAAGCCCAACGAACTGCCGATGTGGATCGCGGACATGGACTTTGAGGCCGCGCCGCCGATCCGGGCCGCCCTGCAAAAGCGGCTGGACCACGGCATCTTCGGCTATGACGACATGGGCGAGGACTGGTATCGGGCCTACATCGACTGGTGGCGGGAACGCCACGGATTGACGATGGAGCAGGAGAATCTGATCTTCTCTACAGGTGTGGTGGCCTCCATCTCCTCCCTGGTGCGCAAGCTGACCACCCCCAACGAAAATGTGCTGATTCAGACCCCGGTGTACAACATCTTTTTCAACTCCATCGTCAACAACGGCGCCCGGGTGCTGGAAAGCCCGCTTCGCTACGACGGGGAAGGCTGGGCCATCGACTTTGCCGATCTGGAGGCCAAGCTGGCGGACCCTCAGACCACACTGATGATCCTCTGCAACCCCCACAACCCCGTGGGGCGCATCTGGACGCGAGAGGAGCTGGCAAAGATCGGGGCGCTGTGCCGCAAGCACCATGTCACCGTGATCTCCGACGAGATCCACTGTGATCTCACGGCACCCGGGCTGAGCTATCTGCCCTTCGCCGCCGTGGACGAGAGCTGCCGGGCCATTTCCATCACCTGTATGGCCCCCACCAAGGCCTTCAATCTGGCGGGCATGCACTCTTCCGCCGTCTACGCGGCGGACCCGGTGCTGCACCACAAAGCCTGGCGGGCTTTGAATACCGACGAGGTGGCCGAGCCCAACAGCTTCGCCGCCCCCGCCGCGATTGCGGCCTTCCGGGAGGGCGGGGACTGGCTGGACGCGGTCCGGGAATACATCTGGGCAAACAAGCGTCTGGTGAAGGACTTTGCGGACCGCGAGCTGCCTGGGGTCAAGATCAGCGTGAGCGACGCGACCTATCTGCTCTGGGTGGATGTGTCCGCCAGAACGGACCATGTGCAGCGCTTCACCGAACAGCTCCGGGCCGAGACCGGCCTCTGGGTCACCCCCGGCACAGCCTACGGCAAAGCAGGCGAGGGCTTCTTCCGCATGAATGTTGCCTGCCCGCGCTCGACCGTAGAGGACGCGCTGGGCAGATGGGAACGCTTCTGGAAGCGATAGAAAAGTGTGCAATGGCGGATCGTCATTGTATGTACGATCCCACAATCAATCGAAATTAACACAGGACGGTCTTTGATTTGAAACGATCAAAGGCCGTCCTGTGCGCACGCACCCATATGTAGCGCCGACGCTCGGCCCGCTCGCCCCATACACACCGCACCCTGTAGCGGCGCACAGTGTGCGCCGCTACAGGGGTTGCGTTCGACGGAGGGCGGACGGCAGAGTGCCGTCCCTACATGGTCGGGACGCTCGGGGCGTCGAGGACTCCGCCCCCTACGGGGTGCGGTGCGTTCGTCGGCACATCTCGATCCAATCGGTGCGCCCCTCATCCGGCCCTTCGGGCCACCTTCCCCCCTCGGGGAAGGCATTGACGGGGGCGTTTCTTAGCCTTCCCCCTCGGGGGAAGGTGGCGCCGGGCGTCTCACGGAAGCCCGGTGACGGATGAGGGGTGTTGCGGCTACGCACTGCCTCCCCCGCCTGTCATTCTGAGCAAAGCGAAGAATCCGTTCCCCCTGCCTTCCCCCTCGGGGGAAGGTGGCGCCGGGCGTCTCACGGAAGCCCGGTGACGGATGAGGGGTGTTGCGACTACGCACTGCTTCCCGTGGCGCACACTGTGCGCCGCTGCCGGAGCTGCGGTGACTGGTGACGATTGTCACAGCAAACAGAAAAATATGTTGACAATCGCCATATGTCGTGCTATGATACTGTCGTTAGTCGATATATCGGGAGGCGATATTGGTGTGAAACGAAGCGAACCCATGTCGGAGAGCTATTATTACATTCTGCTCTGCCTGGCCCGGGGGGCGAACCACGGCTACGGCATTATGCAGATGACGGAGAAGCTCTCCGGCGGCGATGTGACCATTGGCTCCGGCACCATGTACGGCGCCACCAGCAATATGATGAAAAAGGGCTGGATCCGGGAGATCCTGTCCGACGAGCCCGGCCAGGAGCGGCGTAGGCTCTACCAGCTCACCGATGAAGGCCGTGCGGCCCTACGCGCCGAGATCGTACGGCTGCAGCGTATGCTGGCAAACGCGGGGGAGGTGTGAGCAATGGCGAAGAACCGCAAGACGAGCTGGCGAAGCTATTTCGCCTGGGATTATGAAAAAGAGACCGAAGACCTGAACCTGGCCTCGGAGCAGGGCTGGCAGTTGGTCAAGGCTGGCCTCTTCCACAGCCGCTTTGAGAAAAACCCCAATGTCCGATACCGCTATCAGCTGGACTTCCGAGAGGTGAAAGGCATGGGCCGCTACATCGAGACCTTCCGGGAGCAGGGTTGGGAATATGTGAACTCCACCTGGAACAACTGGCACTATTTCCGCAAGCCCTGGGACCCCGCTCTGCCGGAGGAGGCCTATGAGATATTCACCGACCGGGAATCCCTGGAGGAAATGCGGGGGCGTCTGGCCAAGCTGCTGCTGATTGTCGGCTTCGGCGCGCTTGCAGCTGTCATCACGGAGAGTATTGAATGCATCCAGCAGCCGAACCTTCCCAATCTGCTTCGCATTCTGTTCTTCCTGCTGGAATCCTGCTGCCTGCTCCGTGGCGCGTGGATCCTAAAGTACCCAAGACCCCGGCAGCACTGGCGCGGTTCCGTCGCGGCGTTTCTCGTACTGCTGATGCTGGGCTTTCTCGGCTCCCAGTGGCTCCATGCTATGCGGCCCGGCCTGCATTGCAGCACGCAAGCCGAAAGCATCAGCGCGCCTGCGGCGGAAGTGCAGTGGACGGATTTTGATATCAAGTACCCGGACAACTATTTCCTGGATTTAGATGTTACATCCAATCAGCCCATCATCTTCACGATTCAGAACGAGGCGGGAGAAAGCGTGTACACCCAAAGCGGAACCAGCTTCCGGGAAGAGGATCTCCTTCTGCATTTGCCGACGGGCCATTATACCATCTATCTGCATTGCGAAGCAGGCTATCAAATTGATTGTTCTCTGAATTGAAAAACCTTACATACAGGAGAGGAAACGCATGAAACTGGAATTGAAACAGATCGACAAATCCTTTGGCGAGAAGCAGGTGCTCAAGGGCGTGTCCTTCACGGTGGAGAGCGGCAAGGCCTTTGGCCTGCTGGGCCGAAACGGCGCGGGCAAGACCACGACCATCCGCATTCTGATGAATGTCTTCCCCGCCAACGGCGGCGAGGTGCTGATGGACGGCAAGCCGCTGGACTACGGCAAAACCGGTATCGGCTATCTGCCCGAGGAACGGGGCCTCTACCCCAAAAAGCGGGTCATTGACCAGCTGGTGTATTTTGCCGAATTGAAGGGCATGACGAAGAAAAACGCGGTCGTGGCTGTGGACGCCTGGCTGGAGCGGCTGGGCATGACGGAATACCGGGATAAGCGGCTGGACACCCTCTCCAAGGGCAATCAGCAGAAAATTCAGCTGGTCACAGCCCTGGCTCACGACCCAAAGATCGTGATTCTGGACGAGCCCTTCTCCGGGCTGGACCCGGTGAACGCCATGCTCTTAAAGGATGTGGTCCGAGAGCAGATCGCCAAGGGGAAGATCGTCCTGTTTTCCAGCCACCAGATGAGTTACATCGAGGAATTCTGTGACAGCATTGCCATCATCAATGCGGGCAAGGTGGCGCTCCACGGCGATCTGCACGACATCAAGCGGGACTACCCCCGGGATCGGCTGGTGGTCAATACCACAGATCCAGCCCTGATCCGGCGGGACTTTGGCAGCGCCTGCACCGAGGCAGAGAACGGCGCGCTGCTGATCCAGATGGCGGATCCCGGCGAAAAGAGCGCGGTGATGAAGCGGCTGGTGGAGCAGTATGACATCGACGAGGTGAAGGTCTTCGAGCCTTCCTTGAACGATATTTTCGTCCAGTACGCGGGCGAGCAGGTCTAAGGAGGCAGGCGTGATGAAACAGTTTGGAACCATTCTGAAATTTGAATTCAGCAGTTTTCTCAAAAACAAGGTCTTTGTGGGCACGACGGTTTTTCTGGTGATCGTCCTGGCCGTCGTCATGTTTTTCCCCAACATCTCCGCCCTGTTCGAGTCCGAAGAAAGCACAGAAGAATCCGGTGCGCGTGCCGTGATGCTGGTGTATGCCGAGGACGCGGAGCTGGCGGAGCTGTCCCGGCAGTATTTCAGCGAGGCCTTCTCGAACTACGATGTGCAGCTTGCCGCAGACAGTCTGGAGGCGGTTAAGGAACAAATCACCTCCGGGCAGGCAGAATGCGCCTTTGCCATGGACAGCGCTGCATCCTATACCTACTATGTGGACAATCTCTCCATGTACGATTCCAATACGGCGATAGCAGACAGCGTCCTGCAGGAGGTCTACCGCGTGAGCGCCATGGTCCAGCACGGCATCAGCCCCGAGCAGGCAGCCGAGATCCTGTCCGTGCAAATTGAAAGCCAGTCCGTCTCCCTCGGCAAGGACATGGGAGAAACCTACTGGTACACCTATGTGATGATCATGGCCTTGTATATGGTTCTGATCCTGTACGGCCAGATGGTGGCCACCAATGTGGCGTCGGAAAAGAGCTCGCGGGCGATGGAGGTCCTGGTGACCAGCGCCAAGCCTGCCAGCATGATGTTTGGCAAGGTGCTGGCCTCCTGCCTGGCCGGTCTGTTCCAGCTTGTCGCTGTGTTCGGCTCCGCGCTGCTGTTCTATACGATCAACCGATCCGCCTGGGCAGACAGCCCCATCATTGAACTGCTCTTCCACATCCCGGTGCATCTGTTTGTCTACATGCTGGTATTCTTTGTGCTGGGCTTCCTGATTTACGCCTTCCTGTACGGGGCCATTGGCTCCACCGCCTCCAAGTTGGAGGACATCAACACCTCCGTCATGCCGATCACCTTCCTGCTGGTCATTGCGTTTTTGGTGGTGATGAGCTCCATGACCAGCGCCAGCATGGATAACACGCTGATGAAGGTCTGTTCCTTCATCCCCTTTACTGCCCCGATGGCGATGTTTGCGCGCATCTGCATGAGCACGGTGCCCTGGTATGAGATCGCCGCTTCCATCGTGATCCTGGCAGGCTCCACAGTCGGCATCGGCTTCCTGGCCGCGAAAATCTACCGCGTCGGCGTCCTGCTCTACGGCACGCCCCCGAAAATCGGCGCAATTCTCAAGGCGATCCGAAACGCCTAAACAAGGCAATAGGCAATAGGAGACGCGTAGGGACGGCCAGTGGCCGCCCCTACAGTCCTTGGTGACTAGTGACTAGTGACTCCCCCGTCTCCTATTGCCTATTCAACTATTGCCTACCCCCGCGTGCTGCCCTACGGCTTGAGCTCCAAATACAGCCCCCGGTACTGCCAGGCGGCGTTTTCCCAGGAAACATCCTTTTCCATGTCGCGGCGGAGCATTTCGTCCCAGCGGGGGCGGTCGGTGAAGTAGAGGGTCTTGGCGCGGTTGATGGCGTCCAGCAGCAAGCCCGCGTCGTAGCGGTCAAAGCTGAAGCCGTTGCCCTCGTTGGTGAACTGGTTGTAGGGCTGGACGGTGTCCTTCAGACCGCCAGTCTCCCGGACGATGGG
This sequence comes from Oscillospiraceae bacterium, assembly GCA_017419715.1. Taxonomy (GTDB): domain Bacteria; phylum Bacillota; class Clostridia; order Oscillospirales; family Oscillospiraceae; genus JAFRPC01. The sequence continues at coordinate 9,542 of JAFOKO010000048.1, read as the reverse complement.
GATGGTGCCGTAGCGCATGGCAATGAGCTGGGTCAAGCCGCATGGCTCAAACAGGGAGGGCACCAAAAGGGCGTCCGCGCCCGCGTAGATGCAATGGGCCAGGGCTTCGTCGTAGGCGATGTAGGCACAGACAGTTCCCTTGTAGCGGTTCTCAAACTGGCGGAAGGCGTCCTCATAGCGGGCGTCGCCCGTGCCCAGGACCGCGATCTGGGTGTTGCCGTCTATCAGATCCGGAACGATCGCGTTCACCAGGTCCAGACCCTTCTGGTCGGTGAGGCGGGAGATCAGCGCGAGGACCAGCTTGCCGCTGTCCTGCTCCAGGCCCAGCTGAGCCTGCAGGGCCAGCTTGTTGACCCGCTTCTGAGCCGGGGCGTCCTCGATGCCGTAGGGCGCGGGCAGGAGCTTGTCCGTGCGGCTGTCCCACTGGGCTGTGTCGATTCCGTTGACGATGCCGCGCAGCTTACCGGCGTGATAGCGCAAATGGGCGTCCAGCCCGTCCCCATAGAAGGCAGTCTGGATCTCACCCGCGTAACTGCCGCTCACGGTGGTGATCCGGTCGCAATAGGTCAATCCGCCCTTGAGCATGCTGGCGTCCACCCAGTTCTGGGTGAGCGCGTCCTTGTTGAACACATAGTCGGGCAGATTGGTCCAGTACTTGATGGTGGGGATGTTGTACACGCCCTGGAAGCGGAGGTTGTGGATGGTAAGCACTGTCTTCGCGCCGGAGAGGGCCGTCCCCGCAAAGAGTGTGCGGAGATATACCGGCACCAGCGCCGCCTGCCAGTCGTGGCAGTGGATGATATCGGGGATCCAGTCCATATAGTTCAGCGCGGCCAGAGCGGCTTTGTCAAAGTAGCAGAAGCGGGGAATGTCGTCGATGAGGTTGGTGTAGGGACTGCCGTAGGAGAAAAACTCCTCGTTGTCGATGAAGTCATAGACCACGCCGTCCCAGACATATTCCATGATCCCCACATAGAAGCTGCGGCCATCGGCGCACAGGTCCATGTGGAAGGAGCCGCGGTAGATCATCTTCTCCTGCCAGCTCTGGGGGATGCAGCGATAGCGGGGCAGAAGGACCTTGACATCACAGTTCAGTTTGGCCAGCGCACGGGGCAGGGCATACATCACATCGCCCAGTCCGCCGGTCTTCACAAAGGGATAGCACTCCGGGCCGATGAAAGCCACGCTCCGGCGGGGCTGGGGCAGTACGGGCACGGCGGGCTCTGCCGCCGATTGTGTTGCAACAGGCACAGGCGTCCCAACGGGCGCGGTCTTTTTTGTGGATGCGCGTTTTTTCGCCGTCGTTTTTTTCTCAACGGCAGGCTTTGCCTCCGCCTGCCTGCTTGCTTTCTTCCCCACCGGGGCTTCCTCCGGTGCAAGTTCCTTTTTCTTGCTCGGCATGGTGTTTTCCTCCTGCTGATGATGTTAGTCGTCCAATGTTATTCGCACAGATCGGCGTACTGGAAGGCGACGAGCTTTTCTAAATCGTCCGGGGCCAACTCCACCTGGTAGCCGATCTTTCCGGCGCTGAACAGGATGCTGTCGTAGAGCACCGCGCTCTCCTCCACGAAGGTGGGGAAGGGCTTTTTCATGCCGATGGGCGAACAGCCGCCGTGGATATAGCCCGTCAACGGCAGCAGCTCTTTGGCTTTGACCATGGCGATGCTCTTTTCCCCGGAGGCCGCGGCGGCCTTTTTCAGGTCCAGCTCCTGCAGCACGGGGATGACGAACACATAGTGCTGGCCGGAACGGCCCTCAGTCACCAGGGTTTTGAAGACACGCGCCGGGTCCTGCCCCAGCACGGCGGCTACCTCGGCCCCGCTGACGGCCCCGGTGCCCTCGTAGCAATGGCTCTGATAGGCGACGCCCTGCTGGTCCAGCAGCCGCATGACATTTGTTTTCTCCTGCTTTTTCATATTGTTACCACCTTTTCCATCCGTAATCCCTGGGCGTCCTCTGTGGCGCGAAGCACAAAGGGGAACAGATCCCGCTTGACGCAAAGCCAGAAGTCCGGCTCCGGGAAGATTTCCTGGGCGGCCGGGTCAAAGAAGTGCGCGCCGCCGTGCCATTGCAGGGCCCGGATGCGTTCTTCGAGATCCGGCAGAGGCTTGTCCAGGACCAGGGAACGGATGTATTCGGCGCACAGCACATCCTCCGGCGCTTCCCGAACGCCCGCGTTGCCCATGCACACCAGGCTGAGCGTCTCCGGCTTCCTGGCACGGATATAAGCCGCCACAGCGGCCGCGTTGACCAGACTGCCCGTGATGCGTTCCGTCGCGTGGACGGCCTGGGTGAGGCCCTGAGTTCCGGCGCCGGTGGTATGGATGATCCGTTTGCAGCATACCGCCTCAGCCGGAATGCTGCTGGGGGAGTTGCCAAAGTCAAAGCCCTCGCATTTGGCCCCGCCCCGCTCGCCCACCAGGAGGGCAGAAGGGTCCCGCTCCCGCCAGGCAAAGGCCTCCTCCAGCGTTCGCACCGGGCGAATCTCCGAAACGCCGTGGTCTGTCAAATAGCACTCCAGAGAGAAAGCCCGGAACACATCAATGATCACCGTCAAGCCCCGGGCCTGTCGTGCCCCGTCCAGCAAATGTAAGATTTGGATCTCCATCACAGCGCCTCTTTCTCGTGTTTTTTCTGTCATCATACCACGCTTCGGCCGCAAAAACAAGCCCAAATCAGCGAAGCGCACCGGGACTGTCTGCCGCCTGCAGGATTTGATCGGAGTGCGCCAGAAAAAGGCATTGCAGGATTGCTTGAAATCATGTATAATACGATCAGGATCAACGGTACCAAGTTACAAGGCTATTATTTATAATGTGGGTGGCACCCGCAATCCTCTTGAACAAAGCCCGCTCTTGTTCCGCCCTTTGTTCACTGTTTCTTGTTCACAGGCCTGCACTGCTTCCCATCACACGGCTGTTTCCCCGCCTGTCATTCTGAGTGAATGCCATTTGCCGAAGGCAAATCATGCGGGTTGCGTTCGACAGGGGGCGGACGGCAGAGTGCCGTCCCTACGGGGTGCGGTGCAGTTTACTCCCCCCGTCTCCTATTGCCTAATCGCCTATTGCCTATCACAATTGGGAGGTTCTCATGAATGACCAAATTCCCGCCGTTGGGGCCCACAGTGGGCTTGACGCGGCTCAGAATACGGATCACAGCCAGTTTCGCCGTCCGCTCACCGGGGAGCATGCTTCGGAGCCTGCAAAAAACGGCGCAAAGGCAGCGTCGGCGCGCACTTCTGTGCCCGGCGGCAAGGCTCCGCTGCTGTCGGTGCTGCCAGAGGCCTTTTCTGTGCCCGAGCCGGAGCGGCCGAATACCCCGGCCCCTGTGCAGGAGCCAACGGATGCAACGGAAGAACAGGCTGCAGAGCCGGAGCAGCCGCCCCGCTTCCGGTGGACCAGATCCCAGCTGCTATATGCGTCGCTTGCGCTGATCCTGGTGGTTCTGCTTCTGGATCAGCTCGTGATGCCCTTGCTTCGCTACCGGAAAGCCCTGAAGCTGGAGGCGGCAGGGGACTACGAGCAGGCGATCGCCAGCTTTGCCGCTCTGGACGATTACCGGGACAGCTCGAAACACATCGATCAAATTCGGGAAGAGCAGGCCCGCCTGCTGATCAACGAGGGGCAGTATCGGGAAGCCATGGCGCTTTTGGAGGCCCGGGGCAAGACGACTATGCTGATCGCCGACTGTCTCTACGCTCTGGGGGTCACAGCCTACAACGAAGGCGACCTGGCGACCGCGCTGGACTATGTGATGCAGCTCCGGGAGCGCTTTCCCAAATACGACAAACTGAAAGAGCTGGAACAGCGCTGTTATTACGATCTCGGCACGCAAGCCGTCGATGCAGCCGTCGAAACTACGGATTCTCTGCAGGCGATCGCGTACTATGAGAATGCGATCGACCATTATGCCAAGGTCCGCGCTTACTCCGACGCGGCGGAGCGGATCCTGGAATGCCAGTACCGTATCGCGGGGCTTTACGCGGCGGAGTGGAGACTGCCGGACGCCATTGCGCTGTATCAGAAGCTGGGCAACTATCAGGATTCCGACAGGCATCGGCTTCAGCTGATGTACATTTTCGTCCTCAACCACTTCCAGGAATCCAGCGAGCTTGTCGATACCTATTTAAATGCATTGAGTGCCGCGGACTACAGCGGCACTCAGGCGCTGCTGGATCGGAGAAACGGCACAGGCTTCCACTTCGAGCTGGTCTACGGCCCGGAGGGCGCGCCGCTGCCCGACCCGGTCACGGAGCTTTCCAATCTCTACATCCGCTATGCGATCACAGCCCAGGACGGCGCGGAGCCTGTGACAGTCAAACTGTCCTACCTGTTGCCGGGCGGCGGCGAAAGCACTTCCTGGCTGAACCGGGATGGCAGCGCCTCCGGCCTGGTCAACTTCGTCGAGCTGTTTTCCAATGCGGTCTACTGCAACAAGAGTGGCCCGGTGGTGCTCCGCTTCTCAGACGATTCCCTCGGCGCGGAGATCATATTGCAGACCCTGTCCTTTTCATTTGTTCCCTCCGAGGCGGAAGGAGGCTCTGCACCGTGAGTTTGGACTACGCCCCGATGGAGGGCATCACCAGCCGAGACTTCCGGGAGGTGCACGCCAGTTGCTTCCCCGGGATAGACCGCTACTGGATCCCCTTTCTCTCTCCCGCGTCCGCGCACCAGCTCACGGACCGGCAGCGCCGGGAGCTGGAACCCGGCCCCTTGGGCTGCAGTCGGCTTGTGCCACAGATCCTCACCAAGGACGCGGACGACTTCCGCTGGGCCGCAGCGGCCCTTGGAGAATTGGGCTACCGGGAGGTCAATTTAAACCTGGGCTGTCCCTCCGGCACTGTGGTGAGCAAGGGCAAGGGGGCCGGACTGCTCCGGGACCCGGCGGCGCTGGAGCGCTTTCTGGATGCAGTCTTCACCAATGCGCCCTTGCCCATCTCCGTCAAGACCCGGATCGGCGTGAACGACCCGGCGGAGTGGGACGCCCTGCTGCCGATCCTGGCCCGCTATCCCATCCGGGAATTGACGATCCATCCCCGGACGCGGCGGGAGTTCTACAAAGGCGGCGTTCACCTGGAGGCCTTCCGACAGGCCGTGGCGCGTCTGCCCTACCCCTTGCGGTACAACGGGAACCTGTTTTCCCTTGCAGACATTCAGAGGGCGGAGGCGGACTTCCCGGGCCTGTCCGGCTTGATGATCGGCCGGGGACTGCTGGCCGATCCCGCGCTGATCACCCGCTGTAAGGGCGGGGTGCGCAAGCGCACGGCCCTGCTTGCGTTCCACGAAGAGCTGGCCGCCCGCTATCTCGCCTCCATGCACCCGGACGGCGCGGTGCTGCCCAAGTTCAAGGAGCTATGGGCCTACCTGTCTTTGCTGTTGCCGGACGAGCGCGCCTGGAAGCGCCTGCGCAAATGCAGCCGCTGGGCGGAGTTCCACCCACTGGCGCTGGACCTGCTGCAAAACAGCGAACTGCTGGCCGAGGCGGATTTTGCCCGGGTTTTGTAAATTCTTTGCAGTTTTTGAGAAAAAAGCAAGTGTTTTTTTGCAATTTTTGCCATTGCGCGAAAAGGGAAAATCGTGTACAATAGGCGTGATGTTAGGGGGCAGCAGACAATGGGGCCTAGGCAATGGGCATCAGGCATCAGGCAATAGGAGACGCGGGGGGAGTCACTAGTCACCAGGAGCTGTAGGGGTGGCCACTGGCCGCCCGCAACCTGCACTGCACCCCGTAGGGGGCGGCGTCCCCGACGCCCCGCGCGTATCGGTGCCGTAGGAAAAAATGGAGCGAAGCTGTTTCCCATATCGCACGCACCCCATGGCGGCGTCCCCGACGCCCCGCGCGTTCCCGTCCCCGACATTCGGGACGAATGCCATTTGCCGAAGGCAGATCCTGCCCGGGTGCGTTGTTCGGTTTGATTTCCGTAGATCGAACATAGTTGGATCGCCCTTGCGGGCGAACCGAATGGCCGTCCCTACAGTGGACGGGAAAGGCTTTCCGAAACCGCAACACCCCTCAGCCGTCATCGGGCTTGCGTAGGAACTGTACTTGTTCTTACGGTTGCAGCCCGGTTCCGAAAAAAACTAAAATGAAAGAGGAGAAACCATGAACGAAAACAACAACTTTGGATTTGAGCAAGCGGATTCCTATGTGATTCCCGCCAAAAAGCCTAAAAAGCGGACGGGGCTGTTCATCGGCCTGGGCTGCCTGCTTGTGGCACTGCTGGCCGTTGGCGGCTGGTGGCTGCTGAACCACATGGGCAACGATCCCTTGAAGGACCTCAAGGCCACAGCAAGCAAGAGCATCGATTCCTATCTGGACTATGTGAAGGATCTGCCCAATCTGCACAGCTACACGGAAAACATGATCGATTTCTACAAGTCCAACAAGAAGCACATGAATGTGAGCGTCAAGCTCGAGGGCGTAGAAGATACAGGAGACATGTCCTTCCAGCTGAGCGGGGACCGGGACGCCAAGGGCAAAAAGCTGGCTCTGCACGGCAGCTACAGCGGCAATGGCATGGAGATCCCCGTGGATCTGTATTTCGACAAGGAGCAGATCCAGATCGGCTCCTCCACCCTGCTGAACAAGGACGAAGCCTTTGCCCTTCCCGTGCAGGACTTTGGCAAGAAGTGGAATGCCTCTCAGCTCTCTGAGCTGGCCGAAACCAGCCTGCCGGAGGAGCTCTCCCTGTCTTTCCTGGTGGAAGGTCTGTCGGAGCAGAGCATGCAGGATACCTTCGGCACCGACTGGACCGACTTCGTGAACTCTGTTTCCTACCGCAAGGCTACGGAAGCAGACGGACCGAGCTATTTCACCGGCAAGGGCGACATCTATGTCCTCAGCTGGGACCAGAGCTTGCTGAACAAAATCGGAGCCCAGGCGGACAGCATTGGAAACTCCATCAGCCAGACCATGCAGATGAACAAACTGCTTCCCGCAGCAGCCGTCACCGCGCTCTATGAGATGAGCCAGGTAGTCGAAGCCCCCAAGTTCCTGGTTGCCGACGGCATGCTCACCGGCGTTGTGCTCCAGGAGAAGACCGAGGCCGAGGACAAGGGAATCTACCGGATCGAGCTGGTCGGCGAGAGCAATCCCTGGGCCCGCTGTGTCATGGACAGTTGCCGCTGGGATGCCGCCGCGCAAAAGCTGGAGACGCTGGAAACTATGGAGTACACCATGACGGTCGCAGACGGCAAGCTCCAGATGAAGGGCGTGCAGCGTTCCTCCGAGGGCGGCGAAGAAACGGTCATTTTAGACGCCACCTACAACGATGCCGACGGCAGCATGACCATGAGCTTTGAGAGCACGGAGCTCCAGCTCCCGGACACCTTCAGCGACGCCGCCATCACAAACATCCCCGAGGGGATCATGGACGCCAATATGACGGACAGCATAAGCTACCGCTATCTGCCGATCGACAACGGCGTGCGGGTCGAAATGGAGCTTGGTCTCGGCGCGTTCACCGGTGCTTCCGTGGATGGAAGCGCAAAGATCACCATGGACCTCAGCACCGACACCGAAGCCATTCAGCCCATGTCCAAAGAGCCGACCCAACTGCTCGATCTGAACCAGACAAGCCTCAGCCTGCTGGCCATGCGGATCTACAGCAACATCAGCGGCGAAAGCCCCTTGGGCGGCAACTGAGACCCATTGTTCCAACAGAGCTGGCTGCACAACAGCCAGTTCTGTTGTTTTCTTGAGAAATTCTTGACTTTCCGAAAACAGCGTGCTATAATTTTAAAGTAATATTATAATTCAATGGAGGCTATCCCATGATTCAGATCACTACCCTCGAGACCCGCAATCTTTGCGAGAGTGCCAAGAACGGCGGCTGTGGCGAATGCCAGACCTCTTGCCAGTCCGCTTGCAAGACCAGCTGCGGCATTGCCAACCAGAATTGCGAGAACAAGTAAGAACATCCGTCTTAGGTAAAACGCTGCCGGAATGGCGGCGTTTTTCCGCAATTGGAGAAAAATATGATCCATCCATACAAACTCAACGGTTACAACATCGTGCTGGACATCTGCTCCGGCTCTATCCACCTGGTGGACGAGATCGCCTACGATCTGATCGTGGGCTATGAAGACACGCCCCGCGCGGAGCTGATCGCCACGCTGGCTGCAAAATATGCCGACAAGACCGATCCGGACGAGCTGAACCAGGCCTACGACCGGATCACCGCCCTCAAGGACGCGGGCAAGCTCTTCACCCCGGACAACTACGAGCCAATGGCCGGGCAGCTCAAGGCAAAGACCTCGGGCGTCATCAAGGCGCTGTGTCTGCATGTGGCCCATGTGTGCAACCTCAACTGCTCCTACTGCTTCGCCAGCCAGGGCAAGTACCACGGCGACCGGGCCATCATGTCCTTCGAGGTGGGCAAGCGCGCCCTGGACTTCCTGGTGGAGCACTCCGGCACCCGGAAAAACCTGGAGGTGGATTTCTTCGGCGGCGAGCCGCTGATGAATTTCCAGGTCGTCAAGGATCTTGTCGCCTACGCCCGCTCCATCGAGCAGGAGAAGGGCAAGCACTTCCGCTTCACCCTCACCACTAACGGCATGCTGGTGGACGAAGATGTGATCGACTTTGCCAACCGCGAATGCCACAATGTGGTCCTCTCGCTGGACGGACGCAAGGAGATCCATGACCGCTTCCGCGTGGACTACGCGGGCAACGGCAGCTGGGAGCGGATCGTGCCGAAGTTCCAGCGCTTCGTCGAGGCCCGGGGCGGCAAGGGCTACTATATGCGCGGCACCTTTACCCATGCGAACCCGGACTTTCTGAAGGATATCCAGACGATGCTGGACCTGGGCTTCACCGAGCTGAGCATGGAGCCCGTGGTCTGTGCCCCGGACGATCCTTCCGCGCTCACGGAAGAAGACAAGCCCATCGTCATGCAGCAGTACGAGGATCTGGCCAAGCTCATGCTGGAGCGAGACCGGGAGGGCCGTCCCTTCACCTTCTACCACTACATGATCGACCTCACCGGCGGTCCTTGCATCTACAAGCGCATCTCCGGCTGTGGCTCCGGCACAGAGTACATGGCCGTGACCCCCTGGGGCGACCTCTACCCCTGCCACCAGTTCGTGGGCGAGGAGCGCTTTAAGCTGGGCGACATCTGGACCGGCGTGACCAACCACGCAATCCAGGACGAATTTGCCGCCTGCAATGTCTACGCCCGCGAGGAATGCAAAACTTGCTGGGCCCGGCTCTACTGCTCCGGCGGTTGCGCGGCCAACGCCTACCATGCCACCGGCAAAATCACCGGCACCTACGCCTATGGCTGTGACCTGTTCCGCAAGCGCATGGAATGCGCGCTGATGCTGGCGGCAGCAAGGCAATTGAATACGAAGATTTGAAGACCTGGTTGAAAACAAACGCATATTGCGTTATCTGTACCAGGCAAAAGACATTAGGCAATAAGAGACGCGTAGGGGCGTTGCGGTTTCGGAGAGCCTTCCCCCCTGGGGGAAGGTGGCGCCGGGCGTCTCACGGAAGCCCGGTGACGGATGAGGGGCGTTGCGGTTTCGGAGAGCCTTCCCCCC
>JAFOKO010000047.1 GCA_017419715.1 Oscillospiraceae bacterium | reverse complement strand
GCGATGCCGGACAGGGGCATCACGCCGCCGCCCAGGGCCTTGCCCATGATGTAGATATCGGGCTCCACGTTCTCATGCCAGCAGGCGAACATATCGCCGGTGCGGGCAAAGCCGGTCTGAACTTCGTCGGCCAGGAAGAGAACATTGTTCTCGGTGCAGATCTTGCGGACCTCGGTCAGATAGCCCTCGGGCGGCAGGATGATGCCGGCCTCGCCCTGGATGGGCTCCGCCAGGAAGGCTACGGTGTTGGGGGTGATGGCGTCCCGCAGGGCCTGGGCATTGCCGTAGGGGATGGTCTTGAAGCCCGGGGTGTAGGGGCCGAAGCCGTCCTTGGCCAGGGGGTCGGTGGAGAAGCTGATGATGGAAATGGTGCGGCCGTGGAAGTTGTTCTCACAGGTGATGATCTCCTGCTTGCCGTTCTCCACGCCCTTGACCTTGGTGCCCCAGAGGCGGGCGGTCTTCAGAGCGGTCTCCACGGCTTCCGCGCCGGTGTTCATGGGCAGGACCATGTCCTTGCCGGTGAGCTTGGACAGAGCCTCATAGAAATCGCCCAGGTTCTCGCAATGGAATGCACGGCTGGTAAGCGTGACCTTGTCCAGCTGTTCCTTGGCGGCAGCGACGATCTCCGGGTGGCGGTGACCGAAGTTGTGGGCAGAGTAGGCAGAGAGCATATCGTAGTACTTGTTGCCTTCGGGGTCCGTGACGACGGCGCCTTCCGCTTTTACGATGACGACGGGCTTGGGTGCGTAGTTGTGGGCGCCATACTTGTTGGTCTTCTCGATGATCTGCTTGGAACTAAACATGGTTTCCTCCTGTATTTATTTATTTGAATTAAGTTGAATTAAGTTTATTTTTCAGACATATAGGGATAAACGATGGCTTCCGAGGGGACGAAGGTCTCCTTGGTGCAGTGGGGGCTCATCCAACGGATCATGTTGAGCGCCGTGCCGGCCTTGTCGTTGGTGCCGGATGCGCGGGAACCGCCGAAGGGCTGCTGGCCCACGACCGCGCCGGTGCACTTGTCGTTGATGTAGAAGTTGCCAGCCGCGTGCAGCAGGGCCTTCTCCATCTTCACGATGGCTTCCCGGTCCTGGGCGAAGATCGCGCCGGTCAGAGCGTAAGGCGAAGCCTCATCGCAAGCCTTGAGGATCTCGTCCAGCTTCTGATCGGGGTAGACATAGATGGAGACGATTGGCCCGAAGATCTCCTGGACCATGGATTCATAGTCGGGCTTCTTGCAGACAATGACGGTGGGCTCCACAAACCAGCCCTTGGAATCGTCACAATTGCCGCCGATGACGATCTCGCAATCGGGGCTCTTTTTGGCGCGCTCCAGGTAGCCCTTGCAGCGCTCAAAGGAGGCCTTGTCGATGACGGCGGCCAGGAAGCTGTCGAAGTCCTGCACATCGCCCATCTTGATTTCCTGCATCATTTCCTTCATGGCGGCCAGAACATCGGGCCAAATGCTCTCAGGTACGAAAGCACGGGAGCAGGCGGAGCACTTCTGCCCCTGGAACTCAAAGGAGCCCCGGATGATGGCGGCGGCCAGAGGCCGGACCTTGGCGCTCTTGTGGGCGAAGATGAAGTCCTTGCCGCCGGTCTCACCCACGATACGGGGATAATTGCGGTAGGAGGCAATATTTTCGCCGATCTGCTTCCAGACGCTCTGGAAGACCTCAGTGGAGCCGGTGAAGTGGAAGCCGGCCAGCTCCGGCCGGGAGATGACATGCTTGGACATGTCGGCACCGGCACAGGGGACGAAGTTGATGACGCCCGCGGGCAGACCGCAATCCACGAGCAGCTTCATGAAGTAGTAATTGGAAAGCACCGCCGTGCGGGAGGGCTTCCAGACCGCCACATTGCCGACGATTGCCGGAGCCATGGGAAGGTTGCCGCCGATGGAGGTGAAGTTAAACGGGGTGATGGCGCAAATGAAGCCGTCCAGGGCGCGGTAGTCCTGCCGGTCCCAGATGCCGGGGATGGAGCCCGGCTGATCCTTGAAGATCTCCTGGGCGGACCAGACGCCGAAGCGTAAGAAGTCTGCAAGCTCGGCAATGTCGATTTCCGCCTGGAAGACAGTCTTGGACTGGCCCAGCATGGTGGAGGCGTTCAGGACTTTCCGGTAGGGGCCGGTGATCATGTCGGCAGCCTTCAGGAAGATGGCGGAGCGGTGCTCCCAGGGCATCTCTTCCCAGGCCTTCTTGGCGGCCAGAGCAGCGTCTACTGCCATGGTCAATTCCTTCTCTCCGGCCATGCAGCACTCCGCGATCACATGCGCGTGGTCGTGGGGCATGGTGACCTGGAAGGTTTTTTCGGTGAAGACTTCCTTGCCGCCGATGATCAGCGGGATCTTCACCACCTCGGCAGACTGGCGGGCAAGCTCTTCCTTCAGCTCCGCGCGTTCTTTCGAGCCGGGCAGGTAGCCGCGGAAGGCGTCGTTTTCGGGACGGGCGATGGTGAAATAAGCGTTTGGCATAGTTCCTCCTCTTTTTGACTCGCACATCATAGAGTCAAGTCTGCGTTTGTATGGAGTCATTTTGCATACTGTGTAAGTGGCTGATGGGGCCACTTGACCGAGCAATAATATATCATATTCGTCCGGCGTTGTCAATCTTTAATGAATAACTATCTAATAGACAGTATATTGGAAGTGCATACACGCATATTCACAAAAAGCTTGTAAGTGCTGCGCGCGTTCCCAATGGGTGGACTTGCTTGCGACAAAACAAAGGCCTGCCGCTCGATGCTTGGGCGGCAGGCCTTTGATGGTACTATGTTGCATTCGGGAGACGGTCCAGCCAGGTGTCCGCCTCAGCGCGAGAGGAAAAGCGGAGCAGCTGCTTGTCCGGGTAGTGTTTCAGCAGGTCCAGCAGTGTCGGGCGTGATTCCGTGTGAAACTTCCGCACCAAGTCTGCCAGCTCCGGGTCCAGCATCTCTTCGGTCCAAGGCATATCCGGGCGAACGGTTCCAATCCGCTCTGTGATGCCCTGCATACACAGCGCTTCGCTGAGATCCAAAAAGACGACCGTGTCGCACGCACGAAGCCGCCGTTCAACAGTCCGGTGGTAATAGCCATCCACGATCCATGCGTCGCCGCACAGGATCTCGTCCAGTTGCCGGTCGAATTCTTCCCGTGTGATATGCGTCCGGTCCGGTTTCCACCAAATGTTGTCCAGGTGGATCAACGGAATCTTCGTCTTTTCCTGCAGCTTCCGTGCAAAAGTACTCTTTCCGCAACCGGGACAGCCGAGTACCAGGATTTTTCTCCCTATCGGGAGTGACGGGATAGATGCATCTAGCATGAAACGCCCTCCTGTTTCCGGCCGAGACAGCGTTTTGCGCTTACGGTTCTTGTTTGCCTGCTTTCGCATAGGCGTCCAGCTCGATCTCACCGGTCGCGTTCTTTTTCTCTGCCCAAAGTTGCAAGCTTTCGACTGTGATGGAGATCCGTTCCAGTTCGTTTTGGATCTTGATGAAGTCTTGCACCTCGTTCTCTGAGATCATACCGTCTGCCGTGATTTCGATCAGCCGCTCCTGCTGGCCCTTGACGGAATTCAGCGAGGCCAGCATCTCCAGTACGATTTGCGGAAGCTCCTGGGCGCGGACCTCCGGCACATAGCGCTTCCCGATTGCGCATTCATTGGCACAGTAGAAGTTGCAAAGCTGCGGCTCGTGATACTTTTCCGCCATGGTCAACACTTCTTCCGGATAAGCCGTGTACTTGCCGGATTCGATCCGCTCAATTCGCTCCGGTTGCATGGTCCCCAGCAGCTCGCTGGCCTTCTCCCTGCTCAGCCCAAGTGTTTCTCTGCACACCTGGTAAATGGATTTTCTGGGCTTCGCTGTGGTTTTCGGCATAGTTCCTACCTCCGATCTGTCAATGATCGCCCGCGTGCGCCTTAATCTGCCTTTGACACGCCAACGATCAGCTTCTGTCCATTGCTCTCGTTCACCAAACTTGCCTGCAGGTGCACCTGCTGGGGTTCACCATTGAGCATCAGGCGATAATCAAAGGTGAACAGGCCGCATGCGCGGATCTTTTGGAGGATATTCTCCTCCTGCATTTGCTCCCGATAGCCGGGAAAGTCTTCTGGGAGAACGAGCCTGGAACCGTTCGCCAGCGCGTCAAAGAAGAAATCTGTCCCAATCTTGGAGAGTCGGAGCTCTTCATAGTCGCTGTTTGTGCTGTACTGTGTGTAGTGCCCTGTGGCCAGATCCACGGAATACAGGCAGATATATTTGCTGGAGACCGCCCGAAGTCTGGCGTCGCTGAGCTCTTTTTCCCGGATGCGCTCCAGGCGTTCTTTTTCCTTCATCTGGGCGTCAATGCTGCTGATGCCGATGATAATGTAGTTTTCGTCGCCGTCCATGCGCATAATCTTCATGGACATATATACGGGGTCATAGCCGGTCATCATGCGATAGCTGATGGTGAAGACCCCCTGGCGTGCCAACTGGAGGAGAATGTTTTCCTTGGTGAAGGCCTCGAGGAAGGCGGCTTGATCTTCAGAATAGAGGAAGATGCGTGCGTCCAGGCGGGCGGAGTTGAAGAAATCTGTTCCGTGTCGCTCCTCAGCCAGATTGTGACTGCCCACGCCGGAAGAATATTCAATGAATTCTTCCGTCTTCAGATTGACATAGTACAATCTGAAGTAGTCTGCAGCCAGGGCCCGGGCAATATTGGCATAGTTGACGCTGCAGTCCGGCGGGGTAATGGATAGAATGACCAGAGCAACGGCAGTGCAGCCGGTGACCGGGTCGGTGCCGATCCAGCGCATGGTGGAATGAGCGGTGGAGCCATCCGGGAGCGTTGTGTTGAAATACATTTGGCTGTGCTGCTCGCTACGCGTTCGGATCTGCTCCAGGAGGAGCTCGTCACCGCCAAAGTGGGCGCGGTTAAATTCAGGTTCCGCATCGGAAATGTTGATGTTGTAAAAGTGGTGCAGATACTTGCGAAAGGAATGATTGCTGCGGATAAACCGCACGCTTCCGTTTTGATACTCCATGATCCCCATGGGCAGTGTTTGGAAATAACCCCGGAAGTTTTTAGGCTCCCCGTTGGTGCTCAGCGTCATATCAAAGAGATTTGCGCGGCCGATGGCTTCAAAATAGGGTCCTTCTTCAGGATTTTCGTAGCCGACCAGGATCCCGGTGCGGATCCGTTCCCAGATATCCTCCGGGGGAAGTGGTTTGGAGAAAAAGAATCCCTGGAGCTTGGCACAGCCGATCTCTTTGAGAAAATCCAACTGGTCCCGGTTCTCCACACCCTCGCAAACTGTGTCTACGCCCATATCCGCGGCCATGCGGACCAACTGGGTCAAAATGATCTTGCTGTTGTCGCCCTGATCGAACTTTCGCATAAAATGCATGTCGAATTTGATCAAATCAAAAGAGATGCTCTCCAAGGCGTCCAGGGAGGAATAACCGCTTCCAAAGTCATCCATCCAGATGGAGAAGCCAAACTGCTGGAAGCGCTGGATTTGCGCCTTCATAAATTCGAAATCCTTGCCGATGACGCTCTCTGTGATCTCAATGCAGATCAGCTCCCGGGGCTGGCCGGAGGCGTCAACGCGGGCACGGATCTCCTCCACCATGTCACACGCGTCAAAGTCGGAGCGGGACAGGTTGACGGACTGGGGCACCCGGGGCTGGCCGGTTTCGCTCAGATGCTTCAGTTTTTCCAGGACTTGATCGACGACATAAAGGTCCAGCTTGTAGATCAGTCCCGCATCCTCCAAGCTGGGGATAAAGTCTGCAGGGGAGAGCATTCCCTTGCTGGGATCCATCCATCGGGCCAGGGCTTCCTCGTGGCACACCTTTCCGCTCACTGCCCGCACAATGGGCTGGTAGAAGACCTGGACCCATTTTTCCTGAAAGGCCGTGTTGAGATTGGCGATAATATACTGCTGCAGATCCTCACTGTCCCGCATGCTGAGATTGTAGTAGTTGGAGCAGGAGGTATAGCGTCCGCGCATGGCGTCACAGGCAATTTTGGCGCGGTCACAAGCCGTGCTGATGTCTACCTTTTCGGTGTGGAGCAGATAAATGCCCGCATGGACCGGCAGCGTCAACCCGCTCTGCAGCGCAGCGCAAGCGTCAAAGACCTGCTGCAGGATGGGATCCAGTCCCTGCTCGCGGCTGATGACGGCAAAGTGATCCTGCCCCAGGCGACTGCAGTTTTCGCTTCCAAAATAATGGGCCAAGATGCGGGCCACACCCTGCAGAAGCTTATCACCGGCGGCAAAGCCGTTCCGGCGGTTGAAGTATTTCATCCCATGCAGATCCAGAAAGACCAGCGCGGGGTTGCCGCCCGAGGCTGAAATGGCGTCCGCTCTGGACGAACCGATCTCAAAAAAGCGGGTCATGCTGGAAAGACCGGTGAGGTAGTCATATTTGCTGGCCAAGATCGCGCTTTCTTCATGCAAGATACTGTGAAACGCACGGCTCAGTTCCGTGCAGCTGCTGTCTGCAAGCAGCCGATAGGGGCCTTCATCGGTGTACCAGATATAGGCCAGCCGGACGCCGGACTCGGCTGTGACGAACTCGCCCATCGCGTGGATCATCCGGAAGTCGGAGCCGTTTCGAGCGCGGGCACGGTAGACCGTCTCGTAGGTTCCTCCTTCTTTGAAAAAGCGGGATATGGCCTCACAGACCCGGACAAGATCGTCTGGATGGATGGACTGGAACATGCGGCTGTCGGTTTCTCCATAAGCGCTTGCACGGTTGGT
Source organism: Oscillospiraceae bacterium (assembly GCA_017419715.1). Taxonomy (GTDB): domain Bacteria; phylum Bacillota; class Clostridia; order Oscillospirales; family Oscillospiraceae; genus JAFRPC01. Next base: position 8,215 of record JAFOKO010000047.1, on the reverse strand, counting down.
GAAGCCAAAAAGATCACAGAATCCGTCTGTCAAGGCGAGGATTACAATACGATCATCCAGATATTGGCAGACGGCCATCGGAATTCGGACTCTCTCCAGGCGGCATAGTTCTTCCTCTGAAAAACGGCATTTTTCCACGATTGCTTCACCTTCCTTGCACAAAAAGAATTCGTATCTAAGATTATACCAGATAATATGGATTTCTGCAATCGTTTCTTTCATATTTATTCCAAAAAGGGCTCGGAGAATGATTTATTTCCGGGAAATGGTTGACTTTTCTTCCCGTTTTTTTTAGAATAACACATAAAAGGGGCAGAGAAATCTGCAGGGGGTGTGATATGGTGCGACAATTGCGATCCAGCCGCACAAAAAGCGTGCTGTTGCTGCTGTTGCTGGCGGCGGTAGGCGTCGGATTGAACTATCTCGGGCGAATGCTGAACGCTCTTTTGCAACTGCCACTCTACTTTGACAACATCGGCACAGTGTTCACCGCGCTGGCAGGCGGCCTCGTCCCCGGTATTACAACCGCCTTCTTTTCAAACCTTCTCAATGTTGTCCATGACCCCTATTCGACCTATTATGCGGTGATCAGCATTCTGATTGCCGTTGCAACGGCAGCCTGCAAGAGCAAGCGGATCATGACCCGCTTTCCCCAGATTTTGCTGGCGATCTTCCTTTTTGCGATTCTGGGCGGTGTTTTTGGTGGCGTCCTAACCTGGCTGATCTACGGAAAGGATTTTGGCGCGGGCTTTGCCGTGGATCTGGCGGCAAAAATGGATTCCAAATTATCTGTGGGCTACTTTGCCTCCAATCTGCTGGCGAGTTTCCTGGTGGACCTGGGGGACAAGACGCTCATCACGCTTCCGGCTGTGCTGCTGTATCGGCTGATTCCGGAGAAAGTGCTGGAGCTGTTTCATGCGCAAAGCTGGTATTTGCGAAGACGGGAAAAGCCTGCCAACACGCGTCGTCACCGGCTTTCCTTGAGCATCAAGATGGCGATTGCGGTTTCTCTGTCCATTGCCGCCTCCATGCTGGGTGCGATCACTGCCAGCATCATCCAGTATCATGAGTTGACCCTTCGCGCATATCAGGAGAAGGGGGAACGCGTCACCGCCATTTTGGCGCAGATGCTGGACCGGAAGCAGGTCGACGCGCTGCTTGCAGACGGCAGAGATGCAGAGGGATATGCGGACATGGTCCGGGAGTTTGAGAATGTAATGCGTGTGTCTCCGGAGGTGCGCTTCGTCTATGCCTATCGGATCCTGCAGGATGGCTGCCTGATTGTCTTTGATATGGATGTTTCCGAAACACCGGGCGGCAATCCCGGCAAGCTTGTGGACTATGACGATACCATTGAAAAATACGCCGATCGCTTTCTTGCAGGTGAGGAGATCCCCGCCGATACCACTCAGGATGAATATGGCTGGCTGTTTTCGGTATACCGTCCGGTTTTTGACGCGGATGGGACTCTGCTGTGCTATGCCATCGCCGATATGTCCATGGACCGCCTCCGTTCGGACGAGGTCGCCTATCTGGCAAAGCTGATCTCCCTGTTTATCGCATTCCTGTTGTTGACCAGTGTGTATTCCATCTGGTTGACACGGCAATCCATCATTCAACCTGTGAATACCATTGCTGACGCGGCCAACCGTTTCAGCTATGATACTCCGGAAGCGCGGATCCGGAGCCGGAAAATGGTGGAAGATCTGGACATTACCTCTGGCGACGAGATTGAAGATCTCTATCATGCCTACCGAAAGATCACCTCCGACATGGTGGATTATATCGATGAGGTGCAGCATAAAAGCAATCAGATTTCCAATCTGCAAAACGGCTTGATTCTGGTGCTGGCAGACATGGTGGAGAGCCGGGATAAGAACACCGGTGACCATGTCAAAAAAACAGCAGCCTATGTGGCGATCATCCTGGAACAGATGAAGCAGGAAGGAATCTACGCCGACATGCTGAGCGATTCCTATATATATGATGTTGTACACTCCGCCCCGCTGCACGATGTAGGCAAGATCACCATCTCCGATGCCATTCTCAATAAGCCCGGCAAGCTAACCGAGGAAGAATTCGCCGTGATGAAGACCCACGCCGCCTCCGGCGAGGGGATCATTGACCGGGTGATCGACACGATGCGCGAACAGTCCGATTATCTGAATGAGGCCAAGAACCTGGCGGCCTACCATCATGAGAAGTGGAACGGCTTGGGGTATCCCAAGGGCTTGAAGGGAGAGGAGATCCCGCTTTCCGCCCGGGTCATGGCGGTGGCAGATGTGTTTGACGCGTTGGTCTCCCGGCGAAGCTATAAGGGACCGTATTCCATTGAGAAGGCACTGGATATCATTCGAGAAAGCGCCGGATCCCACTTTGATCCTCAGGTTGTCAAGGCCTTTTTGGACGCGGAGCCCGAGGTCCGCCGTGTAGCGAATTTAAACATGGCCAATTATGACTATAAACAGCACAATTTGTAATTCCTCCGTCTGGCGAAAAAATAAAAAAATCCTGTATAGATTTCGGCTTTCCGGTCAAACTAACGCCAGCAAGACCCAAACAAACGGCGAATGCCGAAATTAAAAAAGGAGATGGAACGAAATGAAGTCCAACAACAGCATCAATGTTCCCCAGGCTCGTCAGGCGATGGAGCAGTTCAAGCAGCAGGCGGCGTCCGAGGTTGGCGTGAACCTCAAGAGCGGCTACAACGGCGATTTGACCTCCCGTGAGGCCGGTTCTGTCGGCGGCCAGATGGTCAAGAAGATGATCGAGTCCTACGAGCAGAACATGAAGTAAGCACGGCCTGCTTCTGTGCTGGGTACGATCGGGGCGCTTTCTTGCGGGAAAGCGCCCTCTTTTTGCCTGCTTTTCAGAGTATTGGACGAAAAAGAAAAAAGCAGCTATAAGCACGACCGGGAATTGTTCTGGCGCAAACAATTTCACAGGAAGTCTTCCTTTTTCAAATAAAAAACTGGTAATTATTGTGCTTGACAAATGCATGCGAATCATGTAAAATTGGGAATGATAAGGAGAGAATGGCTTATACCGCTTTTTTTCGGATCGAAGATCTCTTACGGGAAGATCAGCTCCGGATGGGCGGACATTTTCCCAGAAAATAGAAGTGTTGGAAGAAGGAAGACTCGCATGGACAATCAGACAAAAACAACAGGAACCAATCATGAAGTGGAAATTGACCTTTTGGAGCTGGCAACCGTTGTATGGCACAAATTTTGGTTGGTAATCCTTGGTTTGATTGTTGGCGCCGGCGCGGCCTATGCCCTGGTTAGCTTTGGCATGACGCCCAAGTACCGAGCCACATCTACCATCTACATTTTTTCGAAAACAACGAACATTACCTCTCTGGCGGATCTGCAGATCGGTAGTCAGCTAACGCAAGACTTCCAGATTATTGCCAAGACCAGAGGCGTTGTCGAAAGCGCGATCAGCGAATTAGAAGCACAGGGCAAGTTGGGACCAAACACCACTTCCTACGAGTCGCTGGTCAATCGCATCACAGTCGCCAATCCCTCGTCCTCTCACATGCTTCAGATCACGGTGGAGGACACCGATCCCATCCGTGCGGCGAACCTCAGCAACGCTCTGTCCGATAAATTACGGGAGCAGATTTCTGAGATCATGAACACCGACCGGCCTTCCGTGGTCCAGCGCGCACTCGCACCCAAAAACCAGAGCAGCCCGAGCGTGCGGCGGGACACTGTCATTGGCGGCTTGCTTGGCGCACTGCTGGTGATTGCTGTGCTGGTGATTCGGCATCTGGCAGACGATACCATCAAGATCAGCGACGATGTGCACAAGTTCCTCGAAATGGATGTGCTGGCAGAATTCCCGGTCATCCGGGATCAAGGCAGCAGCCGCAGCAGCCGCAGCAGAGGCGGAAAGTATAACCAAGGGAAACACGCGCCTGCTACAAGCCGATAAAAGGACACGCTTATCATGTCAAAAAATCGTAAGGTACTGTTTTTGTCCGGTGTTTTGCTGATTGCATTGGGCATCGGCTATCTCTCCTACTGGCTGGTCTCCGGGATTCGCGCAAAGCAGAACGAAGAGGTCCTGCACTCGGTCGCGTTTCGGGAGACCACTGCCCCGGTGACAGAAGCCCCCACGACGGTACCGGTTACGATGACGATCGAGGTCACAGAGACGGAGACCGTCGTAACAACGACAAAGGAACCTTATGTGTCTCCAATCGATTTTGAGGCACTCTGGGAAATCAATCCGGACATCTATGCCTGGATTGAGCTGGTGGATACGGATATTTCCTACCCTCTGCTCCAGCATCCCACCGACAACGATTATTATCTCTTTCACACACCGGAGGGTTATTCGGGTTTTCCTGGCAGCATCTATACCTTCAATGTAAACGCCAAGGATTTCTCCGACTTCAACACGGTAATCTACGGCCACCGAATGAACGACGGCACGATGTTCAGTAACCTGTATATGTATCGGGACGAAGCCTACCTCAAAGAGCATCAGACCATCAAGATTTATCTGCCAGATCGGGAACTGATCTACACAATCTTTGCCTCCGTGGTTTATGATGATCGCTTGATCACAGCCGATTTTGATTTTGCAGATCCGGATTCCTGCCGTGCTTATTTGAAGAGCATTTATGAAAACCGGGATATGAACAGTCACATTCTGGAGGAACCCAAAGCGACGGAACATGACCATATCATTACCCTCAGCACATGTATCAAGGGGCAGGAGAGCAACCGATATCTGGTCGTTGCGGTGTTGACCGATGAAATTAACTAACAAGTATTTCACGATTGCGGGCGTTATCGTGCTTGCCATTCTTGTGGGCGCGGTTGCTGCCATTTTCTTGAATAGCCCTTTTGAAACACAACAGCCGACAGCAGACATGCCTGATTCGCAAGACAGGCTTTCCACTTCGCTTCCATCGGAAATCGAGACAACAGAAGCGGAAGAAGACTGGGGGAGCACTGTGGAACAAGACGGTATTCTCTACCGGCTGGATCCTTCTTTGCAAACGGTCCTGTTTTTGGGATTGGATGACGGAGGCTCCAGCATTCCCGGCGTCACACCCGGAGAGGGCAGAAGAGCAGATACGATTTTCCTGCTTCTGCTCGATTCGCAAAAGCGAGAAACGCAGCTGCTTGCCATCTCCCGTGACACCATTGCAGATGTGGATTTCTATGATGCGAACGGCGAGTATTCCTATACCGCGCCGACCCATATCAACATGCAATACTTCTTCGGCGACAGCCCCACGCGAAGCTGTTACTTGACAAAGCGGGCCATTTCTCGCCTGCTCTATGGAATGCGGGTGGATGCCTGCCTTGCGCTTAATGCGGACGGCATTGTTACCATCGTGGACCAGTTGGGCGGCTTGACGATCACAATGCCGGGGGATTACACCGACATTGACCCCAAGTACGAAGACGGAGCCGAGCTTTGTTTGACAGGTGCAGAGACAGAGCATCTGCTCCGCTATCGTGACACTTCCACCCATGGGAGCAACGAGGTGCGTGTTGAGCGGCAGGTTCGTTTGATTCAAGCGCTGGTTAAGAAGTTCCAAACGGAGCTGAGCGTTAGCAAATTGGAAGAACTTCTGGATTCTGCCGGGGAGAGTCTTTGCTCCGACCTGGATGCAGAAACCTTAAAAAAACTGATTTCTTATCATTTGAACCCGGAGACCCTTACACTCCCCGGCAGTTTGGTGGCCGGTTCAGAGCATGATGAATTTCATGTAGATGAGACCGCGCTTCGAGAGCTGGTTCTTGCGCTGTATTACCAGCCGGTCGAGTAATTATTTCTTGTATTTAATGATGTGAGCACATCATTAGATAAAATATTGAAGGAAGGAGGAATGTAAGTATGAAAATGCTCAAGTATGTGTCGCTATTTGCTGTTGTTTGCATTCTGATGGCCTGTGTTGTCGGTAACGCTTTTGCCGCCGACAGCAAAACGAATCCGATTGAGATTGTCAAGTCTGAGGAAGTGTCTGTCGAGGCGCAGCAGGAGAACGATGTCGTTCTCACGAAGGAAGAGGCATCCCGCCTTGCTGATGAAAAGGTCAGCAACTTCAAGGCACTTTATCAGTGGAATATCTCCGCGACGAATCTTCCCCAAACCTTGAAGTTTTTGGTTACCCTCGGCGCCAACCAGAGAGGCTTTGTTTATCACTATGAGGAATCTGGCTGGAAACTGATGGGCAAGGTCAATGAGGACATCGTTTTTAACAAGCTGTCTCCCGTTGCCGTTGCTATCTTCGAGTCCACTTCCAATTCTGGTGGCAGCACTGGTGGCAACACCGGTGGCAGCACTGGCGGTTCCCCGAAGACTGGTGAGAATGGCCTTCTCACTTCCCTGGCCATTGCAGCGATTGCAATGGGCGGCGCTGCCGTCTTCTTCTCTAAGAAGAAGGACTGAGCGTAAAAAAGATATTCTTTCGGGGGGGTTACCCCCGAAAGAATATCTTTCACACAGGAGGCTGCCTATGACCAAATTTGTGGATCTTCATTGCCACATCTTGCCCTATGTGGATGATGGCGCTTTTCGCACGAAGGAATCCGAACGCTTGTTAGATATGCTGTATTTCCAGGGTGCTCGTAGCATTTGCGTTACGCCGCATCTTCGACATCGAATGTTTGAAACACCGGATGAAGAGATTCTGGTACAGTTTGACGAGTTGCAGGCCTACGCCGCACAGCGAAGCTATCCTGTGCATCTTTTTTTGTCCAGAGAGTATCATTGCGATACCAGGCTGCAGGCTTGCTTGGAGTCTGGAACGGTCCGACCTCTTGGAGAAGGAAATTCGATCTTGATTGAGTTTTCTCAATTGCACGACTTTGCGACAATTCTGGAATGGGTCGCTCGTGTGCGTACCAATGGTTATCAGCCCTTGATTGCCCATGTTGAGCGCTACCCTGGCCTGGATGGCAGCTTAGACAGGGCTTCCGAATTGATTCAAAACGGGGCGTTGCTCCAGATGAACGCCAGCAGTGTTCTCGGCCGCGAGGGCCTTCGGCAGGCAAGATGGAGTAAAAAGCTGCTGAAAGAATCTTTGATTCATGTGATTGCGTCCGATGCGCATGATTCGATGGAGCGCCCACCACTGCTGGACGCTTGCCACCGTTATTTACGAAAAAAAGTCGGGGATGCCTATGCAGATGCATTGATGCGGGATAACCCGATGCAAATAATATCGACAACAGAGAAGGAGAACAACTCTCATGCAGACAATTAGGCTGAAGCGGGAGAAGTTACCGTATGAGATTAACGAAGAGTTGAAGGTACTGCGTACCAATCTTTTGTTTTGCGGTGCTGAGAAACGCGTGTTTTTGATGACCAGTGCTTTTTCCGGCGAAGGAAAATCGACCATTGCCTATGATCTTTGCTTGAGTTTGGCGGAGCTTGGGAAAAATGTCATCTTAATTGACGGGGATATGCGTAAATCGACTTTGAAGCATAAGATTAATGGCACGGTTCCCGAAAATGGCCTCTCCCACTACTTGTCCAGTCAATGCGAACGGGACGATGTGATTTGCCAGACGGATATAGATCAATTCTACATGGTGCTGGCCGGAGCCACACCTCCCAACCCAACGGAGCTCTTGGCTTCGGACAATATGAGGCGCCTTATCAACTATTGTCGAGAGTATTTCGACTATGTGGTGGTCGACTGTCCTCCCGTTGGCTTGGTTGTGGATGCTGCAGTGCTTGCGCCGAATTGCGACGGAAGCATGATGCTGATCGAGTCCAATCAGGTCAAATATCGGCTCGCGCAGGAATGCGTTGCCAAGATGAAGGCCACTGGTTGCCCGATTCTGGGTGTGGTCCTGAACAAAGTCAGCGAAAAGAAGTATGGAAGATATTACACCAAATACTACGGCAAGAAATACTACAAGGCCTATTATGCACATGCCGATAAATAACGATCTTTCAATTCTCAACGCTGGTCTCGGGAATTGATACAGGGGACGACGCTCTGTGTCAGAGTCGTCCCCTTTTTGGTGCGCCCGGCATGGGCGACAACTTGGTGGTGAAAGTCCACTACGGACTCGGTAGCAGGAACCATTAGCCGAATGCAAGGGTGTCCATCGTGAGGTGGAATCTGAAGGAAGCCGGATTGCGGAGCTTGAAAGGTCCTCCAATGGGCAAAGTTTCGGGCCGACGAACAGAAACCACATATAAGGCCGTACATGGGCGGACGACTCTGCCAGACAAG
>JAFOKO010000046.1 GCA_017419715.1 Oscillospiraceae bacterium | reverse complement strand
TCATTCTGAGCAAAGCGAAGAATCCGTTCCCCCGTCCCCTTGCCTTCCCCCTCGGGGGAAGGTGTCGCCGGGCGTCTCACGGAAGCCCGGTGACGGATGAGGGGCGTTGCGGTTTCGCGCTGCTTCCCCGCCTGTCATTCTGAGCAAAGCGAAGAATCCGTTCCCCCGTCCCCGGCATTCGGTACGAATGCCATTTGCTGAAGGCAAATCTTGCGGGGTGCGTTCGACAGAGGGCGGACGGCAGGGTGCCGTCCCTACATTGTCGGAACGCGCGGGGCGTCGAGGACGCCGCCCCCTACAGTGGACGGGATCGGCTTTGCGGGTTGCGGGCGGCCATTGGCCGCCCCTACAGTTCCTGGTGACTAGTGACTCCCCGCGTCCCCTATTGCCTATTTCCTATTTATACCTCCCAGCCGGAGAGGTAGGCTTCCTGCTCGGGGGTAAGCTTGTCGATCTCCATGCCGATGCCGTGGAGCTTGTGGGCGGAGACCTCGTCGTCGATGGACTGGGGGATCTCATAGACATCGGGAGCCATATTGCGGCCGTGGTTTTTCATGTACTCCAGGGCCAGGGCCTGGATGGAGAAGCTCATGTCCATGATCTCCGCCGGGTGGCCGTTGCCGGAGGCCAGGTTCACCAGACGGCCCTCGGCCAACAGGTTCAGCACCCGGCCGTCGGGCATCTCATAGCCCACGATCTCGTTGCGGCGGGGGAAGGAGCGGACAGCCATTTGGGCCAGTTCCTCGCCGTTGACCTCCACATTGAAGTGACCCGCGTTGGAGAGGAAGGCGTTGTGCTTCATCACGGCAAAGTGACGGCCTACGATGACATCCCGGCAGCCGGTGGTGGTGACAAAGATGTCCCCCAGGGGGGCGGCCCGGTCCATGGGCATGACCCGCATGCCCTCCATGGAAGCCTCCAGGGCCTTGATGGGGTCGATCTCCGTGACGATCACGTTGGCCCCCATGCCCTTGGCCCGCATGGCTACGCCCCGGCCGCACCAGCCGTAGCCCGCCACCACCACAGTCTTGCCCGCCACCAGAAGGTTGGTGGTGTGCATGATGGCGTCCCAGACGGACTGGCCGGTGCCGTACTTGTTGTCATAGTAGTGTTTGCACTTGGCGTCGTTTACATTCATCATGGGGAAGGGCAGCTTGCCCGCCTTGGCCCGGGCCTTGAGGCGGTGGATGCCAGTGGTGGTCTCCTCGCCGCCGCCGATCAGTCGGTCGGCCAGGTGGCTGTATTCCCCGGTGAGCAGCTCCACCAGGTCGCCGCCGTCGTCTATAATCAGATTGGGATGGCAAGACAGGGCCGCCACCAGCAGCTGTTTGTATTCTTCCGCGCTCACGCCGTGGATGGCGTAGGTCTCCACGCCCAGAGAGGCCAGGCCGGCCGCCACATCGTCCTGGGTGGACAGGGGGTTACAGCCCGTGGCGTGGACCTCCGCCCCGGCGGCCTGCAGGCAGGTGGCCAGATAGGCGGTTTTGGCCTCCATGTGGATGGAGAGCGTGATCTTCATGCCCGCGAAGGGCTTCTCCCGCTCCATCCGTTCCCGGATGGCCCCCAGGGCCGGCATAAAGTCCTTGACCCAGGCGATCTTCATACGGCCGTACTCGGCCAGGGACATATCTTTTACAATGCTCATAAGATACCCTCATTCCACTTATCTATCATATATTCTCCACCAGGAAATACCCTCGCTCAGTAATGAAGTACACATTCAGTGAATATCCGGAATATCGGAAACACTAACATAATACGATCTATCCGGCTTAACATCATCCGGGTTTGAAAAATAGGCAAAGGAGGACACGAATGCGTTGTTGCCGTTGCGTAGAATGGTATCTATGTGATACTCGTCTTTTATATCCATTCTATACACGCTGTATTCTCCAGAATCCTCATTGTACATATAGACATCAATTGGTTCGTTTCCATATGTATCGAAAACAAAGAAGACTGGATATTCCCCCTGATATTGGTATGAGCAGCGTAGTCCATCTCTACGGATTACTGGAATCAAGGCGCCATCTTCAATGTGAGCCACAACACCGTCATAGCTGCTGTTTATCATATAAAGATAGCCATTGGAGATCATCATTCTTTCGACATCGTGCGAAAGGATGTCTTTCAATGAACCCATATGAATCTTATCGACCAACTCCAAATCTTGATCGTAGACAAGAATCCTGCCATTTCTGTCGTCGCCATTCAGGTCCACGACAAGTACATAAACCAATTCTCCATCCGAGCAGATGTCCATCATAACTGTTCCAAGATATGTGTTCTCATCCCAACAGAATTTCTCGCTCGTCTTCACCACCTGATGGGCTTTAGGATCATATGCCTCCAAGTAAGTACTAAGTAGATGATTCTCACTACGAACCGTTTGTCTGCTGATTAAGTAGGACCCTGTAGACACCATATAAGCCCCAGGCAAGCATTCATTTTCCGCATATTCTTCGGATAACGAATTATCTTTCAAGTCTATAGCGTAAATATGATTTACAGGTGTCTCTCCATCCATAACTGCATCTATACTACTGCCAGTGGTCATATTACAGTACAGCCTATCTTCCATCAGTGCATAGTCGGAACGCATAAAAATAAAATTAGGTATTTCTCCAAGTTTTATGTAGGAGCCGTCAAAAAATTGACGATAAAAACAATTCTCTTGACTTCCGAATGAAAAGAAGATAACGCTGTCCTCGAGAAGAATGGAATAGCTGCTAACCTTCAAACCACTATTTGGAAGTTGCGATACATGCGGCGAGCCATAGAAGAACATAAGATAAACGCCAAGCAAAATTCCCACAACCGCCACAATCATTACAACCATGATCCGTTTTTTCATTTTAGAGTTCCCCTAAGATCTATGACTTCATGAGCCTAAAACAGATATCCAATTTGGACGGCAATATAACCGGTATATAAATCATCTACGCTGATCTTCAAATCGCGTTTCTCTGCTTGACCGACATATCCAGCCCACGGATCAGAGATCATGAAGTACTTTTTATCACTTGAAACTGCATAGGCTATCACATAGTGTCCCCCCAAATTGAAGTTCCAGCCTTTTTTTGAGTTTTCGTCTACACCGATGATAGGGGGCGCATCCCAGTTCACAATCCCACTATATAGATTAAACTTCATCGTTTCTTTATCCATTCCAACCCTGACAACATAGCTATTATAGGATTGCATACTATTAATGTAGAATTTTAAGTTGCCAATAGCGGTTCCAGTGTCGCTCATATTACAGCCTTTTCTAACTACCGCTTCAGAATAGTTTATGCCAGTAATGTTTCTCAAGGCCATTCTAACACATGCAGGACCGCAACTATTCCCAGTCTCTTGGCCGTAATAATAAAAATTCCTTGATGTATAAATCCAGTTGGTTCCTTTTGTACTGGCCGTTGTACAGGAAAGTGCCTCAAATTCAGTTCAATTTGCTTTCTCTACACTTTCTTTGCACTGCGCATTTAAATACTCAATTTCCTGTTTTGTTGCTTCTGTTGCACCGGTTAGTTTTCTGCGGTATGAAGCGTTTGCATTGGTTAGCAACATGGAGCAGGCGAGAGTCAATGCTAAAGTCACGGAAACAACGCGTTTTTTCATAAAAGTGCCTTCTTTCAATTAAGTATTTGTGTTTATTTAACACGCTGTATATTATACGCACCTTTTTATAAAATTCAAGCTTTTTGCAGAAATTATCATTTATTCTTTCGGTATTAGGGTTCTTCCTCTGTTTCCTCGTCTTCGTCCTCGTCTTCGTCTTCCTCTTCGGCGGAATCCGGGTCGATTTGCTCGATCTCCACTTCCTCCGAGGGCAGAACGGCAACGCCGGGGGCGGTGACGATCAGTACATCTTTCCCGCCGACCTTTTCCAGATCAGAAGTTTCTCCGGCGAACAGGACTTCCCAGTGGCCGTCCGGCAGATTTGCGCTCAACGCTTTGTCGTTGGGGTTGATGAGACCAACCGCCACCACGGAGCCGCCCATGGTCCAGCTCACCCGGATCACATTGGCGTTTAGCATCTCGCACGCGACCTTGCCTTTGGTGAAGAAGTCGTTTTCCTTGCGCAACGCGATCATGAGCCGGACCAGGTTCCGCATCCGTCTTTGTTTGCCGGAGCTGGAGAGCTGATTCCAGTCGATGTTGTTGATGCTGTCGGAGGATTTATAGGAGTTGCTGTCTCCGCGCTTGGAGCGAAGCAGTTCTTCGCCGCCCAGCAGGACGGGCATGCCCTTGCCCATAAACAGGATCTCCTCGGCCAGACGGTACATGGCGTAACGGTCCGCCTCTGAGGCAGAGGAATTGGCCTGCTGGAGCTTATCCCACAGCGTGGCGTTGTTGTGGCCGGACAGGTAATTGGCGACCATATTGTCGTCCACAGACCAGTTGACGCCGCTGCTCTTTTCGCCGCCCACAAGGCCGAAGATGATCTTCTGTGCGGTGGTCTCATTGGCCTTGCCGTTGATATAGCCCTGGTCTCTGGAGTCCATGGCAGTGCCCCGGATCCCTTCCCGGAAGGTATCGTTGTAGACTGCCACGCCGCCAATGGCGAAGCGGGTCGCATGGATATCCTTGATATTGTTCTGGTTCGCCTGCAGGCTGGCGGACAGCACGGTACCGCCGCCGGTCCTGCTTTCGCCGTAGATAATGGCCTTGGGGTTGACGGCGTGCACCGCGGTCTCGATGGCCTGCATGGTCTCCACATCATAGAGCGACATCATATCGAAGCGGAAGCCGTCGATATGGTACTCCTTGGCCCAGTAGGAAACGGAGTCCACTATGAATTTGCGGAACATGGTCCGTTCGGAAGCCGTCTCGTTGCCGTAGCCGGAGCCGTTGGAGGGCGCGCCGGAGCTGTTGTAGCGATAGTAGTAATAGGGCACCGCCCGGCTGAGGTTGGAGTTGATGTCGTAGGTATGGTTGTAGGCCACATCCATCACTACGCCGATGCCGCTGTTGTGCAGGGCCTGCACCATCTGCTTGACCTCTTTCACTCGCACTTCCCCGTGGTAGGGGTCGGTGGAGTAGCTGCCCTCCGGCGCGTTGAAGTTCTTGGGACTGTAGCCCCAGTTGAATTTCGCCGTTTTGGAGGTCTCGTCGATGGCGTCAAAGTCAAAGATGGGCTGCAGCTGGACATGGGTGATGCCCAGGTTCTTCAGATAGTCCAGGCCCACGCTCTCGCCGGAGCTGTTGGTGAGGCCCGTCTCTGTGAAGGCCAGATACTTGCCGGGATACTGGCTGCCGGAGTTGGTCACGGAGAAGTCCCGCACATGAGTCTCCCAGAGGACGGCTTCATTGTAGGATTCCACGCCCTGATAGAACTGATCTTCCGCAAAGCCCTCCGGGTCCGTGCTGTCAAGATCGACCACCATGGCCCGCTCGCCGTTGATACCCACAGCCTTGGCATAGGGGTCCACGACCCGCTGGGTGCCCCGGGCGGTGGTGACATTATAGAGATAATAGGTCCCGTGGCCGCATTTTGCGGTGGTAGACCAGACGCCGTGATCTCCCCGGCTCAGCGCGATCTGATTGATGGACACGCCGCCGTTGCCGACTGAGAAGAGGTCTAAGCGCACTTCCCGCGCCGTGGGGGCCCAGAGCTTAAAGGTCGTCTCTCCGTCCCGCACGGTTGCGCCGAGGTCGTTTCCATTGTAGCAGTACTGATCCTGGAAGCTCTGGGTATCAAAGATCCCGTTGGGGATCGCCTTCTGGGAACCGTATCCCTCGATCTCCACCACATAGGTCTTGGTGATATCCAGCGTCTGTCCCAGGGTGATGGTGCCGGTGGTGGTCTCACTGTCCATGCTGGACAGATCCGTGACGCTCAGCTCCTGCTCTCCGTCCAGGACCTTGACCTGGTTCAGGTCGTTGAGCTGGGTGGGCGTGGTAAGGAAGTAGTTGATCTGATTCACATCGTCTATCGTAGCCAGGCTGATCTGCTTGGTGGGAATCAAGGTCTTTCCTCCGTCCTTGCTGAAATACTGGACGGGGTCCTTTTCCTTCAGCCAGACCATGGTATCGCCCTTCATCACAGCGTACCGGTCGACTTCCACATCTCTGGTAGCCTCGCCCCAGCTGGTGCCGCCGGGATCGGAGCAGTTTTTGCGGACCACAAAGCCCACCTCGCTCACATTCAGCGGGACATTCAGCATCACCTTGCCGCCGTTGCCCGTCTCATGAAAGCTGTAGCCCCGGGGCTCCATGTTTTCATACCAGATCCACATGTCACACTTGGAATAGTCCACCCCGTTTGCCTTCCAGTAGAAGGTCAACTGGTTGGTGTTGATTTCCCGGGCAATGGTGTATTCTCCCTCCGGCTGGGTGACTTCCACCTGCTCGGATTCTTCCGTCTGTGTCTCCGCTTCCTTGCTGCCGCATCCGGCAAACAGGGACAGAAGCAGGACCATGCAAAGGAAAAGCGCAATCATTCGATTCATCGGGATTCCTCCTATATTCTATTTCATGCGAAACCGATCCGGGCAAGCAGCCGTGCTCGTCTCGCAAACTTGACACATCTGTCGATCATCCTTCCCGCGCTCCGCGTCCTCAAGGCGCGGGCTACAGGGGATAGGTCAGTTCGCCACCCAGGACGCCGCTCAGCAACAGCACTGCCGCGCTGAGGATCACAAGGCTACAGATCAACTTCCAGACAATTGTTTTTTTATCCATTTGGCCCTCCTTTATGGCAGCGCGACGGGCGGGGTGATGACCTTGGCAGGGCATTTTTCCGCGCACTTGCCGCACTGGATGCAAGCGTCATAGTGGATGCGGGCCAGGTTGTTCTCCACGGTGATGGCCCCGTGCTCGCACTGGCGGGTGCAGAGCATGCAGCCAAGACAGCCTGCAGAGCAGACCTGCTTCACCTGGGGGCCTTTGTCCCGGTTGGAGCACTGCACAGCCACCCGGTTTTCCGCAGGCAGCAGGGTGATCAGCCCCTTGGGGCAGGCCTTGACGCACAGGCCACAGCCCACACAGCGGCTTCGGTTGACCATGGCTACGCCGTCGCGGACAGTAATGGCATGCTCCGGGCAGAGCTTGACACAGGTCCCCAGGCCCACGCAGCCGTAGTCACAGTCCGTGAGCGCCAGACCCGCCCGCACCGCGCTGGCGCAGTCGGGAATGCCGACATAGTTGCCCTGGTTTTTGGTGACCTGGCAGGAGCCCTTGCACTGGACAAAGGCGACCTTCCGCTGGACTTCCCCGGCCTCAGCACCCATGATGGCGCCGATCTTTGCGGCAACGGGACCTCCGCCCACGGGGCAGCCGTTGACCGGCGCCTCGCCCTTGGCAATGGCGGCCGCCATCGCGTCGCAGCCTGCAAAACCGCAGGCGCCGCAGTTGTTGCCCGGAAGGGCTTCCCGGACGGCAGCCTCCCGCTGGTCCACTTCTACATAGAATTTCTTCCCCGTGAACACCAGACCGGCGCCCACAATGAGGCCGATGAGGGTGATGACCCCCGTGGTGATCAAAATCAGATCCATAGCAGCCTCCTCAGAACGACAGGCCGGCAAAGCCCATGAACGCGATGGACATGAGCGCGGCAGCGATCAGGACGATGGGCGCGCCACGAAGGGGCGCGGGCAGATCCTCCTCCCGGATGCGGCTACGGATGCCCGCCAACAGGACGATGGCAAGGGTGTAGCCCAGGGCCGTACCGAAGCCGGAGAGAACGGATTCTATGAAATTGTAGCCGTTCTGCACATTGGTCAATGCCACGCCCAGCACCGCACAGTTGGTGGTGATCAGCGGCAGGAAAATGCCCAGGGATTGATAGACCGCGGGGGATTTTTTCTTGAGAAACATCTCCACGATCTGCACCAGGGCCGCGATGACCAGAATAAAGACGATGGTCTTCATGAAATCCAGCCCCAGGGGCGCCAGAACATAGGTATAGAGCAGGCTGGCCACAGCGGAGGCGATGGTGACGACGAAGATGACCGCGCCGCCCAGAGAGACGGAGGCCTTCATCTGCTGGGACACGCCCAGGAAGGAACAGATGCCCAAAAACTGGCTCAGCACCACATTATTGATCAGAGCGCCGGAGATGATGATCAGCAGCAGATTATGGTTCATTTCCCTGCCTCCTTTGTCCCGCACGGGGCGGTGCAGCCCGCACAGCAGCCGGAGCAGCCGTTCTCCACAAGCTGGCGCTGGCGGGTCTTGATGCCGATGGCATTCATGATGATGATAAACAGGGCGATGACCAGGAAGGCCCCGGGCGGCTGGATGAAAATGCCGATGGGCTCCACCGAAGCGGGCAGGACCCGAAGGCCAAAGAAGGTGCCGCTGCCCAGGAGCTCCCGCACGGCCCCGGCCAGGGTCAAGGCAAGCGTAAAGCCCAGGCCCATGCCGATGCCGTCAAAGACGGACAGCAACGGCGCGTGCTTGTTAGCGTAGGCCTCCGCCCGGCCCAGGATGATGCAGTTGACCACGATCAGCGGGATGTAGATGCCCAGCGCCTCATAGACCGCAGGCAGATAGGCCTCCATCAGCAGCTCCGTGACCGTGACCAGAGAGGCCACGATGACGATGTAGGCCGGAAGCCGCACCTGGTCGGGGATCATCTTGCGCAACAGGGAGATCACCAGGTTGGACAGCACCAGCACCGCCAGCGTAGACAGGCCCATGCCGATGCCGTTGGCGGCCCGGGTGGAGACGGCCAGGGTCGGACACATGCCCAGCATCAGCACCAGCGTGGGGTTTTCCTTGACCAGGCCGTTATATAAGCGTTCCACATACTTGTTCATCTTACTTCCCCCTCAGCTGTGTGTTGATGAAGTCCACACCGGCGTTTACCGCATTGGTGACAGCCTTGGAAGTGATGGTGACGCCGACGATCGCGTCAATATCCGTCCCCAGGATCAAGGCTTTTGCTTCCTGCCCGGCAAACTGATCCATAAATGCGGGCTCGCCACAGAGCATGCCCTTGCCCGGCGTCTCATGGAGTTCTGTGAAGGAGATGGCGTTGATCTTGCCCTCCGGGCTCACGCCCACAGAGAGGGTGACATTGCCGTCGTAGCCCTCGGCGGAGCTTACAGAAACCGCATAGCCCACCACATTGCCTGCCTCGTCCTTGCCGATCAGCGCGTCCCGGATATAGACGCGGCCGTAACCCTCGCCGTAGACTTCCCCATTGAGGGCGGCAAGCTGCTCCGTGCAGGCTTCGAAGGATGCCGCCTCCGGCAGCACAGCCTGGTAGGCCTTGGCCGCGGCAGCGGCCTTTTGAGCGTCGATGTTTTCCTTGGTCATGGAATAAACCCCGGAGAGGGCCAGGCCCGCCAGCAGGGCGATCCCGGTGAGCACCACCACAGGCTTGGGAATGCGGAAGGGCTGCTTGCCCTCCAGCCGCCGCTGGATCATACGCTTGCGGAAGGCATAGGGTTTATCCACAATGTAAGTGTCGATGAGCGGGGTAAACAGATTGGCCACGATGATGGAATAGCTGAAGGAGTCGGCCGCCTGCCCCTTGATGCGGAACAGGGCCCCCAGAACGCCGATCAACACGCCATAGAAGGTCTGGCCCAGGCGGCTCATGGGCGAAGTCACATAGTCCGTCGCCATAAAGAACGCGCCGAGCACCACGCCGCCGCCGCACAGATGGGCCAGCAGGAAGCCAGGGTCGAAGCCCTTGGGACCAAAGAGACCCATAAACAGCGTGAAGCTGCCCAGGACGGAGATCCAGATCTGGCCGTGGATGACATCAAAGCTCCAGAGGGCAAGCCCGCCGATCAGCAGGCCCAGGATGGAGCCGCCGATGACGCCGTTGGCGCTGCCCAGGAACATGGATGTGATATTCACCGCCTGGCCTGCAGCCAGCTCTGCCACCGGGGTGGCGGAAACCACGCCGTCGATCCCGTAGGCGGTCATGGAATTGGGAAACGAGATCAGCAGGAAGCAGCGGGCCGCCAGGGCGGGGTTGAGGAAGTTCTTGCCCAGACCGCCAAAGCAGCATTTGACCACCAGGATAGCAAACACAGCGCCCAGGAAGGGGGTGTAGAGCGGCGCTTGCGCCGAAAGGGTGAGCGCCAGCATCAGGCCCGTGACGGCGGCGGAGCCGTCTTTCCAGGTATCGGGTCTGTGGGTAAGCTTGTCGTAGATCAGCTCCGTGCCCACGGCGGTGAGCACCGAGGTCAACACCACCCAGAGGGCCGGCAGGCCGAAGGTGAGGATGCCGATGACCGTGGCGGGCATCAAGGCCAGCAGGACCATCTTCATAATAAAGGAAGTGGACCACGCATCCCGGACATGAGGGCCGGAAGAAAGATTCAATGTCTGGTTCATGCTTTTCCTCCTGCCTGTGCCGCCCGTTTTCGGGCCATGATCTCCGCCTTTGTCTGCTTAAACATTTGCGTAAGCGGCCGCTTGGCCGGACAGATATAGGTACACGAGCCACAGGCGATGCACTCCAGACCGTGGAGTTTGTTCTCGTAGCGCCCCCAGTTCTGCATGGCAATGGCGTCCGCCATCAGGGCGGGGACCAGGCCGTTGGGGCAGATCGTGGAGCAGCGGCCGCAATGCAGGCAGACCGTCTGCTGCCGCTCGGCCCGCTCCACCGGATCCTCCGCCAGAAGCGTTAGGGCGTTGGTATTTTTTTGGATGGGCAGCTCCAGGCTGGCCACGGCCACGCCCATCATGGGGCCGCCGGAGAGCGCCTTCTTGGGCGTGACGCCCGCCTTGACGCCGCCGCAAGCCTCCAAGAGCTGGGCGAGGCTGGTGCCGTCCCGGGCGATGAAGTTAGCGGGTGTCTGGACCGCCTCGCCGGTGACGGTGAGCACATGGGAGAAGAGGGGTTCATTCCAGGCCACGGCCCGGCCGATGGCGTAGGCTGTGCCGACATTCAGCACAATACAGCCCACATCCGCCGGGAGCATGCTCACGGGGAAATCCACCCCGGCAATGACCCGGATCAGGCTTCGCTCGCCGCCCTGGGGGTATTTGGTGTGCAACGGAAGCACCCGCATGCGCGCCTTGCCCGCCACGGCCTTCTGCATGGCGGCGATGGCCTCGGGCTTGTTGTCCTCGATGGCGACGACGCATTCCGCATGGGGGAAGAGCCTGAGCGCCAGCTCCAGCCCCTCCACGATCCCGGCGGCGTGGGAGCGCATCAGCTGATCGTTGCAGCTGATGTAGGGCTCGCACTCCGCGCCGTTGGCGATGAGATATTTGATCCTGTCCGGCTCCTTGGGGGCCAGCTTGACATGGGTGGGGAAGCCCGCCCCGCCCAGACCGATGATGCCGGCCTCTTTGACGCGGTTTAAAATGTCCTGATTGGTCAAATGTGAGAGCTCTTGCTTCTGCCCCAGGCCGTCTATGGGCGTGTAGGCGCCGTCGTTGTCCACCACGACGCACTCGCTCATCGTGCCGGCAATGGTGCGGCGTTTCTCCACGGCCTTGACCTTGCCGGAGCAGGAGCTGATCACGCAGGCGGACACGAAGCCGTCTGCCTCCGCCAGCTTCTGCCCCACCAGAACCGGGTCGTTCTTCTTGACAATGGCTTTGGCAGGTTTTCCGATGTGTTGGGCAAGGGGAAAGACCATCTCCCCCGGGCCCGGGTCAAAGCGGCGAAGGGGTACTTCTCTGCTCAGTTCTTTCCGCCCCTTGGGGTGGACTCCGCCGCGAAATGTAAGGCGCACTGTTATCTCCCTCCTGGTTTGGCACAGCTTCTCCGGCTTGCCGCATGATACAGAAATCATATTCCTGAATGTTTGGCCTGTAGCACTCTTACCGGATATCTTATCACATTTCCATACAAAAGGCAATGGAAAAGCGTGCAAATTCGACACTTTCTTCTATCCTTCCGAGATATTAAAAATTTTGAAAATTTTTTGTAACGAAACCCTTCTTTGCTCCACTAATACACAGAGAGGTGATGAAAATGCAGCAATTCAACGCATCCAATCCACAGCGGGCAGGCGCATCTGCTCTAAATTCCATTCATCATAAGGGAGGCCGTTTGCCATGCAAGCAACAAAAAACGGGCTGAAGAGCGCCCTTCGAACCCCGGGAAAAACCCTGCTGTTTCTGCTGATCCTCACGGTGACGGCAGCGCTGTTGACCGTCTCCTGCTGTGTTTACGGCGCGGT
The DNA here is from genome assembly GCA_017419715.1 of Oscillospiraceae bacterium. Taxonomy (GTDB): domain Bacteria; phylum Bacillota; class Clostridia; order Oscillospirales; family Oscillospiraceae; genus JAFRPC01. Next base: position 3,217 of record JAFOKO010000046.1, on the reverse strand, counting down.
ACGGGGCTATTTGAACAACTGTGAAGATTTCTTCCACACCATCGCGGAGCTGGAGTACATTGGAGAATACTACCCGAATTCCGTGGTCTATGACGAAAGCTTTGCCGAGGCGGTCGAGCAAAACCGGGCAACGCTTGCTGCCCTGATCGACGCCGAGCCCGTGCTGAATTGGGAGCCTGCCTCCGCCGAGCTGATGCTCTCGCCTCAGATCCACCGCTGGGACGAAACTGTGCCGGCCCCCGACGCGGCAGTCCTCCGGGTCAAGATCTACGGGTATGACGACGCCATGGGCCTGTACACCGCTCTGGTGACCGAAACGCTGTATTCCCGGATCGACTACAATGAACAGCTTATCTTGATCCGCGGCATTGACGGAGCGGAAAGGCTTCGTTACCCCGTCTCCTATCTGATCGCCGGCACTTTCTACTCCAACGCCTTCCAATTGGCCCCCGCCGAATTCCGCTATGACGGCGAGCTGATCCAGCTGCCGCCTCTGCTCCCGGAGGGCGCGAGCGAAGAAGAAGAGGCCCCCTTCCGGCTCTGTGCCGACGCGCTGCACCGGATCAACGATTCCTGCCGGGTGAGCTACAGCACCAATGTGGAAGATCTGTATCCCTTCCACCAGCAGATCATCACCCTGCTCCATGGCCGCTTCTTCACGCAAGAGGAATATGACGCCAAGGCCAGGGTCTGCATCGTCTCCGAACGGATCACCGGCTTGCTGGGGCTGGAGTTAGGCGACCCGCTTCCCTTCACGCTCTATCGGGCGGAGGGCGACCTCAACGATGTCTCCAGCCATGTGCCGATCGACGAGGAACCCTACACGATCGTCGGCATCGTAAGTCACTCCGATGATTATCCCTACTGTGTCTTTTTGCCGGACGCGAATGTTGGCAGGGAGATCCGCCCCGTCAACGGCTACACCCTGGGCCAGTTCCGGCTGAAAAACAACCAGGTTCCGGCCTTCCAGGAAGCCGCCGCGCCCCTGCTGGAGCAGGGCTTCCGGCTGAATATCTACGACCAGGGCTACGCCGCCGCCACGGAGCCCATGGAAGAACTGCTGTTTATCTCCGGCATCTTCCTGGCCGTGTGCCTGCTGCTGGCGGCCTGTGCCCTGGCTATGCAGAGCCACCTGTTCATTTCCCGCCAGCGGGAGGCCGCCCGCACCATGTATGCCATGGGCAGCGGCAAGGTTCATGTGGTCGTCTACTTCCTCAGCGCGGCCCTGGCCTTGACGATCCCCGCCGCCGTGTTTGGCGCTGCCCTCGGCAAGCTGGCGGAGCGCCAGGTCTTTGAGATCCTGCAGCGCTTTGCCTCCCAGTTTGCAGAGCAGGACCTTCGCTTCTCCGCCACGCGGCTGGCCATCTCCCGCACTTTGGAGTTCAACCCGGCCTCCGCCTTCCGTTCCTATCTGATCGCCGCCGCCATCCTGGCGGGGGGCACCCTGGCCTTTACCCTGGCCTTTGCCCTGTTCAGCATGAGGCAGCAGAAAACGGCCAAGAAGAAAACCGTCCGGCAGATTGCACCGAAGCGCAATGGCCGCGTCTCCCGGCTCTCCGGCTTCTTCAAATACGGCCTGCTCTCTCTGGGCCGGGGCCGGGGCCGCACTGTCGCCGTCCTGCTGATGGGTCTGGCCGCAGCCATGTTCTTCGGCCAGCTGAGCTCGTCTCTGATCTCCTATGAAGAGCAGCTGGCAGCCTATCGGGAAAACGCCGTGATCTCCGGCTCCGCCACGGATTACTACGCCAAGCGGATCAACGGCCTAAGCATCCGGGGCCGTGCGGTCTCGCTGCTCAGCGGCTCCGATCTGCTTGAAGACTACTGTGCCACCATCAGATTCGGTCACATCAAGATCCTGGGCGTGGAGGGTAAGGAGCAGCTCCCCTTTGACTGGCCGCAATACGGCTCCAACGCCTATACCACCGTCTTCTATATGCTCAGCAAGGAGCCGCTCTGGTCTGGCACCACTTCCGTCTCCGAAAGTCCCCTGTTCCACTTCTCCGACAGCGGCTCCGTGACCTGGCTCAAAGGCTGGAGCGAAGCGGATTTCACCCGTCTGGACCGCATAAATTCTACCATGAGCGGCCCCGCCGTCTGTGCCCTGCCCCAGGCGATGATGGAAGAATACGGAATTCAGCTGGGCGACACCATCAACACCGCCGTTGCGTACTACTTCCCGCCCTATTGGGATGAAGTCGTGACCTCCCAGCAGCTGCAGGTGGTGGCCTCCTATCTGGCGCCCGTGGAGAGCACTACCGTTTACTCCCCGGCTACCTTTGTCCGGAAAGGGCTGGCGGAGCAGAACTACTTCCCCATCATCAACGGTAGCGAATCAGACTACCTGATGGGCCGGGATTTCTTCAGCGCCGAGGAACTGGCACAATTCCAGGCCAATGGCGTCTCCCCCTTGATCGACTATTCCAGCTTCACCTTCACGCTGAAGGATTCCCTGCAGCTGGACGATCTCCGCACCGTGATGGAGGAAGACGGCTTCACCTGGGTCCACTCCGGCGAACGCATCAAGCCCTTTGCCCTCATTCAGGACGATGTCTATCTGAACACCGTCCACTCCATGGAGCGGCAGATTCAGTATGTGCGCGTGCTCTACGCCGCCCTGTATCTGCTGGCCGGCATCATCGGCTTTGCCCTGGCCTGGCTGCTGCTCCTGTCCCGCCGGAAGGAGATCGCCGTGATGCGTGCCCTGGGCACCCAGCCCGGACGGATTCTGGGGAATTTCCTGCTCGAACAGCTCCTGCTGATGGTCCTTGGCCTGAGCCTGGGTATGCTGGCAAGCCGCCTCAGCGGGACCCCGCTCAACCACAGTCAGAAGCTGCTCACGGCCGCCTTCCTGAGCATCTGGACCCTTTCCACGCTGATTTGTCTCATAAGCGGACTGCAGAAGAAGTCCTTTGCCGCATTGACGGAACCCGAATAAGGAGGAAGCATCATGTCTATCTTAGAAGTACACAATGTCACTTATCGCTATGTCAACAAATACCAGACGGTCAACGCGCTGAACGGGGTGGACTGTGCCTTTGATCAGGGCCAGCTCTACGCCCTGGTGGGCAAGTCCGGTTCCGGCAAGAGCACCCTGCTCTCCCTGATGGCCGGGCTCATGCTTCCGACTTCGGGCGAGATCCTCTTCGAGGGCAAGCCCACCTCCCAGATCAACCTCAACCGCTACCGCCGGGAGCACGCGGCGGTCATCTACCAAAGC
>JAFOKO010000045.1 GCA_017419715.1 Oscillospiraceae bacterium | reverse complement strand
TCTGCGAGCGCATCGGCGTGGCAAAGAACGCCTCCACCGTGGAATACGCATTCCTGGAGCACTGCCTGCGGGAGGATCTGAACGAGACCGCCCAGCGGGTCATGGCCGTGCTGCACCCGGTGAAGCTGGTCATCACCAACTACCCCGAGGGACAGGTGGAGGAATTTGAGGTGGAGAACAACCCCAACCGGCCCGAGGACGGGACCCGGATGGTCAGCTTCTCCCGCGAGCTCTGGATTGAGGACGAGGATTTCCTGGAGACGCCTATTCCCAAATACAAGCGACTCTACCCCGGCAACGAGGTCCGGCTCAAGGGGGCCTATCTGGTCACCTGCACCGGCTGCAGGAAGAACCCCGACGGCTCCGTTGCAGAGATCTACGCGGAATACGACCCCGAATCCCGGGGAGGCAACCCCGCCGACGGGCGGAAGGTCAAGGGCGCGACGATCCACTGGGTGGACGCCAAGACCGCCAAGGACGCCGAGGTGCGGCTCTATGACAATCTCTTCTCCGACCCCGATCCCGACGGCGCGGACAAGGACTTCCTGGAATGCCTGAATCCCGATTCCCTCGAGATTTTGACCGGCTGCAAGGTGGAGGCCTCCCTGGCCGGCGTGACCCCTCCGGGCCACTTCCAGTTCATGCGTCTGGGTTACTTCTGCCTGGACAGCAAGGACAGCCACGAGGGCCATCTGGTCTTCAACCGCAGCGTAAGTCTAAAGGACAGCTTCAAGCCCGCTGGAGCCTAATCCATCTACCGCAGGCGCAGGACAGAGCTCCTGCGCCTGTGTCTTTGAAGCAGAGAGGAAACATACGATGCTGAAAAAAATCTATTTAGGACTCTGCATCCTGCTCGATCTTGCCGCGCTTCTGTTTTTCGGAGGCGTGGCCGTGTTCGCCCCACCGCACGGGAAAGAGCTGCTCTTTCTTCTAAGCTGGCTCGCCACTACGCTTCTGCTCACTGTCACCACCTTCTGCCTGCTGCACAGGTACCGGAAAAAGAAAGAAGGAAAGCTTTTCCGAAACGCGACTCTGATGAAGCTGTCGGTTTTTTTCACAGGATCGGCTTTTTCTTACTTTGGTATTGACAATGATGGCGCAATGATCGCGTTTTCCTTCTTTCTGTTTTTTGGGCTGCTGTTTGCCGCGATCACAGTTTTCAAAATTCGGTACAAGCCCCGCCCTCGGATGTCAAAGCCTTCAAATTACGCTCTTTCTCTTCTTTCCTTCAAGTATAAAGGCAAATGGGCGTGGGAAACAGCTGCCACGGAGTATCGACGCTTGCACCGCCTTCCCGCGGACGCCGAACTGAGCGCGGAGGAAAGCAACAAGATCTTCGACTACACTGCCGTCCCCTTTTCCTATTTTTTCTACTGGCTGGCGGATTCCGGTTTTATCAACGAGGAGATCACAGAGAATCTCCCGTGGTTTTCCGTAGAAAAAATGCGAACGCGTGAGTACACGCCGGTGGAGCTTCTCGCTTCCCTGGATTACTACTTCGATGACGAATACCTGTCCAAGGATGTCCTGCCCTTTCTCCGTGCCTATTACAACGATCCCGACATATTCACGAATACGGAATGCTATCTTTTCGATTATTACGACGCCATTGGCAACCCGGAGGATCGTTACTACTGTGTAGACTTCTCCTGGGATGTGCTGGAGCGGCTGTGCGCCAGGATCGAACAGCGGTATCAGACCTGGAAGCAGTTAAACTTCGCGCGCTTCGATGAGGGGCAAGACGATTCCCCCTTTGTCCCGGCGGTGCACTCCGCCCTGTTTGACACGGACCTCAAGGCATACCGGATCGGCGCACGCTATCAGAACTACTCCGACAACGACACGAGCGCCTATCTCGCAAGCTGTATTCACTGCCTGGACAGCCTGCCCCAGGCGCAGCTGGAAAAACTGGAACAGCAGTTGGAGAACGCCGACTACTACGGCATTTGGCGCGCCCCGGTCGTCTTATGCCTGCATTTTCATCCCGACTTCATCCACATCTGGGAGCCACAGCGTGCGGGAGACATTGTTTTCACCCTCAGCGGCAAGGCGGATTTCGAACCCGAGCACGGGATCTCCTTCACGGTCCGCAACGGTCTGATCCTGGACTGGGGCTTCTCTTACGACTTTGAAAACCCATACTGTTCCAAGCTCGTCGAGCGATTTGAGGCCCTGTCCTCCATAGATTTCACAAATGTCCGAAGCCCAATGGACGCGATTCGATGTCTCAGCTCCGGCGAATTGATTCGCACAGAGCTGCTGCCGGACATTCCGGGATGCATTTCTCAGTATGAGGACGACTATGTCTATCTTACGCCCCGTGCGCTGGAGAAAAAGCAGCAATTCGAGAAATGCATTCGAAACATCCGGGCCTATTCCGGCATGTTCGATCTTGAAATCGTGTATTCGCCGGAATTTGCAACGGACGCGGAGCACGCTCCCTTGTCCGTCGTGCCGAAAACCATCTGCATCCAAAGCAAGGATCCGCGGAAATGGGTCAAGATCTTCTTCCGCATCGATGTGTGGTATTAGAAAAATAGCCGCAAACCAACACTTGCTGGTTTGCGGCTATTCGTTTCTTGGGGATCATTGCAGCTTCAGATCGTCCTTTTTGATCCAGCCGAGCTTGCGCTCGAGTTCGCAAAGGACGAAGCTCAGCACAGCGGGCAGCACGAAGCAGATCAACAGCATGCCGACCCAATCCATGGCGGCGATGCTTTCCTTGGTGTTCACCCAGCCGGTGTAGACGCCGATCTGGCCGACGAAGCCACAGGTGCCCATGCCGGAGGCCACGGCGGGACCGTTGTTCTCCAGGTGGAAGAGGCAGGTAGCCAGAGGCCCGGTGATGGCGGAGGCGACGATGGGCGGGATCCAGATACGGGGGTTCTTGATGATGTTCGGCATCTGCAGCATGGAGGTGCCGATGCCCTGGCTCACCAGGCCGCCCCAGCGGTTCTCGCGGAAGCTCATGACGGCGAAGCCCACCATCTGGGCACAGCAGCCGGCCACAGCAGCGCCGCCGGCCAGACCCGTGAGGCTCAGCGCCGCGCAAATAGCGGCGGAGGAGATGGGCAGAGTCAAGGCAATGCCCACCACAACGGAGACCAGAATGCCCATGAAGAAGGGCTGGAGCTTGGTCGCCCACATGATCAGCTCGCCCACCGAGCTTGCAGCCTTGCCGATGGGAGGCGCGATCAGAATGGCCATCAGCACGCCCACCAGGGTCGTGACCGCCGGTGTGACCAGAATGTCCACTTTGGTGCGCTTGGAGACCAGCTTGCCGCACTCACAGGCGATGATGGCGAGGACATAAACTGCCAGAGGGCCGCCCGCGCCGCCCAGGCTGTTGCCGGCATAGCCGACGCCCACCAGGGAGAAGAGGACCAGAGGCGCGGCGTGGAGGGCGTAGCCAATGGCGACGGCAATAGCCGGCCCGCACATCTGGAAGGCATAGTCGCCCACCTGCACCAGGATCTCCAGGCCAAGCTGCTGGCCCAGCGTCTTGATGATGGTGCCGATCAGCAGGGAGGCAAAGAGGCCCTGGGCCATGGCGCTCATGGCGTCGATGAAATAGCGCTTGGGAGACAGCTCAATGTCCTGCTTTTTGAGGAACGCTTTGAATGTACTCATTTTTCTCTCCTTCTGCGGTCATGCAAGGCCGCAAATGTTCGCCGCATCTGCGGCGATTTCCGGCATTCATCATATACAAAGCAAGGCCAATTGTCAAGGAAAAAAACCACTGTTTTTACACAAAAATCGAATCGCTCCGGCACAAAAACGCATGGCAAAATAGAAAGAAAACCCTTGCATATTCCAAGCCCTTGTGCTATACTATTTGCGGTTTTATCCGATACAGGCGTGGAACGGCTTGTCCGTGTCTCACAGGCGGGTTCAGAGAGGGTGCGGTCGCTGCAAGCATCCCCCGCGAGGCAGGGGCCTTCGGCCGGGAGCCGCGGATTTGAAGAAAAAGGGCTTCGCCCCGATTTTGGTAGGATCCGCCGTGGGGATCGCGTTAAGGTTCAAGAGTGCGCCGGGCTCCGGCGAATGCGGGTGGTACCGCGGAAGCATCGTCTTTCGTCCCAGTTTGAGGGGAGGAAAGGCGGTTTTTTGTTTAATAATCTAATTCACAAGGAGATAACACATGAAAGAGCAACTGGAAAAGATCCGGGCCTCTGCGCTGGAGGCTCTGGAACAGGCCAGGGCTTCTGCAGAGCTGGAAGAGCTGCGCGTGAAGCTGCTGGGCAAAAAGGGCGAGCTCACCGCCGTCCTGAAGATGATGGGCAAGCTCTCCGCCGAGGAGCGTCCTGTGATGGGACAGCTTGCCAATTCCGTCCGCGCCGCCATTGAAGAACGGTTGGAGGCCCGGAAGGCCGAGCTGGCCGCCGCTGCCCTGGAGGCAAGGCTGGCCGCCGAGGCACTGGATGTGACCGTCCCCGGCACTGCCCCGGTCATGGGGCACAAGCACCCCATGAACATCGCCTTGGACGAGGCCAAAGAAATCTTTATCGGCATGGGCTTTCAGATCCTGGAAGGCCCCGAGGTGGAGCTGGCCGACTACAACTTCACCAAACTGAACACCGAAGAGGGCCACCCCGCCCGGGACTGGTCCGACACCTTCTATATCAAGGAAGACAGCTCCGTCCTGCTTCGGACCCAGACTTCCCCGATGCAGATCCGCGCCATGGAAGCCATCAAGAACCCGCCCATTCGTATCCTGGCCCCGGGCCGCGTCTTCCGCAAGGACGAAGTGGACGCCACCCACTCCCCCATGTTCCACCAGATCGAGGGTCTGGTCATCGACAAAGGCATCACCATGGCCGACCTTAAGGGCACCCTGGAGACCCTGGTGAAGTCTCTCTACGGGGAAGATTCTGTGGTCCGCTTCCGTCCCCACCACTTCCCCTTCACCGAGCCGAGCTGCGAGGTGGATGTGCAGTGCTTCAAGTGCAAGGGCGAGGGCTGCCCCACCTGCAAGGGCGAGGGCTGGATCGAACTGCT
>JAFOKO010000044.1 GCA_017419715.1 Oscillospiraceae bacterium | reverse complement strand
CAGACCGGCTTTGCCCGCACCGGCGATATGTTCGCCTGCTGGCATGAGAACGTGGAGCCCGATATCTACATCATGGGCAAGGCCCTGGGCGGCGGCGTGATGCCCCTGTCCGGCATCGCGGCCAACAAGGATATCCTGGGCCTCTACACCCCCGGCTCTCACGGCTCCACCTTCGGCGGCAACCCCCTGGCCTGCGCCTGCGGCGTGAAGGCCCTGGAGATCCTCCAGCGGGACGACTACCCCAAGATGGCCCGGGAGAAGGGCAAGTACTTCATGGACGGCCTGAAGAAGATCAAGAACCCCGAGATCAAGGAGATCCGCGGCCGCGGCCTGCTGATCGGCGTGGAGTTCTACGGCGACGCCTTCGACTATGTCAAGGCCTGCATCCATGAGGGCGTGCTCTGCAAGGAGACCCACGACCACACCATCCGCTTCGCGCCCCCCATCCCCGTTTCCTACGAGGAGCTGGACGACGCCCTGGCCCGTATCACCAAGGCCCTGAGCAAGTAAACAAGCACGACAAAGCGCCTGCCTTCATCACGGCAGGCGCTTTGCTTCGGAATCATACAGATCGGCGGACCGTAGGAAACGGGTTCTCCGTACCTTATATTGCCTTCCCCCTCCGGAAAAGGCTGTCTCCTCGTCTCCCCCTTCGGAGGACTGTTGTGGGTTTTATCGCCAGTGCGGCAGCTATGCTGGCGCAACTGGCATCCTTCCGTGCTGGTGTCGCCGGGCGTCTCACGCAAGCCCGCTGACGGATGAGGGGCGTTGCGGCTTCGCACTGCTTCCCGTGGCGCACACTGTGCGCCGCTACAGGGGGTGCACACAGGGCGGGGCGGGGAGTGCCTCGGCGAGGTGGACTTGAGGGCAGAGTTCTTCCAGTTCCAGGGCGGCGGAGAAGGCGCGCAGCTTGCTGCAAAACAGGCCGAAGATCACGGAGCCGGTTCCGGTGAGCCTGGCGCCAATGGCCCCGTGGGCCAGCAGGATCTGCCGCAACGCCTTCACTTGAGGATATTGGGCGGCGACCAACGGCTCGAAGGCGTTTTGCAGATTGGCCCCGATGGCATTCCGATCCTGCTGTTGGATAGCGGAAAGCATTGCTGCTGTATCCGGCCGGGCGGTAACGCCTGCCGTATCCAGTGCCCGGAACAAAGCCGGGGTGGAAGCCGAAAACTCCGGCTTGATCAGCACGAAATACAGCTCTTTCGGCAGATCGGGCAGGCGGGTCAAAAGCTCGCCCCGGCCGCGGGCCAGAGCTACGCCGCCGAAGAGACAGTAGGGCACATCGCTGCCCACGCGCAAGCCCAGAGCGCGGAGCTCTTCGTCGGAGAAGCGGCCGTAGTGCCGATTAAGTGCACGAAGCACGGCGGCAGCGTCGCTGCTGCCGCCGGCCATACCCGCCTGGGCGGGGATATGCTTTTTCACACGGATCCGAAGGCCGTCGGGGTCCACCCCGGCGGCGTCACAGTAGGCGCGAGCCGCCTTCCAGCAGAGATTCTCCGGTCCGTCTGGGATCTCCGATCGGTCACAAGTGACCGACCAGGGTTCGCCTGTGCCCAGCTCCAGGGTCAAGCTGTCGCACAGCGAGACGGAAACCATGACCATTTCCAGGTCATGATAGCCATCCGGCCGTTGGCCCAACACATCCAGCGTTAGATTCAGCTTGCCCGGAGCGGTTTCGTGCAAAACGATCACTTGATCTTGCGGGCTTCCAGGTAGTAGCGCTTCTCGCGGGCGTGACCCATGGAGAAGGTCTTTCTGGGCAGGATGCCGTCGGCGATGACGCCACGGAAGAGCTGGCTCTTCTCCATGGCGGGCAGCAGGAAGCCGATGGCCTTGTCCTGCTTGGCCAGGTCGATGAGCACATCGTCGTCATGGATGTAGTCGATCTCGCCCGCATGCTCCTTCAGATACTTATCCAGGAAGGACTGCAGCGCGCCGACGGCCAGCTGGCTCTTGGCCTTGTCCAGATAGACGGTGCCGGACTTGTCGCCGATGAACCACTTGACGGGGAAGCCGCCTTCGGCGCACCAGGTCTCCTGCAGCTCCTTCAGCAGAGCCTCAGGTTCCGTCTTGAAAATGACGCGGTGGATGGGCTCGAACACCTGAGCGGGATCGTGGATGTTCTCCAGCTCCACCAGTGCGAAACGGGCGGGATGGTTGGACAGATCCACGCCGGGGTTCTTGGCCTTGAGCTCTTCGTAGCAGCTCTTGGCAGTGGCCAGGCTGTGGTTGCCGTCGCCCACGGCGAAGACCATGGGAACGCCGGGCAGACCCTCGTACTTCTTGCCGACATTGGCGGTGTAGTTGGTCAAGCGCTCTTCAAATGCCTTGACTTCCTCGCCCTCGACAAGATAGCCAACGATATGACCGCCGTCTTCCATGAGATCAAAGTCATAGAGCTTCTTGAGCTGGTTCTTCTTGGCAGCGATGGGCTCGATCAGGACCTTGTCGTGGTCGTCGGCCAGCATCAGAATGTGGGGCAGCTCCAGGGGAGCGTCGCGGCGGACACGCTGGCGGGGTGGAATGCGCTCCACAACAGTCTTCTCTGTGGCGCGGATGGCGGAGGTGGAGCCAGTGGAGTAGTCGTAGGCGTCCAGATCGACCATACCCATCAGACCCAGGCGGACGGAACCGTTCTCCAGGGTGCGCTCCACCAGCACAAGGCTGTGGGGGTAGCAGACAAACACATCGTTCTGCAGATACTCGCCCATGGTTTTGTTGATCACAGCGGTGTGCTCTGCTTCACGGGGCGTGCCAAGCTCGGCCTCAGGCAGGATCAGATTGATGGTGGAAGCGCTGCCGGCGGCATTGGCGCGGACGCGATCCCAGTACTTCTGATCGGAGGTGAACTGGTCGCAGGCGATCACAGCCCATTTTTCCATGGGTACATCGCGGGGCAGAAGAATGTCAGCGGGTAAGAAAGCGTTCATTAGGATAGTCCTCCTTATGGTTTTCGGTAAGCAAATTATACCAAATTGTATTTGCATTTGCAACCGCAACTTGTAAAAAACAGCGGTAAAAATGAAAAATTCCGGTGCATGAATAGAATTCTTTCCTTTGGGCATACTTTCAGCAACCCAAATTGAAAAGGAGGCTGCGTTATGGACACAGCGGCATTGCTTTTGGTCATCATCGGCGCGCTGAACTGGGGTCTGATCTCCCTGTTTCAGTTTGATCTCGTCGCCTGGCTCGGCGGCGGCCAGGGCGCTCTGCTCAGCCGCATCATCTACGGCGTCGTAGCTCTGGCTGGTATCTGGTGCATCAGCCTGCTCTTCCGCGATCGCCGCGAGGCGCTGATGGAGTAACAGCGCTTCCCGCTCCGCATGCGGGGCGCGACAATATGCTATACAAAAATCTATTTTTTTTGATTTTTGTATAGCATATTTTGTTTTTATCTGTTATAGTATAGGGTGCGGGTTTACAGCCGCAAGATTGATCGACGATTTCCACAGGCAGACGCCGCCAGAGGTGATGAAATGGAACGAAATATCAAACGCCTATTGCGAAGCGGAACTTACATCTTCAGTGCGATCCTGCTTCTCTTCAGCATCATTGAGGCCGCACGGCAGGACTATGTGCTTTCCGGCACGATGGCCGCCGCCACCTTCCTGCTTCTGGCCCTGGAGCTTGCCGTCACCCGGCAGCTGGTCAAAGGAATTGCTGCAAACATCCAGACAGCGGTAGACGGTCTGAGTAAATCTGTCTCTGTCAATGCCCCCTGGCCCATGGCGGAGGTCCGCCTGTCGGACGGAGAGATCCTCTGGCACAACCGGCAGCTCCAAAAGGCCTTGAACACAGCTGAATCCCAGGTGGGTACACGAATCAGCACGATTTTCCGGGGGTTCCAGCTGGACTGGCTCCAGTCTGGCAAGCAGGAGGCGCCCGACGAGCTGCAGATTCGGGAGCGCCGCTTCCGCTGTCTGGGCTTTCTCCCCAAGCACGAGGCCGGCGCGGAGGCCGTGGCGCAACTTCTCTGGATCGACACCACAGATCTGCTGGACACCCGGGACGAGTTCCTTCGGTCCCGGCCCGTCGTCTCCATCATTCTCATCGACAACTTTGACGAGCTCACCAACAATCTCAGCGATTCCGCCGTCTTTAGCCTGAACGCCGCCCTCAATGACCGCATCACCGGCTGGGCGGAAAAAATCGGCGGCCTGCTGCGAAAGCTGGAGCGAAACCGTTTTCTCTTCATCTTCGAGGCCAAGGAGCTGTTCCGCATCACGGAAGAAAAGTTCTCCCTGCTGGAAAGCGCCCGGGAAGTCACAAACCCCAACGGAATTGCCGCGACCATCTCCTTTGGTGTGGGCAAGGACGGCGAGAGCTTCAAGGAAAACTATGAGTACGCGGCCCTGGCTCTGGAAATGGCCCTCTCCCGAGGCGGCGATCAGGCTGTCATCAAGGACAAATACGATTTCAGCTTCTATGGTGGCCGCTCCGTGGAAACGGAGCGGCGGAGCAAGGTCAAGTCCCGCGTGATGGCCTCCTCCCTCACCGCGCTGATCCAGCCCGCCAGCCGTGTCTTTCTGATGGGGCACCGGAACGCCGACGCCGATGTGATCGGCGCGGCCTGCGGCGTAGTGGCCCTCTGCAGAAGCCGTGGAAAAAAGGCCAGCATCGTGGTGGATCGGGAAGCCAGCTCTGCCCCCAAGCTGCTGGAATTGATCCAGTCGGACAGCGAATATAAGGATGTCTTCATCTCCGGCCAGGACGCGATGCTGCAGGCGGACGCAAAAAGCCTGCTTATCGTGGTGGATACCAACCGGCCGGACCAAGTGGAGAACCGGGATCTGCTGGAATCCATGAACCAGGTGGCAGTCATCGACCATCACCGCCGAGCTGCCGACTACATCAGCAACGCCGCGTTGAATCTGCATGAGCCCTTTGCCTCTTCCGCCAGCGAGCTGGTCACCGAGCTGTTGACCTATACCGTGGATGCCAAGACCATCCTTCCCTGTGAGCTGATGGCGCTGATGGCCGGTATCGTGCTGGACACCAAGAACTTCACCTCCCGGGTCAACAGCCGAACCTTTGAGGCCGCGGCCTTCCTCCGCTATCAAGGGGTGGACCCGTCGGATGTAAAGCGTCTGTTCCGCAACGGCTTCGACGAAACCGTCCGCCGTTACCGGATCATTGAATCCGCCTGGATGTACCGGGACGACATGGCCATTTCCTGCGTGGAAGAGGATGTGAGCCGCGCCCTGGCAGGCCAGGCCGCCGACGAGCTTCTGTCCATCGACGGCATCCGGGTCTCCTTCGTGCTCTTTCGCCAGGCAGATGTCATCTTCGTCTCCGCCCGCTCACTTGGCGCGGTGAATGTGCAGATGATCCTGGAGCCGCTGGGCGGCGGCGGCAACGCCGTCACGGCCGGCGCACAGCTTCGCGGGATCTCCATGGAAGAGGCCAAAGAAAAGCTAATCGCAGCAATCGACCGCTATTGTACAGAATAAACAAATCGCGTTACCGGAAAGGAGAACATATCACATGAAAGTAATTCTTTTGCAAGACATCCGAGGACAGGGCAAAAAGGGGGAGATGATCAATGTCTCCGACGGCTATGCCCGCAACTTTCTTTTTCCCCGCAAGCTGGCCCAGGAGGCCACTGCGGACAATGTCAACACCATGCGCATGAACGACAAGGCCAAGCAGGAAAAGGAACAGCGCGCCCGGGAAGAAGCTGCCGCGCTGTCCGCCAAGCTGCGAGAAATGACCCTGGCCGTCTACGCTAAGGGTGGCGGCGCCGGTCGTCTGTTCGGCTCCGTCACCAGCCAGGAGATCTCGGACGCCCTAAAGGCTCAAGAGGGGATCGAGCTGGACAAACGCAAGATCGTCATTGAAGACGCCATCAAGAGCGTCGGCGCCTACACCGTGAAGATTAAGCTGGGCTTCGGCATCGATGCACCGTTGAAGGTGGAGGTCAAGGAGCAGTGAAGCATTTGTTGATGCAACTATAAAGTACAGCTTCGCCGTATGAAGACGCTTCGCTTATAATATGGCTGCGCCATACTTGGCACAGCGGAACGCCTTCGCCATTGCTCTACCACTTCATATCTCTCTGAAAGAGATACTTCATCCGACACAGGAGGCCTCAGAATGCCTGAAACGATCGATTATACTGGACTGGCTTCCCGCCAGCTACCTCAGGATCTGGTTGCAGAACAGGCGGTGTTGGGCTCGATCTTGATCGACAGCCGATGCGTGGGCAAAGTGATTGGGATTCTCAAGCCGGAGGATTTTTACCTGCGCCAGAATCGGGAGATCTACGAGACCATCTACCGGATGTTCAGCTATTCCCAGCCCATTGATGTGGTGACTGTGCTGGGGAAACTCAAGGAAAACGGTTACTACGAGGAAGCCACGACACCGTCCTATATGCGGCAGCTCATGGAGATCACTCCAACAGCCGCCAATGTCGAAGACTATGCGAAAACTGTCCGGGACAAAGCCTTGTTGCGTGCTCTCTCCCAGGCCGCAACGGACATCAACGAGATGGCGATTCAGGAGAAAGGAACTGCATCCTCTATCCTGGACAGCGCCGAGCGCAAGGTCTTTAGTCTCCGCCGAGGCAACGCCGACGATGAGCTGGAGCGCATCGGCACCATTATGTTCAAGCTCTTCACCCACCTCGATGAACTGGCCCAGTCCGACAGCGATATCCCCGGCGCGCCCACCGGGCTTCGGGATCTGGACCGAAAGATCAACGGCTTGAACAAGTCCGACCTCATTATCATTGCTGCCCGTCCCGGCATGGGCAAGACCACCATTGCCCTGAACATTCTGGCCAATGTCGCCAAGGTAACCAAAAAAACCGTAGCATTTTTTTCACTGGAAATGTCCCGCGAGCAGCTGGCTGCCCGGCTTTTGTCCTGCGAAGGCGCCATAGACAACAATAAACTCACCACCGGGCGGCTCGAACAGGAGGACTGGGAAAAAATCGGCATTGCCTCCTCCGCACTATCGGAAACGGATATCCGAGTCTCGGACAATCCCACCATCTCCGTCACGGAGATGAACGCCATCTGCCGCCGTCTGGACAATCTGGGTCTGATCGTGGTAGACTACCTCCAGCTGATGACCCGGGCCGACAAAGACAGTCGTAGCGCTGAAAACCGCGTCAATGTAGTGGCCGAGATTTCCCGTGCTCTGAAGATCATGGCAAAGGACTTGAATGTTCCCGTGATCTGCCTCAGCCAGCTCTCCCGTGCCTCCGAAAGCCGCACGGACAAGCGCCCCCTGCTCTCCGATCTGCGCGAATCCGGCGCCATCGAGCAGGACGCCGACCAGGTCATCATGCTCTACCGGGACGACTATTACAATCCAAACACCGCCGAACAGAATGTCTGTGAATGCATTGTGGCGAAGAACCGCCACGGGGAGCCCGGAACCGTCAAAATTCAGTGGCGTCCTCAGTTCTTCTCCTTCTCCAATCTCGACACGATTCACGGCACATAATGGAATGGAACATTGAAAACTGCGTATTCTATAGAAGATAAGGTTTTCCGCTTTCTGCGGGAGAACGCTTTTCTGGACCCGGAAGACGATGTGACCGTCGCCCTGTCCGGCGGGGCGGATTCCGTGGCCCTGCTCTGGATTTTGCGCGCCTTGACGCCCAAGCTGGGCATCACCCTGCGCGCCGCCCATTTTCATCACGGGCTGCGCGGTGCAGAGGCAGATCGGGACGCGGACTTCTGCGCAAAGCTATGCGCCGCCTGGGATATTCCCTTCTCTCTGGGCCGTGGGGACACCGCTGCGCGGGCGGCGGAAACAGGAGAGAGCATCGAGGAAGCCGCCCGGAACCTTCGTTACGCCTATCTGCACCAGGTGGCCCGTGGCAAGCTGGCTACCGCCCACAACGCCGGCGACAACACGGAAACCGTCCTGCTACACCTGCTCCGGGGAAGCGGCTTGCGGGGCATGGGCGGCATCCCGGTCCGGCGGGAGAATGTCATTCGTCCCCTTCTGTGCTGTACCCGGGAGGAGATCGCGGCTCTGCTGGCGCGGGAGGGCCTGCCCCATGTGGAGGACACGACCAACGCTGAAGACGACTGCCTTCGGAATCGGCTACGCCACCGGGTACTGCCCCTGTTGCGGGCTGAAAACCCGAATTTGGACCGCACCGTAGGCCGCACGGCTGCCCTGCTCCGGGAAGAGGACGCCTTTCTCTCCCAACTGGCCGCACGGGCCGGAGCGGAATGCCGGACAGTGGGCGGTTGGTCCTGTGAGCGCCTGCTGGCTCTGGACGCGGTGCTTCGGCGGCGGGTGCTTCTGGGCATGCTGGCAGAGCTGGAGCTCACCGATCCCGCGCTGGTCTATGTGGCGGCGCTGGATCGGCTGCTTTCAGCTGGGCCTTCGGCCCAATTTGCGCTTCCCGGTGGCAGAATCGCCCAGCGAAGCTACGATATGCTCAGCTTTTCCACTGCTACCGCGCCCCGAACGCTTCCGGCGCTTTTGCTCCAGGTCCCCGGATGCACGGAACTTCCGGATGGGCTGGGCCGGATCTGCTGTGTTGTTACAAAAAGTTCATATTTAAGCAAAAAAAACCTTACCACCTTCGCCTTGAAGTGTGATATGATAGCCACGCTTGAGCTCTGTGTCCGTGGCAGACGCCCCGGCGACCGGCTGAAGCTTTCCGGCGGCACCAAGTCCCTCAAGGATCTGATGATCGACCGAAAGATCCCGTCCCGGCAGCGGCAAACGATCCCAGTCTTGACCGTGGCAGGAAAACCCGTTGCCGTGTTCGGCATTGGCGCGGATCCGGCCTGGCTTGCAGGCGACGGAGAAGAAGCGCTTGTAATTTCTTATTCCCCCGCGCCGGCGTGCGCCGCCGGCAACCCCGATCCCTGAAAAGAGAGGAAGAAGTGAATGAACCAACAAAAACCGCAGGCCCCGCGACGCGGGCCCGTAATCGTCTATGCAGTCCTGGTGCTGCTGATGCTGTTTGCGCTGTATAAGCTCTACGACGCATCCAGCGCAATCGACATGAAGTATTCCGATGTGATCAATCTGTTTCAGCATGAGCAGGTCGAATCCTTCAGCATTCAGAGCAACACGCTGGAAATGAAGCTCCGGGAACCCTTTCAGGGCCAGACCCTTGTAAAATACCGGCTCGCGGATTTCTCGCTCTTCTATGCCGATCTGGGAGACCTCATTGCAGAACAGTTGGCGGCAGATACACTTACAGAATACGATGTTTTACCGGAATCTCAGAGTGCATGGCTGCTGTCCAGCGTGCTTCCCATGCTGCTGATGGGCGCGATCGTGATCGTCGTCATGATGGTCCTTATGAACCGAATGGGCGGCGGCGCGGGCGGCGCTATGAAATTCAGCAAGGCCAACGCCAAGATCGGTCTTTCCAACAAGCAGGTCACCTTTGCCGATGTGGCTGGCGCGGAAGAGGAAAAGGCCGAGCTTCAGGAGATCGTGGAATTCCTTAAGGACCCAACCAAATTCACCGCGCTCGGCGCAAAGGTCCCCAAAGGCGTTCTGCTGGTGGGCCCTCCGGGCACTGGCAAGACCCTGCTTG
>JAFOKO010000043.1 GCA_017419715.1 Oscillospiraceae bacterium | reverse complement strand
TAGCCGTGTTCCGCGCAGACAGAGTAGGTGGGGGACAGGGTGTAATAGGGCAGCTTGAAGTTCTGGGCAATTTTGTGCACCAGTGTTGCTGCGGACTGCCAGTCCGGCAGACGTTCGCCCAGGATTTTGCATTCCGTCAGCCTCTGCCTCGGGCTGGCGGCCACTGGCCGCCCCTACAGGACTGTAGCTTAGCTCAAGCCTTGCCCGCAGCCAGGCCAGCTTGCCGGCCTTCAGACCGCCTTCGTAGCTCTCCAGGGCCCGGAGACCCGCAGGCAGTACGGGGTTCATCCGGGAGGCAATCTCCGAAGCGGGAATCTCACAGCCCTCCGCCAGGGCGAATTCGGCGATCTCGCACTGGCTCTCCACGCCTACGGATAGGGGCATGAGGATGGACAGCTCCGGGTGGGGCGTGAAGCCCTGGCTGTGCTTGAGGTCAATCCCGGCGCGCCGGAAGGAGCGCATCAGCGCCCGCATCAAGTCCAGATGGGAGGACCAGACCGCGACGCCCTCCTTGACAAATAACAGCCTTGACATTGTTTCTACCTCTTCAAGTTCATTGTGTTCCAAGTTGACAGTTGAAAGTGTAAAATTGAAAATGAATGTGTTTTGCAAATTGCAATTTAAAAACACCGAATATTTTCAACTGCTACGGTTCGCACTTCCCACATTCCAGCAGCCCGTTTGCCCCACAGCCTGCACAGCCGTGGCGGCAGTCGGGGGTGATCTCGGAGCGGTAGGCCCGCTCCCGCTCACGAAGCAGGAAGCTCTTGCGCACGCCGGGGTCGATGCTGTCCCAGGGCAGGACCTCGTCCAGGCCGAAGCCCCGCGTGGTGTAGAAGTGCCGGTCTATGCCGCATTCGTCCAGGGCGGCGATCCACTTATCGTAGTCGAAATACTCCATCCAGCCGTCCAGCTTGGCCCCGCGCCGCCAGGCGGCCTCGATGACCGCGCCCAAACGGCGGTCGCCTCGGGCCAGCACGGCTTCCAGCTCCGAGAGCTTGGCCTCGTGGTAGTTGTACTCCACGCTTTTGTTGTTCAAGTGCTCCTTCAGCAGGCGGCAGCGCCGAAGATATTCCTCCGGCTCGATCTGCTGCTCCCACTGGAAGCCTGTGAAGGGTTTGGGGACGAAGAAGGCCGTGGCGACATGGATCCGCACGCCGCGCTTCTTGTTGGAGGCGTGGGCCTTCCAGGTGTTGTAAATCTTGTAGACCAGGTCCCCGATGCCGATCACATCTTCGTCCGTCTCCGTGGGCAGGCCCAACATGAAGTAGAGCTTAACATTGTTCCAGCCGCCTGCAAAGGCAATCTCACAGGTCTTGAGGATGTCCTCTTCCGTGACATTCTTGTTGATGGCATCCCGCAATCGTTGCGTGCCCGCCTCGGGGGCGAAGGTCAAACCGCTCTTGCGGACCTTTTGCAGTTTCAGCATCAAGTCGCGGGAAAAGTTGTCCGCCCGCAAAGAGGGGACGGACATATTGATGTTCCGGGCCACACAGTATTCCGTCATGCGGTCCGTCAACGGCTCCAGATACTTGTAGTCCGAGGTGGAGAGGCTGGAGAGGGTGATTTCATTGTCACCGGAAAATTCCAGCGCGTGGACGGCCTGCTCGAAGAGCGTGTCCGGCTGCCGGGGCCGTACGGGGCGATAGGTGTAGCCCGCCTGGCAGAAGCGACAGCCCCGGATGCAGCCGCGCATGACCTCTAAGTTCATCCGGTCGTGGACGATCTCCGTCATGGGGACGATGGGCTCCGTGGGGTACCAGGCCTTGTCCAGGTCCTGAACAATCCGCTTCGTCACCCGTTCCGGAGTACCCTCCAGGGGCACGATGGCCGCCAGCGTGCCGTCGGCGTTGTAGCGGTGCTCGTAGTGGGAGGGCACATAGACGCCGGGGATCTTCCCCACTTCCCACAGAAATTCTTCCTTGCTTAGCCCCCGCCGTTTGGCGTCACGGTAACAGTTTACGATCTCCACCGTGCTCTCTTCGCCTTCGCCCAGAGAGAAAAAGTCGATGAAATCCTCCAGCGGTTCGGGGTTGTAGGTGCAGGCTCCGCCTGCAAAAACAATATTATGTAAACTGTCCCGTTCCCTTGCGTGCAGGGGGACCCCGGCCAGATCGAGCATGGTGAGGATGTTGGTGTAGCTCATCTCGTAGCCTACCGAGAAGGCGATCATGTCGAACTCGCCCACAGGGTCGTGGCTCTCCAGGGCATAGAGGGGCAGCCCGGCGGCGCGCATTTCGTCCTCCATGTCCCCCCAGGGGGTGAAGACCCGCTCGCACCAGACGCCGGGCATATTGTTCATGATCCCGTAGAGGATCCGCAGGCCCAGGTTGGACATGCCGATCTCGTAGGTGTCCGGGAAGCAGAAGGCCACCCGGGTGTCCACCTGGGACAGATCCTTCACGGTCTGATTGTATTCGCCGCCCACGTACCGGGCGGGCTTCTGCACCCGTGGCAAGATCCGCGGCAGTATCGTTTCAATTCGTTCGTTCATCGGAATACCTCATTGATTGCGCTTCAGCGTCCGGAGCAGCCGCCCGCCGTCGCGTTGCGGAAAGGGGAGCAGGTTGACCAGGCCCAGGCTCAGATTGCACAGGCCGAAGAGCGGCCAGGGCTGCCAAAAGAGCGCGGCCAGCAGCAGATTGACGCTCGGCCCGGCGGCCAGCGCCAGGGCCTCCCGGCGACCGCCGGGTAGCGCCGCCCGGATGACCGCCCCGCCTGCACGGAGCTCCAGTCCTGTTACCGGGATTTTCAGGAAGACCAGGGCAGTCAAATGGCCGCATTCATGCACAGCCGCCGCCAGCAGGAAGGGCAGCGTCACGCCCCAGCGATCCAAAGCCCAAAAGCAGCCCAGCAGGAGCAGAAAGCCCCATGTGATCTTGATTTGCAAAGCGCATCACCCGGACAATGTATGCGCCTGTAACATGCAAAATGCAGAATGCAAAATACAAAATGAGTGTGGTGATCACATTCTGCATTGTGCATTCTGCATTTTAAAGTGCAATCGGGTCTGTAAGCCGGGTTCTGTCTTAGACAGCCATCTATCTTGTCGTACCGTTGCCGATACGCTCTATGCCACCTCCCCGGAGACGGTCGGGCCAACCATGCGTCTCCTCCACGGTGTTGCTCCGGATAGAGTTTACAGCGCCGGACAGTCTCCAGCCGGCGAGTGAGCTCTTACCTCACTTTTCCACCCTTACCTCGCTTGCGCGGGGCGGTATCTCTCTGTTGCACTTTTCCTGAAGTCGCCTTCGGCGGGCGTTACCCGTTATCCTTGCCCTGTGGAGCCCGGACTTTCCTCACGGTGGGCCTTTCGGCCGTCCCGCGCGGCTGTCCGGCCCGGTTGCAGAGGTATTTTAGCTTGTTTTTGCGGAAATGTCAATGGCATAATGAAAAATGCCAATTGTCAATTGCAAATCAGGCGGCTTTTGCCGCCTGATTTGCTGCCTCCAGCATGTGCCCGATCAGAATGCCGTAGCCCCGCGTGGGGTCCCGGACCAGAACATGTGTGACCGCGCCCACCAGCTTGCCGTTTTGGACGATGGGCGAGCCGCTCATGCCCTGAACGATGCCGCCGGTTTTCTCCAGCAACCGCGGGTCCGTCACTACGATCCGCAAGTCCCGGCATTGCTCCGCGTCCAGCCGGACCGCCTCAATCTCCACGGCATAGCGTAGCGTCTGCCCGTCCTCCAGGCTGCACCAGAGCTCGGCGGGGCCAACGGTGACCTCTTCCTGTCCTGCCAGCGCGATGGGCGTACCGCACAGCCCCACGCCTGCCGCGTGGCCGAAAAGCCCACGCTCTGTGTTCTGCTCCACCTGGCCCAGGGTCGCGCCGCCGCTGGCCGGACCCAGCAGAGAACCGGGCATGCCCACGGCGCCGCGCCGGATCCCGGAGACACAGGTTTGCGTGGCCAGCCCGCCGCGGATTGCCATAGGCTGGCTGCCGCCGCCGCTTACGCCATGGCCCAGCGCGCCAAAGAGCCCGGTTTCCGGGTCGTAGAAGGTCACGGTGCCCAGGCCCGCGATCCGGTCCCGGACGCAAAGCCCCAGAAGTAACTGCCCGTCTTGCTCCGTGGGCCGCACTGCCACCTGGACGGCTCGGCCTGCTCGGTCTACATCCAGAACCACGGCCTCGCCACTGCCCTCTGCCACCAGTGCCCGCAAGCCCTCTGCAGAATCCAGAACCTGCCCGTCCACAGCGCGGATCCGATCGCCCACCTGCAGCCCCGCTGCCTGAGCGGGAGAGCCGTCCTCATCTGAAAAACCGACAATATAAACGCCATCCATGTTCAATTCCAGCCCCACCGTCTGGCCCACGGGGACAAGGCTCTCCGGCGTCGCCCCAAAGGCCGGAACGCTTAGCAGCAACGCCAGCCAAACTGCAGCAGCAGCGGTCCGTATGCTTCTTCCCATGCGTGATCCCTCCCCTTACTTTACATTTTTTTTTGAGCGCCCGCATATAATATGAACCAAAAACAGAGAAAAAAACCTGGCGGGATTTGAATAAAATTGTAATTTCTGAGAAAAATGAAAAACAAAGGATGAAATCGCAAGACAGATGTGTTATACTATATCAAGACGCGGTAAAACTGTGTCCGGCAAATGAAACATCGGAAAGGAGACGCAAGATATGGCGTCCAAAAAGGTCAAAGAAGTTGTAGAAGAAGTCGTGGGTGAGGTCGTAGAAAAGACCGAGCCTGTGGTCCGTAAAGCCATGAGCGCTGCCGGTTCTGCCGTCAAAAAAGCCGAGCCTGTCCTGGAGGCGGCAAAAAATGCCAAAAAGCAGGTCGTTTCCGCCTTCGTGCCGGAAGTTTATGTCCAGCACGCCAACCGCCAGTTCGATTGTGCTGCCCTGGCAGAGCGCTGCAAGGAGGACTTCAAGGCCAAGCACCCGTCTTCCATGATCCGCTCCTGCAAGCTCTATATCAAGCCGGAAGACAACATGGTCTACTATGTGGTCAACGACATTGAGGACAAGCTGGAGCTGTAATTGGTGCAACGCAAAAACGGTCCTGCTTATGGGACCGTTTTTGCGTTATACTCCCCGCAAGGAGGGATCGTATGGATTTGACTGAAACACTGAACGCCGAGCAGCTGGAAGCCGTCACGACGACGGAGGGCTTCGTGCGCGTCATCGCGGGGGCGGGCTCGGGCAAGACCCGGGCGTTGACCCACCGCTTTGCCTGGCTGGTAACGGAGCTGGGCATCCTTCCCGGAAACATCCTCTGTGTCACCTTCACCAACAAGGCGGCCAACGAAATGCGCCAGCGAATCCACGCGCTCACCGGCGACAACGACACCGGCTACATCAACACCTTCCACGGCTTTTGCGTTTCCGTGCTCCAGGAGGACAGCTTTGCCGTGGGCTATCCCAAGGCCTTTCTGGTGCTGGACAATTCCGACATCGACGCCATGTTGCGCATCATCTACGAGGAGCGGGGTCTCACGCTACGGGATATGACCTTTGCCAACGCCCGGGACATGATCGAGATGCAGAAGCTCCGCTTCCACCCGGACTACTACGCCGATTTGATCGACCTGCCGCTCGAGGCCCTTCGCGCCAAGTACGACGAGGCTTCCAGCACCGAGAACATCATCTTCTACGGCTATCTCTACCAGCAGAAGAAGTGCTTCGGCCTGGACTACAACGATCTGATCAAGTTCTCCTTGTACATCTTCCGCGAGCACGACGAGATCCGCCTCAAATGGCAAAAACGGCTGGAATACATTATGATCGACGAGTTCCAGGACATCGACGAGCCCCAATATGAGCTGATGGAGGTCCTTTGCGGCTATCACAAGAACCTCTTCGTGGTGGGCGACCCGGACCAGACCATCTACACCTGGCGCGGGGCCAATATCCGCTATCTGCTGGACTTCGACCAGAAGCACCCCAGCACGAAAACGATCTTCATGAACCGCAACTACCGCTCAACACCACAAATTTTGCATGTCGTCAACGACCTGATCGACAAAAACTGCAACCGGCTGAAAAAGACGCTGCTCCCCACTCTGCCTGATGGGCCGACGGTGCTCTGCCACCACGCGGACACGCCGGAGGCTGAGGCCAAGTGGATCGCCGCCCGCATCCAAAGCCTCCACGCCGCCGGGACGGACTACCGGGATATGACCCTGCTCTACCGGGCCCACTATTTGACCCGCCCCGTGGAGGATGTGTTGAACCACGAAAAGATCCCCTACACGATCTACAGCGGCGTGCCCTTCTATGGCCGCGCCGAGATCAAGGACGCCTTGGCCTATTTGCGGCTCATTGCCTACCGGGACGATCTCTCTTTCCTGCGGGTGGCGAATGTTCCTAAGCGGAACCTGGGCAAACGGCGCATGGAGTTCCTGCAGACCTGGGCGGAGGAAAATCATTGCAGCCTCTACCTGGCCCTGCAGAAGAATCTGGACACGGAGCTCTTCCGGGGCACCAAGGCGGCGTCCTTCGTCCGACTGGTGGAGGACTTCGCTGCCGCCTGGGAGGATCGGCCCGTCTCTGAGGTTCTGGCGGCTCTGCTTCAGGAAAGCCGCTATGAAGAAATGCTCCGCACCGAGGGCAGCCAGGAGCGGCTGGACAATCTGGCGGAGCTGAAGCAGTCCATCTATGAATATGAAACCAGTTGCGGCGAGGAGGCAACCCTGCCCCACTATCTGGCTCATGTGGCCCTGTACACCAACACCGATCTGGAAACCTACGACGACCGGGTGAAGCTCATGACGGTCCACGCAGCCAAAGGCCTGGAATTTCCCCATGTCTTCCTGTTGGGCCTCAACGAGGGCAGCTTCCCATCCCGGAAGACCGGGACCCTCGAGGCCATGGAGGAGGAGCGGCGGCTCTGCTTCGTGGCCATGACCCGGGCCGAGCGGAGCCTCTGCCTGTCGGAGGCAGAGGGCAGAAATTTTGACGGCTCGCCCCGCTATCCCTCCCGTTTTCTGCTGGATATCGACGAGGCGCACCTGGAGTTGACCCGGCCCCGGCATGAGAGCTTGATCGCGGAGGCCCGGGCCTATATCGCGGCTATGGAACAGAGCTTGCCCGAGAACCGCGCTGCCGCGACCCTGCCGGTTGGCACCCGGGTCCGCCACGCCGTCTTCGGCGCCGGCACCGTGGAGGGCGTAGACCTCGACCGCGCCGCCCACCTGATCCGCTTCGACACCATGCCCACCCCCAGAGCCATCAGCTTCCGGGCAAAGCTGGAAGTAATCGACAATTGATCCAGAAGGGGCTGTAAACAATGTCGAATGAAGAAATTACAAAAGTTTTTGCGATGCTTCTTGCTATTCGTTAAGCTATTCCTAAAAACCCATGACAAGGGATAATTCCTTATCCTGGACATAATACCGCCCTTCCTGGGCTGATTCAAGTCGATCGTGGCTATGGTTTTCGATTGAGAAAAGAGATCGATTTCTGGCCAGAAGCGTGAGGAAAAACAAATGAATATGAAAAGAACAGTCGAGTTTTTGAGTCTTATTTTTGCTGTGATTCTCTTCTTTAGTGCGTGTGAACAAAAAACTACGGTCAAGATATTTCAATAGATTTGAATAACTCATATTATACTGATTACAGCATTGAAGAAGATATCGTAGTGGTGAAATGTCATTATGTAATCATCGATAAAACACTTTCCACAAAAACGATCCAGTTATGTGGCGATTTTCAAAAAGACCATGATCTTGGCCTTGTGAGTGAAATGCAGTTATTTGCAAGAAAAGATCCGGCGAATGAGGACACTTCTTTTGAAATAATGCCAGGAAAAAATGAGTGGGATGTGTTTTTCGTTGGAACATATGGGGGCCAGAATCAAAAAAGTGATCGGGCACTTCCCGAGACCACAATTATCCACTGATGACATGAGACGGTTCCGCGCCCAGTGGTGAACATCATTCTCCCTGTTCTGATTCGGACAAAACAAAACAAATCAAACCAACTTTCCCCGGGAGGGCTGAAGCCCTCCCGGGGAAAGTAAAAGCTTGCGCTTCTCGTCAACCAGAGCGAAGCGCAAGCGAAGTCGAAGGATCCGTTTCTCTCCCTGCCGCAACGGCGCACTTTGGCAACCACGGTACAGGCCTGTAGGGGAGGCGTTCCGCCTCCCGCGTGTCCCAGACGGAAAATGCCGGGACACGCGGGACGGGAAACCTGTCCCTTACGGGCTGCAGAGAAGGCCGGAGGATGCGTACCTATTTCAGCTCTTTCCGCTGGAAATACGCCAGCGCTAAAAGGAGATAGCCCGCGCCAAGGGAGAGGACGCAAAGGGCGGTCAACCAGGGCTGGGCGGTTGTTGCGTCAAGCTGGAAGTCATTGAGAAAGCCCACAAAGAAGAACCGGGACAGTAGCCCCACGGCTTCGTCGTTTTCTCCATCCACGGACGCCAGCATGATGGGAATCAGGGAGGCGTTAGACAGGAGGTAGCAGATCACCGCCGTTTTTACATCGGGATAGATGCAGACCGCGAGCAGCGAAAACATCTGGAATTTCAGCATAAAGAGGAGAATCAAAAGTAGATTCCCGGCGATCGCCCCGGCGGATGCTTGTGAAAGCGCCGCGCCACTGCAGAGCAGCGCCAGGAAAAAAGCGCTGAAAAACGCAAGAAAGCTAAGCACCGTCGTCATGGAGTAAATCAAAACCCAGGCAAACAGGATGTGGCTTCTTCGGTGCCCGATGATACACTTGTTGCGAATCACACCGCTGGAAAACTCCGCGGCGATGGCAATGACGGAGAGCGCGCCGGACAGGACGGCCATAAACATGGACAGGAACATGACGAGATTATTGGAGGCTTCCGCCAACAGCAGCCGCCTGTCGTTCGTCTCTACCGTGCAAATCAGAACGCAACCAGCGCCCAGAAAAAGCGCAAACAGAAGAATCCATCGATAACACCTGGATCGGAGAGCTCTGGGCCAATCGGCCCGCAATAGATCACGCACGGTCGCCACCTCCCACCAACGAAAAAAAGAAGCTCTCCAGGCTTTCCTCCTGCTCCGTGCAGGAGAGCAGACGGCAGTTTCTTTCCGCAAGCGCAAACACGAGCGCGGATATTTCCGGCCTGCCATAAATCTCTGCACCCGTGCGGTCGGTGATCTGATAGGAAAGACCCATGCCGTCCAGCACAGGCGGCAGCGCGGCGGTATCCGTGACCCGCACCCGTATACTCTTTCGGCAGGCGTCCTCAAGCTCCCGGGCACTCAGTTCCCGGACCGTGCGTCCCCGGTCGATAAAGCCGTAATGGGTGGCAAGCCGGGCAAGCTCGTCCAGAATATGAGAAGAAATGAGGAAAGTGATGCCGCGCTCCCGGTTAAGATGTTGGATCAATTCCCGAAAATCCAGTATGCCCTGGGGATCTAGCCCGTTGATGGGCTCATCCAGGATCAAAAAGTCCCGCTTGCCGCAAAGCGCAATGGCAAGACCAAGCCGCTGCCGCATGCCGAGGGAGAAGTCCTTTGCCTGCTTTTTTCCGAGCTGCTCCAAGCCCACCAGCTGAAGCAGCTCCGGGATTCCATCCTCGTCTGGCAGACCCAGCAGACGGTACTGGTAGCGAAGGTTCTCCTCAGCACTCAAATCCGGGAACATCGAGGGGCTTTCCACTACCGCGCCCAGCTTCTTTCGGGCCTCGGCGATGGCGCTGTCTGTGTGTCTCACGCCGCTGATGAAAAACTCCCCGGCGCTCGGCCTTTGCAGACCGCATACCAGACGAATCAGCGTGGTTTTCCCGACCCCGTTTTTCCCGACGAAGCCGTAAATGGCCCCCTTCGGGACCCGCATGGTCAAGCCGTCGAGGGCCTGGAAGCTACCATATTGCTTGCAGAGCGCATGGGTGGTCAAAGCGTAGTCCATAAGGCCTCCTAATCTCTGTTCGCGCTATCGGTCCAACAGAAAAGCCTCCAGTGCAGCAAAGTCCCGGACGGTGCAGAGCACCCCGGCGGCTTCCAGCTCTCCGGGGGCCGCATAGCCCCAGGCCACGCCGATGCAGGCGATCCCGGCCTTGGCCGCGCCAATGGCGTCGTATTTCGTGTCGCCAACCAGTACGGTGGTGGCAGGCTTCGCCCCGCACAACTCCATGGCCAGCCGGACGACCATCCATTTCTGGTCGTCCTTTTTTCCGGGCGTGCTGCCCACGATCACGTCGAAGCAGTCCTTCAGCCCGGCCCGGTCCAGCAGCAGCTCCGCCAGCGCCTGGGGCTTGGAGGTGGCCACGCCCAGATGCAGACCTGCGGCTCGGAGCTGCAGGAGCATATCCCCCACGCCGGGGAAGGGCACGCTCTCATAGACCCCAATGGGCAGATAGCGTTCGCGGTAGTCCTTGACCAACTGCTCCGCCAGGGCGGAGTCCACTCCGTAGACCTCCATGAACTTTTCCGCCAGCGGAGGACCCGCAAAGCAGCGAAGGGCCTCCAGCGGGGCCTCGATCCCGTGCTTCCCCAGGGCGTATTGGACGCATTTCGTGATGCCCTCCACTGTGTCGTAGAGGGTGCCGTCAAAGTCAAATAAGACAGTGTTGTATTTCATCCTTTTTCTCCCGTGTCTATGTTGTTCATGCTTCCTGTCCGATACCCGCCCAGATCCAGCGTGACCCAGCGGTAGCCGAAGCCCAGCAGGGCTTTGTGGATTTTGGCAGCAAGGGCCGGGTCCCGGAGCCGGGCCATTCCGGCTTCGTCCAGCTCCAGCCGGGCCAGCTCTCCGTGCTCCCGCACCCGGAGCTGCCGGAAGCCCTGCTTGCTAAGCCAGGCCTCCGTCGCCGCTACCCGGGCCAGACCCGGCGCGCTGATGGGCTGGCCGGTGACGAAGCGGGTCGCCAGACAGGCCATAGCGGGCTTGTCCCAGGTGGACAGCCCCAGCGCCTTGGAGATGGCGCGAATTTCCGCTTTGTTCAGCCCTGCTTCCAGCAGGGGAGAGCGGACGCCCAATTCCCGGATGGCCCGCATCCCGGGCCGGTAGTCGCCCAGGTCGTCCAGATTGGAGCCCTCAGCCACCCATTGCAGGCCCAGGTCCCGAGCCTTTTCCGTGATTTGCGTGAAGATGGCTTTTTTGCAGAGATAGCAGCGCTCCGGCGGGTTGCCAGCCACCCCGGGAATCGCCAGCGTGTCCACATCCAGCAAGATGTGCCGTAGGCCCTCTGCCGTGCAGAACGCGGCGGCGGCCTCCAGCTCCCGCGCCGGAACAAAGCAGGAGCGCACTGTCACCGCCACAGCCCGGTCGCCCAGCGCCTCTCGGGCTGCCCGCGCCAGCAGCGTGGAATCCACGCCCCCGGAAAAGGCCACTGCTACGGAGCCCAAGTCCTGCAACAGCTCCAGCAGCCGCGCATAGCCGCTGTTCATGGGCGGGACTGGGGGGATGGTGTGTCGTTGGAAGGCCCCCCATCCGCCCCGGTGTGCGCGCTGGGGCACCTTCCCCCTCGGGGGAAGGCTTTTTGTATTTCGTCCAGGGAACAGCCTTGCTCCCGCGCAATGCGGGCCAGGTCCTCATGCTCATACTTGACCCGTTCCACGCCGAAGCCCGAGGCGGTCTTTCGCTGCAGGGGGCCGAATGCGGTCTCCACGGTCTCAACTCGTCGTTCCAAAACGGACCGGTTTAGGATGGCCTCCCGCACGCCCAGGGTCGTGGTGTGCCGGAAGAGCTGGGAAAGCATGATCCCCCGGTCGGAAGGTTTACATAAAACACAAAGCAGGATCCCGGGCCGGGATTTCTTCATCCCGATGGCCTGGGTCCAAACATCCAGGGCTCCGGCCTCTAACAGCCGTTCGACGGCGAAGCCCACGGCCTCGCCCGTCATGTCGTCCAGGTTGCAGTGAAGTTCCAAGACTTGGTCCGCGCTGTCCTCCGTCTGCCCCAGCAGAGCCCGGACACAGTTGGCAGCCGGGAAGTCCTTCCGGCCCATGCCGTAGCCGATGGCCTCCGTCCGCAAGACGGGCATCGGCCCAAATTCGTTTACATAATATCGAAGCAGCGCTGCTCCGGTGGGGGTGCAGAGTTCACCTTGTATCGTGCCGCCATAGATGGGCACATCCCGTAGCAGCTCCGCCGTGGCGGGGGCCGGGACGGGCATCAGCCCGTGGGCACACTGCAGTTGCCCACAACCCACATGTATGGGAGAGCAGAGAATTCGCTCCGGTTTGAGCGTATGGATTAGCAGACAGACTGCCGCCACATCGGCCACCGCGTCCAGAGAGCCCACCTCGTGAAAATGGATCTCTTCCACCGGGACGCCGTGTACCTTGCTCTCGGCCTCCGCCAGCAGCTGATACACCGCCAACACATCGTGCCGGACTCGTTCTGGCAAGTCAAGATGGGCCTGCACCAAATGCGCGATTCCGAGCATGCCGCTGTGGGCATGGTGGTGATGTTCATGCGTGTCTGGTGTCTCGTGGTGCGCATGCGGATGCGCGTGCTCCTCCACTCCGTCTACGGTCACGGCCATGTGCGTGCCGGAAATGCCGCATTTCACGGAAGTCTCAGCCCGGTATTGCACCCCGGGAATGCCGATGGCGTTGAGCCGTTGGACAAAGCCTGCCTTGTCGGGCAGCAACTCCAACAGGGCCGCCGTGAGCATGTCCCCCGCCGCGCCCATAGAGCAGTCAAAGTAAAGCGTTTTCATCGTTTGGCCTCCATGTGATTGATTCGATTGGCCAAAAAACCTGCCCCGAACCCGTTGTCGATGTTCACCACGCTAACCCCGCTGGCACAGGAGTTCAGCATGGATAGCAAAGCCGAGACCCCATGGAAGGAGGCACCATAGCCCACGCTGGTGGGCACAGCGATCACCGGGCAGTCCACCAGCCCGCCCAGAACGGAAGCCATCGCGCCCTCCATGCCGGCAATTGCGATCACCACAGAGGCCCCCATCAGCTCATCCAGGTGGGACAGTACCCGGTGCAGCCCCGCCACACCCACATCGTAGAGCCGAACGACGCGGCTGCCCAGAAACTCTGCTGTCAATGCGGCCTCCTCGGCCACGGACATGTCGCTGGTGCCGCCGGTGGCGACGACGATGGGTCCAATCCCGTCCGGCGTCGGGGCCTCCCCCAGGGTGGCGATCCGGGCCGTGGCGTTATAGTGCAGGGGAAAGCGTCCAATCAGCGATTCCGCCTTTTCCTCGTCCAGCCGGGTGATCAGCACCCGTTCCTGGCCGGTTTTCTGCATGGTTTCCAGGATCCCGCTGATCTGTTCTACAGTTTTACCGGCCCCGTAGATGACCTCCGCGACCCCCTGGCGTAGCTTCCGGTGCAGGTCCACCTTAGCGTAGCCGATGTCTGCAAAGGGGGCTTTTTTCAGCTCCAGCAGTGCTTCGTCCACGGAAAGCGTCCCGTCGCGAAGCTGCTCCAGGATCCGCCTGGTGTCGGTGTTCATGGTCCCGTCTCCTCTTTTGCATCA
Source organism: Oscillospiraceae bacterium (assembly GCA_017419715.1). Taxonomy (GTDB): domain Bacteria; phylum Bacillota; class Clostridia; order Oscillospirales; family Oscillospiraceae; genus JAFRPC01. Next base: position 5,710 of record JAFOKO010000043.1, on the reverse strand, counting down.
ATTTGTGTTTGCAATTCCGCATTCTGCCTCGTCGACACCGCAAGCATCTGCCACACAGTGCATCTCCGATTGCTGAATGCTTATTGCCCCGTATGATCCTTATTATACCAAAAAGCCCGTGCTTGTCAATTTTCAATTTCCCAGCCTCCACTTCTCGACAGCATTCCGCGCCCGGCGGAGATATACTGGGTGCATATCACGGAGAGGAGCGGGAGTATGAACAGGGAATCCGCCCAGTTAGCGCTGGCGGGAGCAATGATCGGGGTCTTGGCGTTGAGCGCCACAGTATTTGCACAGCTACATCCACCGGAGCTGGAGGAGACTACAGCGGTGCTGGCTGCAGTGCTGGAGACGGCAGCGCGTAACCCAGAAGAAGAAAACTGGTCGAACCGCGAGGCGGTGGCAGTTATGGCGGAGATAGAAGCGCCAAAGGACGCTTCAACTGCCGGGCCGTTTTCCGTCGCGTTGCGGGTGCCGGACCCCATTCCAGGGGAGAAACTCTTTGTATGTGACATCTTGGGCTGTCCGCTGGACGGCATCGAGCCGGACTGGGACGGCGACGCGGTCCTGGGGCCCTTTGCGCCGGGTTGTTACAGTGTGCAGCGCGGACAAACGGAGGTGGGAAGCTTCTGCCTGCAGAGCAACGCTTCCATCAGCGAGACGAGCGGCCGGCTCTGGACGGACGGAGAGCTGCTCTACTTGGAGCGTTATTCCCCGGGCACAGTGCGGCTGATCATCACACTGGTCAAGCCGGGTTACTATGCTGTGGGGCTCTGTGACCGGGATGGGAGGACCTGGCGCGGAGACCTCTATGTGGCGGAGGGCACAGAGCCGGACGCCGACGGGATTTGGGTGCAGACACTGGAGTTGCAGGGCCTGCCGCCCGGACGCTATACTGCCATCCGGCAGAATCAACCCCTGGGGCAGGTGGAGGTACAAAGCGGGGAAACAGCCGAGTTGGAGATCAAAATCGACAACTTAAAGGCGGGAAACACAAGTGACAATTGACAATGCTACCGCTTCGGTGCTATAATACAGCAGAAAAAAACCGAAGAGGTGCTGATATGAAAAAAACAAAAGCCGCCGCGATTCTTCGTAGGATCGCGATCTTCTGTACGGCGCTGCTGGTGGCGTTTCGCGTCGTCGTTTTACAGACTGCATTCGATAAGGACGGCCTTTTGCCCCGCGGAAGCATCGCGCTGCCGGTCACGGTCCTGCTTTGTGCCGTCTGCTTTGTGGTTCTGTTGATCTTTGCGCTCAAGCTCAACGGCCTTCCGGGGCGGGAATCCTATTTCAGCGTGCAGGGCATCTGGCTTCCCCTGAAGTTGTTGTCGGCTGCTGTGCTTCTGGCTGGATCTGTGATGACGCTGCTGGAGCAGGAGCAGCTTTCTGCCAAAAATGCAAATGCGCTGATCTCTGTTGCCGGGATCGTCTCCGCTGTTTTGATGGGCTGGAATTCCCTGCAGGAGCGGCGGAACAGGGCGTTCTTCTGGGCGCGGCTGTTCCCGGCGATATTTGCCGGCGCAGCCCTGGTGCTCCGATTCCGCATTTGGAGCCATGACCCCATGGTAATCCATGTGGTGCCGTCCCTGCTGGCATGGACCTGCTGCATGGTGCAGATGATGCTCCTCAGCGGATTCCCGCTGGATGTCGGGCATCGCCGTAGCGCGGCCCTGTTCGGCCTTTCCACAGGAATGTATACCTGCATGACGGTTCCGGATTACATCTTGAGCACTCGGATTGCCCTCCCAGATCTTTTGACCCTCCTGGGGCTTGCCCTTTGGTGTGTTGTTGCGGCCCTGGAGCTGCTGCGCCGCCGTACCCAACGGAACATGAAATTCACAGGCGAAATTTGACAATTACTGGAAACAAGTATATTTTCCGCAAAAAGGCGAATACTGCTCTCAGATACAAAGACCCGGAAACGGGAAAACATTTCCTCACGCGTCGGCAACGGCGCGTGTTTTTTTGAAGTCTCTGTGCGGGAAAACAAAAATGACTTGAGTTTCCGCATTTTGAAGCAGGACACCAGTAATACCAATGGTTTGCGGGCTTGATCTGTAAACAATGGGAAAAGACCACAAGAATAGTGCTTTCAAGCGTTTGTAAAGCATTCGTCATGAAATTTTGCGGAAACTCAAGAAAAATGAACATTGCAAGTTCCACTGCAATATGATATAATACAAGGTAACTGCTTCTCAAAGAACCACTTTCACCGAACCACTTTCACCGCAAGAGGTAATCAATATGACGCTGCGAACCATGGCCGGCGGAGTCCTGCGGGGGCTCAACGCCGCGGGCGGTTTTTTATCCAGGCCGCGCAAATCCCGGTATCTGTATTTGACGGCCTTTTTCCTGCCTGTGCTCATTATGGGCGTGATCTGGGTAATCTGCGGGGTGAGCCCCTTTGGCTCCAAAATGATCCTGGCCCATGACCAATGGCACCAGTATTACCCGTTTTATATCAATTTGCGCACCAGACTGCAGGATGGGCGCTCTCTGCTCCACTCTTGGAATACGGGCATGGGCACAAGCTACCTGCCTCTGTTTGCCTACTATCTGGCCAGCCCATTGAATCTGCCTGCAGTGATCCTGCCGGAAAGTCTGCTGATGGGCTGGTATACCCTGGCAGTTCTGATTCGCATCGGTCTGGCGGGGCTGTTTTGTGCACTTTTTCTGAAGCGGGCCTTCGGGCGCGATGAGTTGGCGGTGGCCTTCTTCTCCACGGCCTATGCGCTTTGCGCCTTTATGATGGGCTACTATTGGAATGCCATCTGGCTGGACACTGTGGCCCTGCTTCCACTGGTGACCCTAGGAACCTTCAGCCTGCTGCGGGACCGTCACTGTGTGCTCTATGTGCTGAGCTTGGCCCTGTCCGTCTATTGCAGCTATTACATCGGCCTGTTCATTTGCATCTGGGTGGTGCTGATTTTCATTGGCTGGCATGTGGTCAACTGGGACGATATGGCTGGCTTCTGGACCCGTTTGGGCTGCATTTTGCTCTTTAGCCTTGTGGCAGTTGGCATGACCGCCCTGCTTACGGTGCCGGCTTATTTGGGACTGCAAAACACCTCCTCTGCCATCAACAAATTTCCGGAAACCAATGCTATGAACATCGTCAAGATCCCGGCCATTACCTATCAGGAGGCAATGGATCAGATCAACCGGGGCAGTATTTCAGAACTGTTCGACTTCTTTGGCAGAGAGGTCCCGAGCTTCAGCGGCGATTCTACCGTTACGCCCACCTGGATGGGCTTCCATGAGTTGCTGCTTGCTTTGCGGGTGGAAGGTCTCGGCGCGTTTTTTGATGGGCTCCGCGTCCCCATGGAGGGCCTGCAGAGCGTGCTCTCTGGCACTGGGACTTTAGCGGAGCCCACCACCATGGAGGGCGGGCCAAATATCTTCTGTGGCTTCTTCACCATGATCCTGGCGCTGGTCTATCTCGGCTGCAAGCGGATCTCCCGCCGGGAGCGGATCTTCTCGGCGCTGCTACTGCTGTTCTTGGCCAACAGCTTCCTGTTCCGCACCCTGGACTATCTGTGGCACGGCACCCATTTCCCGAATATGCTGCCCTATCGCTTCAGCTTCCTCTGGTCGTTCACGGTAATTATCATGGCCTTCCGGGCCTATACCGAGCTGGAGCGGCTGAGCCGCTGGCGCGCTGTGGCGCTCATCCTGCCGGTGATGATGCTGCTGTACTGTGTTATCAGTGCCGGCGTAACGATGCGCTCCCTGGCTTCCACTGCCGTTGCGCTTCTGGCCGTGGGCGGAATTCTGCTCTACTGCTTCCGGATGCAGCGCAAGGAGTTCTTCGTATTGGGCCTTTGCGTGGTCATGCTGCTGGAATCCCTGGGCTGTGCCATTTATGCCGTCAACAAGATCGGCTTTACCGAATCTACGAGCTATCCCACCAAGAAGGAAGACACCGAAGCCGCGATCGAGGCGATGTTCCGGCGGGAGGATAAGACCGTGGACCTGTGGCGGGCGGAAGTCGCCATGAAGCAAACCCTTAACGACGGGACCATGCTGGACTACAACGGCATCTCCGTCTTTTCCTCCACGGCCAATGCACAGGTATCCGAATTTCTGCAGAGCATTGGCATTGCTGCCTCTGTGGCGGGCAACCGTTATGTCTACCAGGAGGCCGACCCCTTCACAAACCTGCTACTGGGCTTGAAGTATCTGATCGACCGCAATGGCCGAAATGTGGACCCGGTCTACTTCCAGGTGGCGGAACGAAAGGGCGAGGTGGTGCTGCTGGAAAACAAGCGTTATCTGAACCTCGGCTTCATGGTGGACGATAAGGCGCTGGAATATGATGCCACCAAGCACACAGGCCTGCCCTATGACCAACTCAACCACCTCTTCCGGGAGATGACAGGAGAAGAAGAGAACCTGTATGAGCGCGTCTCTTTGTCCGATGTGGTGGCAGTTGGAACGGCTGAACTCAGCGCAAAAACCTCCACCTCCTTCCAGGTGAAGGGCGCGTGTGACAACGACAACTATGTGGAAGCCAGCTTCGTCATGCCCGAAGATGGGATCCTGTGCTGTTATTCCAAGGGCAGCAGCACGCAAGAGCTGAGCTACTATTTGAATGACGAAAAGCAATACGGCTGGTCGGATGCCTATGGCTATAACCGCTGCATGGGTGTCTTCTCGGAAGGAGATAAAATCAGCCTTCGCTACCGGGCAAAAAGCGGAAAGACCGGCAGCGTTACCATCGGCGCTGCCATCTTCCGGGGGGATGTGTTCGACCGGGCTTATGAGAAGCTTGCGGAGAGTTCCATGATCCCGACCCTGATCTCCGATACCCGAATCGAGGGTGCGGTGCTGGTGCAGGAAAGCGGCCTGCTCTACCTTTCTATCCCCAACGATCCGGGCTGGAGCGCCACGGTGGACGGAGAAAACGCCCGCATTTCCGCTGTGGGAAATGCCATGATCGGCCTTCGACTGGAGCCGGGCCTGCACAAGATCGTTTTGGAATACGAGGCCCCTGGCTTTGCCGTCGGCTTAAAGATCAGCATTGTGTCTCTGGCCATCTTCCTGGTTTTCCTGATTATTTCGCTCATTGCCCGCTTTGCCCGTCCGCCTATTGTCAAGCTGCCGGTCCATCTGGCGGATCCCCGCCTGGACAATGAAATGCTGCAGCCGGATTCACCCCCCGCGGCCGAGCCGATCCCGCCGAAACCGATGCCGGAAACGCCCGCGCCGGAGCCGGGCTTCCCCTGGAATGAACTGGAGGAAGAAGTGGAGCCCAATGAGGAGCAGAACGCGACGAAGGGCGGAACTGCCGTTTACCGGCGCCCCGCCGTGCCGGAGCAGGAGAACGCTGCATCCGATGTCCGTCAGCCCCTGGCGACTACGGGTAGGTTCGATCCCTATGAGTTTCCGGCAGAGCTGGAAAAACCGGGCAGCTTTGAGAGCTTGGCCTATCTGGAACAGCTCGACAGGCTCCTGGAGGAAATCGATCAAGAGCAAAATGAAGCGTCTTCTTCAGATATGAAAAATAATTCTTGACATTTCTACCCGATACAGGCTATAATATACGCCGAATGAGCCTTTGGCTCCAAAATGACTCGCTGCGGCTGTTTACAGCTGTTGAGCATATTCTACCATTAGGAGGTGTAACCACATGCTGCGTACCTATCAGCCCAGAAAGCGTCACAGATCCAAAGTCCATGGCTTCAGAAAGAGAATGGCTACCGCCAAC
>JAFOKO010000042.1 GCA_017419715.1 Oscillospiraceae bacterium | reverse complement strand
TCGAAGCTCGATGAAACCTCCAAGACCGAAGCCGCCCTCATCATATTAGCCATGAACGCAGCCCACAGGCTGCGGCGATGGCTTTTACGCTTTTTCAAGTTTTTGGCACTGGAAGTAGTTTTTCAGTAAGCCCTAAATACTTCGATACGCTCAACCATGAGCTGCTTATGAACATGGTACGAGAAGAGGTCAAGGACAAGCGCGTCACAGACCTTATTAAGAAGTACCTTAAAAGCGGCGTCATGGTAGAGGGCTTGCTTGTCAAGACGGAAGAAGGAAGTCCGCAGGGAGGGCCGTTAAGTCCTCTGCTTGCCAACATCTACCTAAACAGATTCGACCAGGAGATGACGCGGCGGGGCGTGAAGGTCATCCGTTACGCGGACGATATCGTGATTCTGGCAAAGAGCAAGCGAGCCGGAGAGCGGCTTTTAGAATCCAGCAAGCGCTATCTGGAAGGAAAACTCAAGCTGAAGCTGAACACGGAAAAGAGCAAGATTGTCAGCGTGTACTCGACCCGAAATTTTAAGTTTCTGGGCTTTGCGTTAGGGAAGGGACGCAAGGGTGTGTTCATCCGCGTCCACGCGAAGTCCCTGAAGAAAGCGAAGCAGAAGCTGAAAGAGCTGACTTCCCGCAGTCAGGGCAGAAACATCCGCAAGGTGATGGAGAATGTAAAGATGTTCATGCGCGGATGGCTGGGCTATTTCGGAATCGCGAGCATAAAGACGACCATGCAGGAATGGGACGGGTGGCTTCGCCGGAGAATCCGGATGTATATCTGGAAGCAATGGAGGAAGCCGAGAACGAGAGTGGAAAACCTAAAGAAGCTCGGTGTCCCGGAATGGCAAGCCTGTGCGGTAGCGTATTCACGCAAATCCTATTGGAGGAGCGCCAAACACGCTGTAGTCAATATGGCCATTACAAGCAAGAGACTCGCACAAGTCGGATATTTCAGCCTATCCGACGGGTACGAGTCCCTGCACTTATGCGATTGAACCGCCGTGTACGGAACCGTACGCACGGTGGTGTGGGAGGACGGTCACTCAACTAATGGGTGACCTCCTACCCGATTCATTGAGTTGCAGCGCAGAAGTTTGTCTAATTCTCTTTCAGACTCTGATCCAGTCCCCTTGTAATTGGTTCAATAAAATACTCCATCACAGTCCGTTTTCCTGTGATGATTTCCACATTGCCGGAAAGGCCGGAGGTGAGGTCAATATTCTGGTTCATATGTTCCCTGTCTAATTCAATGTCCACCACATACACATTCCCGTATTTTTCATGGACAAACGAAGAAGGGCTGATATAGGTCACTTTCCCCGGAATAGCACCGTAATCCGAGAACGAAAACGCGGACAGCTTCACAGCAACATCCATTCCTACTTCAATATCCGAACGATCCCGATCCTGCACATAGCATTCAAATTGCAGTTCCCGGTCCGACGGAACGATAGAGCAGACCGCAGTCCCGGCCGATACCGTTTGCCCCGGGCTGACGACAGACATCACATTCACATACCCGTTCACCGGAGCCTTGATGAGATAGGTCTCGGCCTTGATCTCGTACTGTGAAAGCTGCGTTTCATAGCTGCGCATTTCATTTTCCAGGCTGAAAAGCTGACTGTACATCTGCGATTTTTGCGATTTCTCCGCAGAAGAAATGCTGTCTTCATAGGACTGAACGCGGGTTTCCAGGGTGGTGATCACGCTTTCATTTCCCTCGGTCCTAGCCGCCTCCAAATCCGCTTTCGCCTCCGCCAGATTCTGCTCTCGCTGCCGCTTTTGGTCCTTGTACATATCGATTTCAAGGACGATCTGTTGCAATCCATTGTAATACTGCTCGTCGTAGGATTCCACCGGAACATCGTATTCGTCGTTTTTCAATCGTTCTTTTGTGATCTCCGTGCGAATCCAGCACCACTCCATATTGCGGTTGATCTGCCCCAGCTCCAAATCGGCTGTGCTGTTTTCGAGCGAAACAATTATGTCTCCCGTATTGACATAATCTCCGACCTTGACATTGATTTGCTCCACCTTGCCGCCAATCAAAGGCTGAAGTTCCACAAGCTTCCCTTCCGGCACTATATTGCCCGTTCCGGTTACCACAACATCGAGCTTTGCCAGGCAAGCCCACACAACCACAGCTACCAGCAGGACGGCGATGGTCAAGATAATCACTGTTCCGGCCCTATGAGCCGGACGCTCAATAATCTCAAGCAGCGACGGCATGAAATCGTATTTCAGCTTTGTGTTGCGTTTTTTATTGTTTTCAGCAATGTATTTTGTCAATTTGTTATCCATTTATATCACCCCGCAGCTGCATGTTGTAGAGCTCATAATACAGTCCCTTTGATTTCAGCAAGTTTTCATGCGTATCATATTCGATCAGTTTCCCGCCGTCGATCACCATGATCTTATTGGCGTCACGGATCGTAGAGAGTCTGTGTGCGATGATGATCACGGTGCGGTTCTGGCAGATTTTTTTCAGATTTTTTTGAATAATGGCTTCGGATTCATAATCGAGGGCTGATGTAGCCTCATCGAAAATAAGGATCTTCGGATCGTTCAGAATGGCTCTCGCAATTGCAACGCGCTGCTTCTGCCCGCCGGAAAGCTGAATGCCCTTTTCACCGATGATGGTATCATAGCCGTTGGTCAGCTCCAGGATAAATTCATGCGCTCCCGCTGTTTTCGCCGCCTCGATCACCTGCTCGATGGAGGCTGCCGGATGATGGATACGAATATTGTCCGCCACCGTGCCGTTAAACATAAAGTTCTCCTGCAGCACCACGCCGATTTGCGAGCGCAGCTGGTTGGGATTCACCATTGAAATATCCATGCCGTCGATGGAAATTTTGCCGTTTTCCGCGATGTACAGCCGCTGAATCAGCTTCGAGACGGTACTCTTGCCCGAACCGCTTCGGCCAACCACGCCAATCGTCATACCGGGCTGAATCTCAAAGGACATATCCTTGATGACCTCGGAGGTATCGATCCGATAACGGAACCGAACCTTGTCAAATACGATTTTTCCTTGCAGTCTCGGAATTGCAGACATGGCATTCTGCGGTGTCGGTTCCGTGGGAGAGTTAAAGATGTCGCCGATGCGCTTCACCGACAGGCTTGCCTGCTGATACTCCTGCCACAGCTGAACCAGCCGCAGCACCGGCCCCGATACCCGTCCTGCCAACATGCGGAAGGCGACCAATTGACCGACCGTAAAGGTCCCGTCTATAACGGCAAGGGCTGCAAAAAACAGGATCAGCAGATCAAACATTTTCTGTATAAATTGAGCCACCGTTCCGGCTGTACTGGAAAGCATGGTGGTTTTATAGCCGGCTTTGACATAATTGCTCTGCAGATCCGCCCACTTTTCGTTGAACTTCTGCTCCAACGCGAAGGATTTTACCGTTTGTACGCCGTTGATGCTCTCCACCAGGAACGACTGCGCTTCCGCGCCCGCGTTAAACTTTTCGTCCAGGCGTTTCTTGAACAGTGGGGTCACGATCAGCGACAGGGCCGCATAGATCGGAATGGACGCCAGCACGATCAATGTCAGCTTTGTGCTGTAGAAAAACAGCACGATCAAGTAGACAATGATGAAGAACAAGTCAATGATCGAGGAAAGCGGTGTTCCGGTCAGAAACTGCCGGATGCTGTCCAATTCCCGCACCCGCGCTACTGTTTCGCCGGTCCGTCTTGCCTCGAAATATCGCAGCGGCAAGGCAAACAAATGCTTGAACAGCTTGGCCGACAGCATCACATCAATCCGATTGGTCGTATGGGTAAAAATGTAGTTCTTTGCAAGTCCCAGGATCAGCTCGATCACATAGACGATCCCAATGCCAATTGTCAGCACATGTAGCGTCGAAAGACTGTTGTGGGAAAGCACGCGGTCTACCACGACCTGGGTCATCACAGGGGTCAGGATTCCGAGAATTTGTAGGAAAAACACGCCCACCAAAACCTGGATAAACTCTTTTTTGAATTTCAGAATCGTCGGGATGAACCACTTAAAGCTGAACACCGTTTCATTGGCGGCCAGGCCCTTCTTGGCAATCAGGATAACCGTTCCGTCCCAGATTTCAAGTAAGGCTTGATGATCCAGAAGCTCTGGCTTGTTTGTCTTCGGGTTCAGGATCATGACCTTTCCGTCCGATTCCTTGGCGATGATGAAAAACTCGCCATCTCGTTTTTTTCCGATCACAGGCTGCTTGATCCCGGAAAGCTGCTTCTCTTTCAAGGTGGTCAATTTTGCTTTCAACTTGCACTGCTTTGCAAAGCGCAGCAGCAAAACCTCACCATCCGGAACGCTTGACAGCTCTGCGGTTTTTCGCAGCTCTGCTTCGTTCACATTTACATTTAAAAACTTTGTAATAATCAAAAAACAAGAAATTGCCGTTTCCAACATTCCACCGTCCATTCATTACAAGAACCTACGAGGCAGGAATCCCTGCCCCGTAGGTCTTCTTTTTGCGATTGTTTAGGGAGCCGCTGTAAACACATCGGAGAGCGTAGCTTCCGCATTGTCCAAGCTCTGCTGATCGAACACATTCGTATCATCGCCGAAGGAGGACATTGCCTCCACCAGGTTCTGCACCTGGGTGTCCGTTACAGAATACTCGTCCGCCATGTTGTTGTCCGCAGCCAGCGTATCATTCTGATACAGCGCGTTCAACACATCCACCGCGTCGGGGGCAGCCTCTTCCTCTATCGGACTTTCTTCATCCACCAGCGAATCAAAGGCCAGATGCACGCCGCCATCCAGCGAAATGGTAGCCTCTCTACCATCGTCAAACTCGATCGTAAAGTTGCGGTAGCCTGCGCTATAACGGAAGTTGACGATTGTCAGTGTGTCACCGCTTACACTGTTCTCAATTACGATATCATAGCTCCCGGAACTACGAACAGCCAAATCCTCCGGCTTGATCCCATCCGTGAACTTCAGCCGATTGGCTCCGTTGCTGTCAGAAATCTTGTCATTCCCGCAGCCCAGGCCGAACACATAAGTGTCGTCGCCATCTCCGCCGTTGAGCGAATCATCTCCAGCTCCACCGTCAAGAATGTCATTGCCGTTGCCGCCGTTGAGCGTGTCGTTGCCTTCATCGCCGTAAAGCGTATCATTTCCGGCGTTGCCATTCAGGAGATCATCTCCCACGCCACCGTACAGCGTATCATTTCCGGCGTTGCCGTTCAATGTGTCATTTCCTTCGTGACCGTACATAGTCGCTCCACTGGTCGCTCCTGCGTAGAAGGCCGACAAGGTTTCATTTTCTGCGGTTCCGACGATATGCATGAACGGACTGCGT
>JAFOKO010000041.1 GCA_017419715.1 Oscillospiraceae bacterium | reverse complement strand
GCCGTCGCAGAGCAAAAAGGCAATCGCGTGCGGTATGATGATCCCTTTCGCCACCTGCAGCATCATATCCGTTGCAGTGTTGGGATTACCCGTAGCTGCCATCCCCGCATTGCGCACAAGCAAAAGGATACAGAAGCTAACATGAAGAAATGCAAAATAGACGATCGCACTCCAGTTGGCAATTTGAAAGATCCGAAAGAGCTTTTTACCGCCCAGACCGAATTTTCGCTCCATCACCCGGAGCAGTTCTACCGCGCCAACCGCAAACAAGGCTACCGAGCCAACACCAAGGAGGGCGGACAATGCAAGCCTCCAATCCGCCACAGGCGCAAAGACCATGCCTTTATACGCCTCCGGCGCTTTGGAAAAACGAAATGCATTGATCCCAAGCAGATAGTCACCCAGTATGGTAGGGATCATGGCCCATACGCCAAAAAAGATCCTCTGCCTTGCCGTCAGATTTTTCATTGCAGCTCCTCCATCTATTTTTTCTGATAGCCGCTCATCAGGGTCAACAGGAAACAGACCACGGTTGCCCATGCGAAAAAGCGATGTTGCTTCATGGATCCTCCCTCCTTATTTCTTTGGATTCTTCCAGCAAATTTGTCAAGCTGTGCATACTCAGCAATAGTGTAGAGGAATTGTGCAACAGAGCACTGAGCGCCGGAGGAAGAACGCCCAATGCGCCAAGCAAGATCAGTCCGCCGTTGAAGCCCATGACGAAATGGTAGTTCTGCCGGATGCGGCGCATCAGAGCGTCGGAGAGTGTCTTCAAAAAGGCCAGCTCCCGAAGGTCCTCTGCAGCAATCACTACATCCGCCACTTCCCGGGCAATGGTTGCTCCACTGCCAACCGCGATTCCCACATCCGCCAAAGACAGGGCCGGCGTGTCATTGATGCCGTCGCCGATCATCACAACGGTTCTTCCCGCCGCCTGCTCATTTTGAATATAGGTCGCCTTGTCCTCCGGCAGCACCTCGGCACGGTATTCATCCACCCCCAGGACCGCGGCAATGGCTGCCGCAGTGTTTTGATTGTCGCCGGTGAGCATGACTGTTTTTTCGATTCCAGCCGCATGAAGCGCGGCAAGCGCTTCCTCTGCCTCGGGGCGCAACGGGTCAAGAATTCCAATGGCTGCCGCCAGAATGCCGTCTGCTGCCAAATACAGCCAGGAGCAGCCCTGCTCCAGACTTTCGAAGCGTTGCCGATCCTCCGGGAGGATGCGCGCCGCTTCGTCCTCGAAGACAAAATGATAACTGCCGATCACGGTGCGCTTGCCGTCCACCCGTGTGGCGATCCCGTGCGCCACCACATACTCCACCTCGGAGTGCATTTCCTCATGATCGAGGCCGCGCGCATGGGCTGCACGGACGACGGCATTTGCCACAGAATGGGGGAAGTGCTCCTCCAGACAAGCGGCCAGGCGAAGCATTTCAGCTTCTGGCTGCCCCTGGAAGGGCACGACCCGGATCACAGTCGGACAGGCCTTGGTCAATGTGCCCGTCTTGTCAAATATGACGGTATCCGCCTGGCTGATCCGTTCTAAGAATTTGCCGCCCTTGACCGTGATTTTTCGATTTCCAGCCTCTCGCATAGCGGACAGCACGCTCAGCGGCATGGAGAGCTTGAGGGCGCAAGAGAAATCTACCATTAGCACAGAAACTGCTCGCGCCACATTTCGCGTTAGCACCCAGGTCAACAAACTACCGCCCAGGCACCAGGGGACCAGCTTATCCGCCAGATGGGCGGCTTGCTGCTCCACGCCGGATTTCAAGCGTTCCGAGTCCTCGATCATCCGCACAATGCGATCATAGCGATTTTCTCCCGCCGCGCTTGTCACCCGCAGAACACAGTTGCCCTCTTCTACCACGGAACCGGCGTAGACCGCCGCACCGGGCCGCTTGGCCACGGGGACGGATTCGCCGGTGAGCGAAGCCTGATTGAGCATGACCTCGCCGCTTTCCAAAATTCCGTCCAGTGGGAGTACATGGCCCGTGTGAACCATGACCAGATCACCCGGCTTGACGGAAGCAAGCGGCGCCAGCGTCTGCCGGCCGTCCTCCTCCAGCTTCCAGACAGCATCCACTTGCAGGGACATGCTTCTGGCCAGGTTCTCTACGGAACGCTTGTGTGTCCACTCCTCCAGCGTCTCGCCCAAGCGAAGCAGAAACTGCACCGAGGCAGCTGTGGCAAAGTCACCGGTGAGCTGTGAAACGCCGATGGCCGTGCCATCCAGCACTTCCACTGTAAGCCGCCCAGCCAGCAGGGTTTTGACCGCGCAGAAAATACGGGGCATGGACTGACCAACACCGATGGCAATGCGCAGCGGTGTTGGCAGAAACCACTTCTTGAGATAGTGGCGAAGTACCATGAAAACAAGCTTTTCTTTGTATTCCTGATTCATGGCGCGGCTGCTGTGATGCAGGGGCGGTAGGGAAGACGCCGCCCCTGCATAGGAAAATGCCGCCAATCGCTGCGTAATACACAGCTCAGAGCCATGATAGACCACCGTTACAGAGCAGATGTTCTCCTGCACGCTGACGCGGTCCACCTCCGGCTGCGCCAGCAGCCAGGCCTCCAGAAGATCCGCCTGCTCTGCTTCCATGCGCTTCACGCAAGCACGCAAGCGAATCCGACCGGGAGAACGATGCAGTATTTGAAATCTCATGCCTGTTCTGCTTCCTCGGCGCTGTCTTCCACATAACATGCTTCCTCAGCGCGCTCGCGTTCGGTGTTGATCTGCTTTGCGTCCGCCAAAATGTCGGCGCAGGCCGCCTGTACCTCGTCCACATTGCGCATGACTTCTTTCTTGCAGCGAAGGGTCGCCGCGGTAACATGGGTGTAAAGCTTGCGCGCATCCTTGCTTGCCAGAAGCTTTAAACCCGCCGAGCCAAACAGCGTTCCCATCACAAACAATCCAATTTTACCGTTTAACTTCATAATCTTTGCCTCCTGTTTTTTGTTAGTATATTTTGAAGCGTTCGCGCCTCATCGGTGAAAAAGCCGAACCCACAGGCACTCCCGTGGGCCCGGCTTGGTTTACTTGCCGTGGCACTGCCCCTGCATGGGGCAAGCGCCACAGCCGCCCCCGCAAGAGCCGCAGGAGCCGCCGCAGATGTGCTTGCCCGCCTTCTTATCCAGAATCAAGCGCCGCACGATCAAAGCAACCACCGCCAGGAGAAACAATATGACCACGATTGATCCGATATTGTTTTGAAGCCAAGCCCACATTTGAAGCAACTCCTTTCAACACAAATAAATCTTTTTCGCGATTCCTTCTTGTCACTTGACTGTGACCTTTTTCGTAAGCGTGGTAGCCTCCTTGTAGGGCCGCACCAGCATATACGCGCCAAAGGCCACTGCCGCCACCGCGACGATCAGGCCGATGACATTGACAGAAACCTCCGCGCTGAAGATCGAACCGATCTGGTAGATCGCAAGGGCGACCAGATAGGCAAAGCCGCACTCATAGCCAATGGCAAACCAGGTCCACTTACGGTTGTTCATCTCGCGCTTGATGGCACCCATCGCCGCGAAGCAGGGCGCGCAGAGCAGGTTGAAGGTCAGGAAGCTGAAGCCGGCCAGATGCGTGAAGGCGCGAGCCAGGCTCGCCCAGGCGCCGCCCTCGCCGCCGCCGTAAAGAATGCCCATGGTGCCGACGATATTCTCTTTTGCAACCAGCCCCGTAATAGAGGCGACGGCGGCCTGCCAGTTGCCCCAGCCCAAGGGAGCAAAGATCCAGGCAATGGCGCTGCCAAGCCGCGCCAGGATGGAGGATTCGATCTCGTCCTCGCCCAGCATCCGGAAACTGCCGTCCGACCAGCCGAAGAAGGTGAGGAACCAGATCACAATGGTGGACAGCAGGATGATGGTGCCGGCCTTCTTGATAAAGGACCAGCCGCGCTCCCACATGGAGCGGAGCACATTGGACAGCGTGGGCCAGTGATAGGCGGGCAGCTCCATGACGAAGGGGGCCGGATCGCCCGCGAACATCTTCGTCTTCTTCAAAATAATGCCGGAGACGATAATCGCCGCCATACCCAGGAAATAGGCGCCGGTGGAGATCCACGCGCTGCCGCCGAAGATGGCGCCGGCGATCATGGCGATAAAGGGCACCTTCGCGCCGCAGGGAATGAAGGTGGTGGTCATGACCGTCATGCGGCGGTCGCGTTCGTTTTCAATGGTACGGGAGGCCATAATGCCGGGGATGCCGCAGCCCGTGCCGATCAGAATGGGAATGAAGGACTTTCCGGACAGGCCAAAGCGGCGGAAGACGCGGTCCAGCACGAAGGCAATTCGGGCCATGTAGCCGCAGGCCTCCACAAAGGCCAGCAGGAAGAACAGCACCAGCATCTGGGGCACGAAGCCCAGCACCGCGCCGACGCCAGCCACACTGCCGTCCAGGATCAAGCCACGCAGCCAGCCCTCCTCGGGGACATTCAGCGCGTCCAGCAGCTTGCCGACCAGGACCGGAACGCCGGGAACCCAGACGCCGTAATCGGCAGGATCGGGCTCGTCAAAGCCGTTTTCCGCAAAGTAGCTTGCTGCGTCGCGGAAGCTCATGGCGTTGGTGGAATCCTCGTCCGCCCCGTCGGGAACGGCGTCATAATACACGGTCAACTCGGATTCCTCCAGAGTGTCCTCGTCCTCGACGACCACAACGGCGGTTTTTTCTGTGGAAGCATCTGCCTGGACCTCTTCCAGCAGGGCATCCGCGTCAAATGCTTCGTCTTCCAGGTCAAATTCGTATCCGTAGGCATTGATGGCGTTGACGGCGGCGCTGTAGTCATCGGCCGCTTCCTCCGCCTCGCTTGAACCGATCCCAAGCAGGTGCCAGCCGTCTCCGAAGAGGCCGTCGTTGGCCCAGTCGGTGGCAGGTGCGCCGACGCCGACCATTGCGATCCAATAGATCGCAAACATCACGATGGCAAAAATCGGCAGGCCCAGCCAGCGGTTCGTGACGATCTTGTCGATCCGATCAGAATTGGAAAGCTTTCCGTTGTTTTTCTTCTTGTAGCAGGATTTGATGATGCTGCCGATCCAGATGTAGCGCTCGTTGGTGATGATGGACTCCGCATCGTCGTCCAGCTCTTTTTCCACCTCAGCAATGTGTTGCTCCACATCCCGGCGGACCGTGTCGGAAAGATGCAGCTGCTCCATCGCCTTGCTGTCCCGCTCAAAAAGCTTGATGGCGTGCCAGCGCTGCTGTTCCTCCGGCAGTCTTGCAATCGCGTGTTCTTCAATGTGGGCCAGCACATGCTCCACAGGGCCGGAGAAGCTGTGCATCGGTATGGTCTTCCCCGTTTTAGCGGCCTGAATGGCAGCTTCAGCCGCCTGCTGCACCCCGTCGCCCTTGAGGGCGGAGATCTCCACGATCCGGCAGCCAAGTTGCGTGGAAAGCTGGTTGGTGTCGATCTTGTCTCCGTTTTTGCGAACCACATCCATCATATTGATAGCAACGACCACCGGAATACCCAGCTCGGTCAACTGTGTGGTTAAGTACAGATTTCGCTCCAGATTGGAGCCGTCCACGATGTTCAGAATGGCGTCTGGCCGTTCTCCGATCAGATAATTTCGAGCCACGACCTCTTCCAGCGTATAGGGGGAGAGGGAGTAGATGCCGGGCAGGTCTGTGATCTGCACATCGTCGTGTTTTTTTAGTTTGCCCTCCTTTTTCTCCACCGTGACGCCGGGCCAGTTGCCGACGAATTGGTTGGACCCGGTCAGCGCGTTAAAGAGGGTCGTTTTGCCGCTGTTCGGGTTGCCCGCAAGGGCGATGCGAATGCTCATAAAGCTCTTCCTTTCCATAGTCCAGCAGATTAGCGCACTCTAACCGCTGGGCAAATTTTTTTCGTGTTTGTTGCAATTTGAGGACCTGGTTGAAAACAAACGCATGTTGCGTGATTTGCACCGGGCGATAGGCAATAGACACCAGGCAATTGGCATTAGGCAATAGGCAATAGGAGACGCGGAATGTAGGGGGCGGCGTCCTCGACGCCCCAAGCGTATCTGTGCCGTAGGAGAAAATGGAGCGAAGCTGTTTCCTGTATCGCACGCACCCCGTAGGGGCGGCCATTGGCCGCCCGCAACCCGCCCCGCCCCGCGTCTTATATTGCTTATTCCACGCTTGCCTACCCCGCGTCCCCTGGTGACTGGTCTCTGATGCTTTTTTCACACGAAGTCCTCGTTTTGCGACGAACGCTGTTTTTTATCGAACCTCGATCATCTCAGCGTCCGCCTTCCGCAGGCTCAGCTCGTAGCCCCGGACCGTTAGCTCTACCGGATCGCCCAGCGGCGCAACCTTGCGGACATAGATTTCAACGCCCTTGGTAATGCCCATGTCCATAATGCGGCGCTTGACCGCACCCTCTCCATGGAGCCGCACAACCGTAACGGTTTCTCCAATCTTGACATCTCTGAGTGTTTTCATCTGATTCATTTCCCTCTTTTCTATATCATGATCTTACTTGCCAGCTCCTTGCTAACGGCAACGCGGCTGTCTTTTACATTAACAATCAGATTTCCACCAAGCGTATTGACGACGCTGATCTCTCCGCCAACATGAAAGCCGAGATCCTCTAAATGCTTCTTGACCTCCGGGCTTCCGCCCAACTTCTTGATAATCTGCTTTTTCCCAATTTCTGCAAAACTTAGAGGCATCATGTTCTCCCTCCATTCTTATTGTATTAGCTTTCGCTAACTATTGCGGCAAATGAATAGTTAGCGCTCACTAACCATCTGCATTATAGTTAGCTTCTGCTTATTTGTCAATCGTTTTTTTTAAAAACATTGATTTTTAAAAAAATTTATGGTAAATTAGTAGTAAAAATAGGAGGGAGACATACTTATGGCGATGCAGGAATCCGGCGAAATGTATTTGGAGACGATTTTTGTGCTTTCCCAACAATCCAGTAGCGTTCGTAGCATCGATGTAGCAGAGCGTATGGGCTTTTCTAAGCCCTCCGTGAGCCGCGCCGTTGGTCTGCTGAAAAAGAATGGCATGCTTTTCATGGACGAGTCCGGCTACCTGAAGCTCACAGAGGCGGGGACAGAGAAAGCAAAACGGATCTATGAACGGCATACCGTTCTTTCCAGGCTGCTGATGAATCTCGGTGTTGACGAACAGACCGCCTCGGAGGATGCCTGCCGGATCGAGCATTATATCAGCGACACCTCGTTCGAAGCAATTAAAGCGCATATGCAAAAGTACAGCGTTTGATTTTTTCTTTTTTCTTCTGCCCCGTGCCGACAGATCGTTCGGCATGGGGCAGTGCTTGTTGCCTGGAATATTGCACGAAACAGAGGTGAAAGCAGGCCCGGAACAGCTCGTTCTCCTGTTCAGAAAGCTCTGAGTTATCAGGCGCCGGGGATTGGCAAAAGCCCCAAAAACGGCCTGTAATTTTTGGAGGCTTTGCACATGGAAAAGCCGGGGCTTTTTTTGTATAATCGTACTTGCCCACGAATGACAAAACAAAAGGGGGAGCGTGCCATGTATATCCTTGCAAACGGCAGACTGATCACCCGGGACCCCGCCTTGGGCTATCTCCGAGACGGCGGCGTGGTCATCCAGGGCAGGACCATCCTGGATCGGGGGACGACAGCGGAGCTTCGTGCCAAGTACCCGGCGGCGGAGTTTCTCGACGCACGGGGCGGTGTCATCATGCCTGCCTTCATCAACGCCCATACCCATATCTATTCCGCCCTGGCCCGGGGCCTGTCCATCAAGGGCTACAACGCGACGAATTTCTACGAGGTGCTGGACGGCCAGTGGTGGGCCATCGACCGGAAGCTGAGCCTGGAGGGCACCCGGGCCTCCGCCGACGCCTTGATGATCGACTGCATCAAGCAGGGTGTCACCACCATTTTTGATCACCATGCCTCCTTCGGGGAGATCCCCGGCAGCTTGCACAGCATCGCCGAATCAGCCAAGAGATTTGGGCTCCGGGCCTGCCTGTGCTACGAAGTCTCCGACCGCGACGGGGAGGAGAAAGCCCTTCAGGCAGTGCAGGAGAATGCGGATTTCATCAGCACATGCCAGCGGGAACAAGACCCTATGCTGGCGGCCATGTTTGGCGGCCACGCGCTGTTCACCCTCTCCGACAAGACCTTTGAGCGCATGGTCGCGGCCAACAACGGCAGGACCGGCTATCACATCCATGTCTCCGAGGGCATGAACGATGTCTACGACAGCCTGCAGCACTACGGACGCCGCCCTGTTCAGCGCCTCCACGACCACGGCATCCTCGGCCCCAAGACCATCCTGGGCCACTGTATCCATGTCAATTTCGCTGAGATCGAGCTGATCCGCAACACGGAAACGATGGTGGTCAACAATCCGGAATCCAACATGGGCAACGCCGTGGGGACCTGCCCGGTGCTGCAGCTTTCCAAGAATGGGATCCTCCTGGGCCTGGGGACCGACGCCTATACCAACGACATGCTGGAATCCGTCAAGGTGGCGCTGATCGCCCAGCGGCAGAATGCCTGCCTGCCCAATGTGGGCTGGTGCGAGGTCACGGATATGCTCTTTAAAAACAACGCGAAGATCGGCGCCAGATACTTCCCGGACGAGCTGGGCGTGCTCAAGCCCGGCGCGGCTGCCGATGTGATCGTCATGGACTATAAGCCCTTCACGCCCTTCTCCGACGCCAACATAGACGGCCACATCCTCTTTGGCATGACGGGTCGCCAGTGCCGCACCACCATCGCTGCAGGCAGAATTCTGATGCAAGACGGCGTGCTGGTGGGCATCGACGAGGAAGCTGGAAACGCTCACATCCTGGAGGCCGCCTGCAAGCTCTGGGGGGATCTGAACCACTGCAGTTACAACGCGGCGGGAGAACAGTAGGCAGGCGGCGTCCGCGCCGCCCGTCCGCATCCAATCACCAAGACAGGAGGTATCGCTATGTCGGAACGAATGTACCCGATCCCCTTTGACCAGCTCATGCACTGGGCTCTGGGGGAGTATAAACAGGCGGGAACGGCCTTCGGCGTTCGCCGCTTCTACAAGGCAGACACAAACAAGACCCTCCCCATCTTCGGCGAGACCATCGAGACCCCCTTCGGCCCGGCAGCCGGGCCAAACAGCCAGCTTGCCCAGAATCTGATTGCGGCCTATGTGGCAGGCGCTCGCTTTTTTGAACTCAAGACCGTCCAGAAAATGGACGGCGAGGCGTTGGCCCGTTGCGTGCCCCGGCCCTGCATCCTGGCGGAGGACGAGGGCTATAATCAAGAGTGGTCCACGGAGCTTACCGTGGAGCAGGCCCGGGATGAATACATCAAGGCCTGGTGTGCGTTGAAGCTGCTCACCGGCCTCTGGGGCCTCGGAGACCCGGACGGCTTCGTGTTCAATATGTCCGTGGGCTACGATCTGGAGGGCATTCGCGGACCTAAGGTGAACGCCTTCCTGGAGGCCATGCAGGACGCCTCCACCACAGCCCAGTTTCTTGAATGCAAGCGGGTTTTGAACGCTCTGTTCCCGGGCCATGCAAGCTTTGTGGACGCCATCAGCCCGCATATCTCCCGTTCTGTGACGCTCTCCACTCTCCACGGCTGCCCGCCAGACGAGATCGAGCGGATCGCCCGCTATCTGATCGGGGAAAAGGGCCTGCACACTTTTGTCAAGTGCAATCCAACGATCCTGGGCTACCGGACTGCCCGGGAGATTCTGGATCAGATGGGCTATGACTATGTCGTCTTCGATGAACACCACTTCAACGAGGATCTGCAATGGGCCGACGCCGTCCCCATGTTTGAGCGGCTGAGGCGTCTGGCAGGAGAGAAGGGACTGGAATTTGGCCTCAAGCTCTCCAATACCTTCCCGGTGGACACCACCCGGGGCGAACTGCCCAACGATGAAATGTACATGTCCGGCCGGGCCCTCTTCCCCTTGACCATTGAGATGTGCAGCCGGTTTTCCCGCCAGTTTGGAGGCAGCTTACGGATCTCTTATGCGGGCGGCGCGGACTGGTTCAATTGCGATAAGCTCTTTTCCGCCGGGATCTGGCCCATCACCATGGCCACCACGATCCTCAAGCCCGGCGGCTACAATCGGCTGGCCCAGTTGTGTGAGAAGGTGGCGGCGCTGCCCTTTGCCCCCTTCTCCGGCACCGACACGGGGGCCGTCGCGGCCCTTAGCGAAGCCTGTCATTTTGACCCCCGCCACATCAAGCCGGTAAAGCCTCTGCCCAGCCGGAAGTCGGAGGAGCCGGTGCCCTGGTTCAACTGCTTTGAAGCGCCCTGTGAGGGCGGCTGTCCCATCCACCAGGACATTCCCGAGTATCTTGCGCTGTGCGAAAAGGGAGACTACGAAGAGGCTTTGCGCCTCATCGTGGAAAAGAACCCGCTTCCTTTTATCACGGGCACGATTTGTGCCCACCGCTGCATGAGCAAGTGTTCCCGGAGCTTCTACGAGGATCCCGTTCGCATTCGCGCCGTCAAGCTCCTGGCTGCCGAGCGGGGCTTTGTCGGGCTGATGCGTTCTCTTTCGATGCCCAAGCCCGTCCCGGACAAGCGCGTTGCCATCGTGGGCGGCGGCCCCACGGGAATGGCGGCGGCCTACTTCCTGAGCCGGGCCGGGATCGCCTGCACGCTCTTTGAGCGGGAAGCCAAGCTGGGCGGCATTGTCCGCCAGGTGATCCCCGGCTTCCGCATTTCCGAGGCGACCATTGAGCGGGATGTTGCCCTGATCGCCGCCTATGGCGCGGAGATTCGCACCAATACCCAGGCGCCCCCGGTGTCGGTGCTCAAGGCCCAGGGCTATACCCATGTCTTCTTCGCCGTTGGGGCCTGGAAGCCCGGCCAGCTGGAGTTGTCCGGCAATGTCAAGCCTGTCATTGCCTGGATGAAGTCCCGGAAGTCTGGCGTGGATGCGTCGGAGCTGGGTCATGTGGTCGTGATCGGCGGCGGCAACACCGCCATGGACGCGGCACGACTGGCAGTTCGAAGCGGGGCGGATTCCGTCACCCTGGTCTACCGCCGCACGAAGCGCTACATGCCCGCCGATCCCCATGAGCTGGAGCTGGCCCTGGCCGATGGCGTCCGCTTCCTGGAGCTGGCCGCTCCGGTGAAGCAGGAGAACGGCAAGCTGATCTATGAGACCATGCAGCTGGGCGCGCCCGACGCTTCTGGCCGCCGGAGCCCGATCCCCACCGGGACGCTGCTGGAGATCCCCTGTGACCTGGTGATCTCCGCCATTGGAGAGCAGGTCGATCCCACCGCCTTCGAGGCCTCCGGGGTGAAGCTGAACGCCAAGGGCCGTCCCGACTTCCAAACCAATCTGGAACAGGTCTACGCCGGCGGCGACGCCCTCCGGGGCCCTGCCACCGTGGTGGAGGGCATTGCCGATGCGGCGCGCTTTGCCGAGGCAGTGATCGGCGCGCCCCTTGCATACGCCGTGCCGGAGGCGGCACGGGTCTTGCGTGCGGAGGCTGTAGCTCGCAAGGGCGTTCTGGCTCCGGCCGGAGCTGCCGCGCTGGAAGGAAGCCGCTGCCTGCACTGCAATACCGTCTGTGAAAACTGCGTGGATGTCTGCCCCAACCGGGCCAACGCCGCGATTATGCTCTCGGACGGCTCTGTCCAGATCCTGCACCTGGACGCGCTGTGCAACGAATGCGGCAACTGCACCGCGTTTTGTCCCTACGCTTCCCAGCCCTGCAAGGACAAGTTGACGCTGTTCCACACGGCGGAGGCCTTTGCGGATTCCGCCAACTTCGGCTTCTGCTTCCTGCCGGACGGCAGGCTCCGGCTTCGGCTTGCGGAGGGGGAGCGGGAGCTGGGGGACGATGCGCTTTCATCCCTGCCCGAGTCGCTTCGGGATCTGATCGAAACCGTCCGCGACCGGTATCCCTGGCTCTGGGCGGAAATAAAACGGTAAGGAGGCAATCGAATGGGGGCTCTTACTGCCCATCCCGTGACCATTGCATTGGCGCTGGTTTCCATGGGCGTCTGGTCCAAGGGCAAGCGGGACAATGACAAAATGCTGGTCAAAATCGGCTTTGCGATCTCTTGTGTTGCACTTTTGACATACTTTCTGGGCGTATGATAGCCCACCACAAAATCTTTTGGAGTAAGGAACGCAAATACATGATTGATTCTATTGTAGATCTCGTAAAAACCTATACCGCTGCTTTGCCGACTTCCGTGGTGGCAGTGGTCCTGCTCTTCGTCGGCCTCAAGATCGGCAAGACGATCCTCAAAATCATTGGCCTCGTGCTGATCGCCGCCGCGATCTTCTTCTATGTGAAGAAAATGTGATCCGCATCCTGAATGGATCAGAAAAAAATAAAAAACATAAAAAAATGTTTGACAAAAGCCCATTTCGTCGTTATAATATTGCGTGCATGACTATGAGATTAGGAGAGTCCGATGCTGCTGAATTTGTCCGTTCTCAAAGATAACCCCGGTGGCTCGATTCCCTTTGCGGTCAATCTGGATCTGCATGAAATGATGTTTGGCAGCTGCTGCCCCGTCACGGAGCCCGTTGTGGCTTCCGGCGAGGTGCGCAACACGGCTGGCGTCTATGTGCTCAGCGGTTCAGTTTGCACCACGCTGCACGGTACTTGTGACCGCTGTGCCAGACCGGTGGAGAAGCCTGTGGAGTTTCCACTTCATGCGGTCTTGGCGGAATTCCTGGCGAACGACGACGGCGAGGAAGATCCCTGGCTCTTCCTGCTGGAAGACGGCTGTGCGGATCTGGACGATATCGTGACCACCACATTCGTCCTGAGCATGGACAGCAAGTTCCTGTGCAAGGAAGACTGCAAGGGCCTGTGCTGCCGGTGCGGCAAAGATCTCAATGACGGTCCCTGCGACTGTAAGCCTGAGGCGGATCCCCGCCTGGCTGTGTTAAAGCAGCTGCTCAAGAAGTAAATCATTGCCTTAGAGGCATTCAGACTGAGGAGGTGTCACCATGGCTGTTCCTAAGAGAAAAGTTTCCAAAGCAAGACGCGACAAGAGACGCAGCTCCCACTGGAAGCTGTCCGTTCCCGGCGTGGTCGCTTGCCCCCACTGCGGCGAGCCCCGTCTGCCCCACAGAG
>JAFOKO010000040.1 GCA_017419715.1 Oscillospiraceae bacterium | reverse complement strand
CCCTGGGAGCCGGGCTCCTTGGTGCGGTCCAGAACGGCGATCTTCTTGGCGGTCTCGGGGATGGCGGCGATGAGCTTCTCAGGCACGAAGGGCCGGAACAGGCGGACCTTGACCAGGCCGACCTTCTGGCCGTGGGCGTTGAGGTAGTCGATGACTTCCTCGGCCACGTCGTTGATGGAGCCCATGGCGACGATGACGCGGTCAGCGTCGGGAGCGCCGTAGTAGTTGAACAGCTGGTAGTCGGTGCCGAGCTTCTTGTTGACCTTCTTCATGTAGGTCTCAACGATAGCGGGCAGGGCGTTGTAGTACTTGTTGCTGGCCTCACGGTGCTGGAAGAAGATGTCACCGTTCTCGTGAGAACCGCGCATGGAGGGACGGTTGGGGTTCAGGCAATGCTGACGGAACTCCTCAACAGCCTTCATGTCGCACATATCCTTGAGGTCCTTGTAATCCCAGATGGCGATCTTCTGGATCTCGTGGGAGGTGCGGAAGCCGTCAAAGAAGTTGATGAAGGGGACGCGGCCCTTGATGGCGGCCAGGTGCGCCACGGCGCTCAGATCCATGACTTCCTGAGGGTTGGTCTCGCAAAGCATTGCGAAGCCAGTCTGACGGCAGGCGTAGACATCGGAGTGATCGCCGAAGATGTTCAGCGCATGGGTGGAGACGGTACGGGCGGAGACATGGAACACACCGGGGAGCAGCTCGCCCGCGATCTTGTACATGTTGGGGATCATGAGCAGCAGGCCCTGGGAAGCGGTGTAGGTGGTGGTCAGAGCGCCAGCGGCCAAAGAGCCGTGGACGGTACCGGCAGCGCCGGCCTCGGACTGCATCTCTACGACCTTGACCCGGTTGCCGAAGATGTTCTCACGGCCCTGGGCAGACCACTGGTCCACATAGTCGGCCATGGGGCTGGAAGGCGTGATGGGGTAGATGCCAGCGACTTCGGTGAAGGCGTAGCTGACGTGAGCGGCAGCGGTGTTGCCGTCCATCGTCTTGAATTTTCTTTGCAAGGGAATTACCTCCTAATCAAAGGGACGATCGTCCCGTATTTTGACAACTCTAATATAGCAGAAACTTGTCGGTTTGTAAATGGAATTGAAAAAAATATTTTAAAAACCGTAAACCTTTTTCCTCTTTTTTTCGTCTTATTATCAGAAACAATTGGAAACGCTGCCGGATCCTGAAAACGGCGGAAAAAAACGGGAGGAAGAAATCATGGAAAGAAACCTTGCTTTGGAGAAAAACATCGCGGGATCAGCGCTTCAGCCTCTGCCGCGCTGTTACTGGAACTGGCTTGTAGCCTGGGCAGTGGTAACGCTTCTGTTCACAGTGCTTCCCGGTATCGCTGCGCTGGCAAACTGTTATGGCATGCGCCACTGTCAAACAGCTGAGGAACGGCAGCAGAAGGCCGACGCGGCTTTTAACTGGTGCCTGGTGGGTACACTTCTGGTTGCAATCGTGCTCAGACTTGCCAGCATCTGTTGATCGCAAGCCCCAACATATTCTTCTTCAAAACAATTCTGTGAAATACGCTCGTCCCGAAAGGAAACGAATTCTCAGCGTCGAAAGATTTTACTTGATGTTCAAGCTGGTTTTTGGTATAATATCATGAAGGATTTTGCACAATGATATTAGGGATGAGACAATGAAAACAGATATTCTTGGATTAAAGTTCGACAATGTGACCATGGACGAGGCACTGCGCATCGGCGAGGGCTTTCTGGATGGCAGCAAAGCCGCCATCGTGGTGACGCCGAACGCGGAGATCGGCTACGACGCCTCTCAGGATCCGGCGCTTTGCGCCATGCTCAACGGCGCGGATCTGATGCTGCCCGACGGCGCGGGTGTCATTCTGGCCGCAAAGCTTCGGAAGACCCCGTTGAAAAGCAAGGTGGCGGGCATTGACTTTGCCGCAAATATGCTCCAGGTCTTTGCCAGACGGGGCACGCGGCTCTATCTGCTGGGCAGCAAGCCCGGCGTGGCGGAGCAGGCGGCGGTCAAAATGAAGGAAAAAGCGCCCGGCCTCGTCGTCTGTGGGACAGCGGACGGCTATTTCAAGGATGAGGCCCCTGTGGTGGCAGCAATCAACGAGGCAAAGGCGGAGGCCGTATTCGTCTGCCTCGGCGCGCCAAAGCAGGAGCGCTTCATGTTTGCCCACCGGGACGAGCTGCCCACCGTGCGGCTGATGGCCGGCCTTGGCGGCAGTCTGGACGGCTTTGCCGGGAATGTCAAGCGCGCCCCGGACTGGATGATCAAATGCCAGCTCGAATGGTTCTACCGCCTGTGCAAAGAACCCAAGCGTATCGGCCGTATGATGCGTCTGCCGAAGTATGTGGTGAAGGCGATCGGCAGCAGGCAATAGGAGAACAATATGGGCAAATTAATTGTATTTGAGGGGCCGGACGGCTCTGGAAAGTCTACGCAATTCCGCTTGCTCACGAAACGCTTGGAGCGGGAGAAAACAGAGTTTCGCACCATTGTCTTTCCCCGCTATTCTGAGCCGTCCTCGGCCTTGATCCGCATGTACCTGAGCGGAGAGTTCGGCGAAAAGCCGGAGGATGTGAACGCCTATGCGGCCTCAACATTCTATGCTGTGGATCGCTACGCCTCTTTCCGGAAGGACTGGGGTGAATATTATCGGAACGGCGGTCTGATCCTCTCGGACCGCTACACCAGCTCCAACGCCGTTCACCAGGGGGCCAAGCTCCCGGATGAAGCGCGTCCGGATTTCTTCCACTGGCTCCATGACCTGGAGCATGTCCGTCTGGGCCTGCCATTGCCGGAGCTGGTGATCTATCTGGATATGCCGACGGAGCTGAGCGAGGCGCTGATGCGCAAGCGGGAATCCGACACTCACACCCACGCGGACATTCACGAAAAGGATCTGGACTATCTTCGTCTGTGCCGCAAGACCGGTCTGGCAGCAGCGGCTTGTTACGGCTGGACCGTGATCCCTTGCGCCAAAGACGGACAGCTGCGGCCCATGGAAGAGATCCATGAGGAGATCTATGCCCGGGTGCGGGTTATTTTGGGTTGAAAGCGATCTTTGAAAGAGCTATTCGAAAAAACGCACATGGATTGATTTTTCAGAAATACCTGTTGTGCATGGAATGCGTCATATTTTAGGAGGACATGATCATGGTTTATATTCTCTTGGGTACTGGCTTTGAGGAAATCGAGGCCCTTACGCCCTGCGATCTGCTGCGGCGGGCCGGACTGGAAGTTGCTCTGGTGGGCGTAAACGGCATGGAAATCGTCGGCTCGCACAAAATCACCGTCCGGGCCGATCTGCCTTTGGACGCGGTGCAAATGGAATCTACGGATATGCTGATCCTGCCCGGCGGCTTGAAGGGCGTGCAGTCCATTCTGGACAGCGGCGCGGCCCTTGCGCTGATTCAGCAGGCCTGGGAGGCGGGCAAGTATGTTTGCGCTATCTGTGCCGCGCCGACGATCCTCGCCAAGCTGGGGATCGTAGGGGAGGCTCCCGCTGTCTGCTATCCCGGCATGGAGCGGGAGATGGGGAGCGCCCGGATCCAAGACGCCAATGTGGTGTGCAGCGGCAGACTGATCACAGCCCGGGCCGCCGGAGTCTCCGTCGACTTTGCGCTCAGCCTCATCACCGCGCTCAAGGGGCCGAAGGAAGCCAAACGGATCGCAAAGCAGGTCGTCTATATAGGGGGGAACAAGCTTGCCGAATGATCAAAACAAACAGGAGCTGGAGGCAACACAAACCTTCACCCCGGATTTTGGCAGCGCCTTTGACGATTACGGCGACTATCGGGAACCGGCGGCCGAAGCGCCCGCCCGGAAGACCAAGCGGCCCAGGCACTTGAAGCGCTTCCGGTTTCCCCGCCTGGTCTGGATCGCGCTTTTTGTCGCCATTGCGGTGGGGCTTGGAAACCTTGCGGCGCAACTGGGTTGGAAATGGGCGGACGATGTGCTGGCCCTCACCCGTTCCGACGAGAATGTGGAGGTCATCATCAACGCGACGGACGATTTGGACGATATCGCCGCGACGCTCAAGGAAGTCGGAGCGATCGAATATGAGTGGCTGTTCAAGCTGTACTGCAAGTTCAGCGGCTCCGAGCATTATTTCGACCCGGGCGTCTATACCATCAATTTGACCTATGACTATCATGCGCTGGTAAATAATCTCATGGCCAGCGCCGGGTCCCGCGAGACGATCACACTGATGATCGTCGAAGGCGCGGACAGCTTTGACATTTTTGACCTTTTGGAGAAAAACGGCGTCTGCTCCCGAGAAAAGCTGGAAGAGGCTGCTGCAGAATATGATTTCAACTACAGCTTTCTGAAAACAATTCCCTTTGGCAGCTCCAATCGGCTGGAGGGCTATCTCTTCCCGGATACCTACGAGTTCTATCTGATGGATGAGCCGCAAAATGTGTTGGATCGTCTGCTTTCAAACTTTGAGGATGTTTTGAACGAAGAAGACCTGGCGGCGATCCGCTCCAGCGGCTATTCCATGCGGCAGATATTGACCATGGCGTCTATCGTGGAGGGAGAGGCGGCCAACGACAAAGAGCGCCCCACGATCGCCTCTGTCATGTACAACCGTCTAAACAATTGGGAAGTGCCCTATCTTGGCATGGACTCCACCATCACCTA
Source organism: Oscillospiraceae bacterium (assembly GCA_017419715.1). Taxonomy (GTDB): domain Bacteria; phylum Bacillota; class Clostridia; order Oscillospirales; family Oscillospiraceae; genus JAFRPC01. The sequence goes on along the minus strand of JAFOKO010000040.1, from coordinate 23,483 downwards.
CGGCGCAAAGCTCATGGGAACCACATTCTCTACGGAGTTGGACAGCCCCTATAACACCCGCTTGTATTCCGGACTGCCTGCAGGACCGATCTGCAACCCCGGCCTGAGCTCCATCCGTGCCGTCCTGTACCCCGACGAAACAGAATACTATTATTTTGCCACCGGCATTGACGGGGTCAACCATTTCTTTGAAAACGCGGAGGATTTTAACGAGTTCGTCAATTCCGATGATTTTGAACCGATCCTGCCGGACTGAGGAACGGACAAATCTGCCGCACAGGCAAGAAACAAACAGAGAGAACAAAATGAAAAAAATGGAACTGCTCGCCCCGGCGGGCGATATGGAAAAACTGAATATGGCGGTGCGCTACGGCGCGGACGCGGTCTATCTGGCCGGGACCAGCTTTGGAATGCGCTCCTTTGCCGGAAACTTCACAGCGGAGGAACTGCCGATCGCAGTGAAGCTGGCCCACGACCACGGGGTCCGGGTCCATGTGACGGTCAACACCATGGCCCGGGGAGAGGAACTGAAAGGGCTTCCCGCCCATCTGGAGCTGCTGAATGCCTGTGGGGTGGACGCGCTTATCGTGGCGGACCTGGGCGTCTTTCGCATGGCACAGCGATACGCCCCCCGCTGTGAGCTGCATGTTTCCACCCAGGCTTCGATTGCCAACTATGCCGCCGCGACCGCCTGGCACGAGCTCGGCGCGAAGCGGGTCGTCCTGGCCCGGGAGCTTTCTCTGGACGAGATCGCGGAGATTCGCGCCAGAACCCCCGCCTCCCTCGAAATCGAGACCTTTGCCCACGGGGCCATGTGCGTCTCCTATTCCGGCCGCTGTCTGCTCTCCAACTATATGACGGGCCGGGATTCCAACCGCGGCGCTTGCGCCCAGCCCTGCCGCTATCAGTACTATCTGATGGAGGAAAAGCGCCCCGGCGAATACTTCCCGGTCTTTGAGGATGAGAAGGGCACCTACATCATGAACTCCCGCGACATGTGCATGATCGACCACCTGGACGACCTAATGCGCGTGGGCGTGGACTGCATCAAGATCGAGGGCAGGGCAAAATCCGCCTACTATGCCGCCATTGTGACGGGAGCCTACCGCCATGTCCTGGACGACCTGGCGGCAGGCCGTCCCATCGACCGGGTCTGGCGGGATGAAGTGGAGAAGGTCTCCCACCGTCATTACTCCACCGGCTTCTTCTACGGCGAGCCTGGGCAGTACTATGAGAATTCCCGCTATATCCGGGAATACCAGGTGGTGGCCATCGTCACGGATTGCGATGAAGCAGGAAACGCAACGCTGAGCTTGCGCAACAAATTCTGCACCGGCGACGAGATCGAGGCCGTCGGCCCCGATTTGCGGCCCTTCGCCTTTTGCGCGGGGGAATTTACAACGCCGGAAGGGGAGACGCTGCAGGAGGTCCGCACGCCGCAAATGACCTTCTCCATGCGCCTGCCCTGTGCGGTTCCGCCCTGGACCATTCTTCGCCACCGGGTGGAGCTGTCGGCCAAATAAAGGCAGGCAATGAGCAACAGGCAACAGGCAATAGGCAATAGGGGAAGCGAGGAGCGACAGGCCCCGGTTTCTGGTGACTGGTGACTGCTCTCTGCTCCCTGTCCTTTCCGGCAACGCCCAAAGGAACCGACCGTTTCCACAGCGGAGACGGTCGGTTTTTTATAAAAAGACGCAATGATTTGTATTTCTCTCCTTGCACTTGAGCGGGAAATGTTGTAGAATGTATGACACGAAAGATTTTTAATGATTTGGGAGGAATTGAACATGGAAAACCGCGTTTTGAACGGACTGCAGCCCGAACGGGCCCTGTACTATTTTGAGGAGATCTGCAAGATCCCCCACGGCTCCCGCAACACGAAGCCGATCAGTGACTATCTGGTCTCTTTTGCCAAGGCGCACGGCTTGCGCTATGTGCAGGACGAAGTGAACAATGTTGTCATCTACAAGGACGGCGCTCCCGGCTATGAGCAGCATCCCGTGGTGATCCTGCAGGGCCACATGGACATGGTGGCCGAAAAGACCAAGGACAGCCCCATCGACTTTACCAAAGACCCGCTGGATCTGCACACCGATGGAGAAAACATCTGGGCGGAGGGCACCACCCTCGGCGGCGACGACGGCATCGCCGTAGCCTACGCCCTGGCGATCCTGGAAGCCAACGACATTCCCCACCCGCCGCTGGAGTGCGTCTTCACCGTGGACGAGGAGATCGGCATGGAGGGCGCCGCCGCCCTGGACCCCGCGCTGCTGCAGGGCCGCGTCTTCCTCAACTGTGACTCCGAAAATGAGGGCGTCTTGACGGTAAGCTGTGCCGGCGGCGCACGCTCCGACCTGGAGCTGCCTGTCACCATCGACAAGGCCGAGGGCAAGGGCATTCACATCTATGTGGACGGCCTGGTCGGCGGTCACAGCGGTGCGGAGATCCACAAGGGCCGCGCCAACTCCAACAAGGTCATGGGCGAACTGCTGGAGCAGCTGTTGAAACGGATGCCCTACCGCCTGGTCTATGTGCGCGGCGGGCAGAAGGACAACGCCATCCCCCGCTACACCATGGCAAAGATCATCGTGGCCGAAAACCGCCTGGACGATGCGCTGGCAGACATCGACAAGATCGCCGACGAGCTTCTGAAGGCGATGCCGAAGGAAGAAGAAAAGGCCAAGATCTCCAGCGAAGCCTGTGTCTGCCGCGGCAAAGCCATGAACATTGCCTCCACCCGGAAGGTAGTTGGCATGCTCAACGAACTGCCCAACGGCATTCAGTCCTGGAGCAAGGATATGGAGGGCCTTGTTCAGACTTCTCTGAACCTCGGCATTCTCAAGACGGAGGACGGGATGGTCTCCATGTCCTTCTCCGTCCGCTCCTCTGTCAACGACGAAAAGACGGCGCTTACAGAACAGCTCAAGGCCATCGCGGTAAAGTACGGCGCGGCCTACAGCCAGCACGGCGACTATCCCGCCTGGGAGTACCGCAAGGATTCTCCGCTCCGCGACCGGATGGTAGAAACCTTTGAGACGCTCTACGGCCGCAAGCCCGTGGTGGAGGCCATTCACGCCGGTCTGGAATGCGGCCTGTTCTCCGGCAAGCTGCCCGGTCTGGATTGTGTCTCCTTCGGCCCGGATATGCAGGATATCCATACCACCCGCGAGCGCTTGAACATTGCTTCCACCGCCCGGACCTGGAAATACCTCCTGGCTGTCCTGGAACGCCTGTAAGCTTTTGAGATCTGCTCATTCATCTATGCGGGCCAATCGTTATTTTGGCGACCGCCGGTTTTACCGGACCGCCCTCTCCGTTGCCCTGCCCATCATGATCCAAAACGGCATTACCAATTTTGTGGCCATGCTGGACAACATCATGGTGGGCCGGGTGGGGACGGTCCAGATGACCGGCGTCTCCATCGCCAACACGCTTTTGTTTGTATTCAATCTTGCTGTTTTCGGCGCGGTCTCCGGGGCCGGGATCTTCGGTGCGCAATTCTACGGAAAAGGCGATATGGAAGGCGTTCGTCACGCCTTCCGCTTCAAGATCCTGGAATGCGCGGCGATCCTGGCCCTGGGAGTCGGCGTTTTTCTCGGCTTTGGCCGTCCGCTCATGGAACTCTACCTGCGCGGAGAAGGGGAGGCAACCGACATTACCGAGAGCATCCGCTGCGGGCAGAGCTACCTGCACATTATGCTGCTGGGCTTGCCCGCCTTTGCTGTCGCCGCGTGCTACGCCGGGACGCTCCGCGAAGCGGGGCAGACGGTTCCGCCCATGACTGCCGGACTGGTGGCTGTGGGCGTCAATTTCGTCTGCAACTGGCTGTTGATATTCGGCAAGCTGGGCCTGCCCCGGCTGGACGCCGACGGAGCGGCCATTGCCACGGTGATCTCCCGCTATGTGGAGGCCGCCATCGTCGTAGGGTGGGCGCACCGGAGTCCCCAAAAAGCGCCCTATTTCCGGGGCATCTGGCACAGCCTGCGCATCCCGGGCCATTTGGCCGGGGAGATCGCCCGCCGCGGCGCGCCGTTGATCTTAAACGAGACGCTCTGGGCGCTTGGGCAGGCCCTGCTCCTGCAGAGCTACTCGCTGCGCTCCTATGATGTGGTTTCCGCCACCAATATTGCCTTTACGCTGGGCAATGTCTTCAATGTGTGCTTTATCGCTATGGGCGCGTCGATCGGGATCCTGGTGGGGCAGCTCCTCGGTGCGGGCAAGACGGAGGAGGCCAGGGACAGTGACCGGAAGCTGATCGTGTTCTCAGAACTGCTCTGCCTGGTATTCGGCGGAGCCATGGCTGCCGTTTCCGGCGCATTCCCGCACATTTATAACACAGAGCCGGAGATTCGCGCTCTGGCGACGCGCTTTATTCTGATCAGCGCCGTTCTGATGCCTGTCAAAACCTATACCAACGCCGCCTATTTTACCCTTCGCTCCGGCGGGAAAACCTTGGTGACCTTCCTGTTTGACTCTGTTTTCTCCTGCGTGGTGGTCGCTCCGGTGGCCTTTGTGCTCTCCAGATTTACGACGCTGCCCATTGTATGGCTGTTCTTCTGCTGTGAGGGACTGGAGCTGATCAAGGCCTTGATTGGCTTTGGCATGATTCGAAGCGGCATTTGGATCCAAAATATTGTAAAGGAAGAATACTGATATGCAGACCAAAGATTTTCAACAACGCTCCCTGCTGGGAATCTTTTTGCGCTATTTCAAGCCGCATCTGCGGCTGTTTTTGCTGGATATGAGCTGCGCGTTTCTGGTTTCTGCCATTGATCTCGCCTTCCCGCTTGTGACGCGGAACGCCCTGTACGAGCTTTTGCCGGGCAAGGAATACAAAGTGTTTTTTGTGATCATGGCAGTGATGTTTTTGTGCTATCTGCTGCGCTCTTTTTTGCAGTTCGTGATTGCCTATTGGGGCCATACCTTCGGCATTCGCGTCGAGGCGGATATCCGTCGGGACTTGTTCAGCCATCTGCAGTCGCTCAGCTTTAGCTACTACGACCAAAACAGAACCGGCCAGCTCATGAGCCGCTTGACCAGCGACCTGTTTGAGATCACAGAGCTGGCCCATCACGGCCCGGAGGACCTGTTCACCTCCGTGCTAACAGTCATTGGCGCGATCATCATCATGTTTACGGTCCAGTGGAAGCTGGCCCTGGTGGTCTGCCTCATGTTCCCGGTCTGCATGTCGGTCATTATCCTGCGCCGCCGGAAAATGTCCAAGGTCTCCAAGATGGTCAAGCAGAGGACGGCCGGCATCAATGCGGACATCGAATCCTCCCTTTCCGGCTTCCGCACCTCCAAGGCCTTTGCCAACGAGGGAGCCGAGTATGAGAAGTTTGTCCACTCCAACGAGCGCTTTAAAATCTCCAAGCGGGAGTTCCACAAGGAAATGGGCATTTTCCACGCCTCCATGGAGTTCTTTACCTCCATTCTGAATGTGGTGGTGATTGCCCTGGGCGGCTGGCTCATCATGAAGGAGCAAATGGACTACCGCGATATCATCACCTTTTCCCTCTATGTCGGAACCTTCGTCAACCCGATCCGAAAGATCGCGGCGCTGTCTGAAATGCTGGCCAACGGCTTTGCGGGCCTGCACCGCTTCGCTGAAGTCATGCGCACAGAGCCCAGCGTGCAGGACGCGCCGGGTGCGGTGGAGCTGAGCAGTGTCCGCGGCGCGCTCAAGCTGGAGCATGTCAACTTCTCCTACAAGGAAGAGCTGCCTGTTCTGAAGGATGTGAGCCTGGATATTCCGGCTGGAGAGACCGTCGCGGTGGTGGGGCCCTCCGGCGGCGGCAAGACGACCCTGTGCCAGCTCATTCCGCGCTTCTACGAGGCAACGGGCGGGACCATTTGTGTGGACGGGCTGGACATCCGCTCTGTCACACAGCGTTCGCTCCGCTCCAACATCGGCATCGTGCAGCAGGATGTCTTCCTCTTCGCGGATACGGTGCTGGAAAACATCCGCTACGGCAGGCCTGGCGCATCCTTCGAGGATGTGGTGGAGGCCGCAAAGCGGGCGGAGATCTACGAGGATATCATGCATATGCCGGATGGCTTTGACACCTATGTGGGCGAGCGGGGGACCCTGCTCTCCGGCGGCCAGAAGCAGCGCATTTCAATTGCCCGGATTTTTCTGAAAAACCCGCCCATTCTGATCCTGGACGAGGCCACCTCAGCCCTGGACAGCATCACGGAGGCCAAGATTCAGAAGGCCTTTGACGCGCTTGCAAAAGGACGCACCACTTTGATCATTGCGCACAGACTTTCCACGATCCACGCGGCCCACCGCGTGATCGTGATTGCCGACGGCGTGATCCGCGAGCAGGGGACAAGAGAAGAATTGCTGGCCCGGGAAGGCGTGTTTGCACAGCTCTATCGGACGCAAAATCTGGTAGAGGGCTGTTTTTAAAAGAAAGGGATTGCTTTTTTTGCGATAGCCTGCTATAATACACAGGATTTTGGAGAAAATCGGTATGAATCACATTTTTTTGTAGATTCAATCGCCAATCATGGAGGTTCTCATGCAACAAGCCATTTATCAATTTCAAATAAAAAGCCAACCCCTTTCCTGCAAGACCTTTGGAAACGGCAATATCAACTATACCTTCCAGATCACCACGGCCTGCGGCGCACAGTATATCCTGCAGCGCATCAATACGCATGTCTTCAAAAACCCGGTGCAGCTGATGGAAAATGTGATCGCCGTGACGGAGCACATCCGAACCAAGGTAGATGATCCCAACAAGGTGCTGCATTTCATCCCCACCCTGGACGGAAAATACTACTATTGCGACGAGCTGAATCGCTACTGGCGCTGCTATGAGTTTGTCGGCGGCTTCTGCCTGGAGGCCCCGGAGACGGATGCGGATTTCTACGAAAGCGCCGTGGCCTTTGGCCGCTTCCAGGAGCAGCTGGCGGATTTCCCTGCAGCCTCGCTCCACGAAACGATCCCCAATTTCCACAATACCCCGGACCGTTTTCGCCAGCTTCACATCGCTATGGACGAAGATGCCTGTGACCGGCTCCAATATGTCAAGCGTGAGGTCGATTTCCTCATGGAGCGGGAGCAGGAGGCCGGTAAGATCCAGCGCATGCTGGAAAGCGGAGAGATCCCCCTCCGGGTCACCCACAACGATACCAAGCTCAATAATGTCCTGTTAGATCTTCGGACCCGGAAGGCGCTGTGCGTTCTGGACCTGGACACCGTCATGCCAGGCTCCAGCCTCTTCGATTTTGGTGATTCGATCCGCTTCGGCGCTGCTACCGCACCCGAGGATGTGCAGGAGCTCAGCCGTATGTCCTTGGATCTGCATCGTTTTGAGGTTTATACCAAGGGCTATCTGGACGGCTGTCATTCGCTCACCGAGCGGGAGGTCGAGCTGTTGCCCCTTGGCGCTAAGACTATCACGCTGGAGCTGGCGTCCCGCTTCCTGATGGACTATCTGGAATCCGACCACTACTTCAAGACGCTGTACCCCGACCACAATCTCGTCCGTACCCGGGCCCAGCTGAAGCTGGTGCAGGATATGGAGGCCAAGTGGGATCAAATGAAGCAAATCGTAGCAAGCTATATGGAGAGATAAATCATGCGTTACCTTGGAATTGACTTTTCTGTAAAAAACATGCCCGAGCTGGATCCCGGCTATATTCCGCTGGGGCCGTGGATGCGCGCCTATCTGCAAGGCGCCTCCAAGCCCATTTCCATCGCGGTGGAGCGGGACAAAGGCAAGATCACCGTCCGCCACGCCAAGATCTACGGCACGCCCGATATGGCCGAGGCGGATTTCCGCTTTGTGGAGCGCTATGTTAAGTTTTTGCTCTGGTCCATCGGTGGCTTCCGGGTGTATATCCTGGGCGCGGACGACATTGCCGCACGCCTGGCGAAGGAATATGTCTATTTTGAAAACGGCGAGGGCGAAAACGGCAAGCGCTGGTTTGATGTGCAGTTTATGTCCGATGTCTTTGAAAACGGCTTCGAGATCGTGACCTGTACGGACGCTTCCGCCTTCCCAAAAGAAAACGACGCCTCCGTCTCCGTAGGCGGACACATGGAAGGCTGTCGCATCGGATTTGATGCGGGCGGCTCCGACCGCAAGGTTTCCGCCGTGATCGACGGCAAGACCGTCTATTCCGAAGAGGTCGTCTGGCATCCCAAGACCCAGGCGGATCCCCAGTATCACTTTGAAGAGATCGTCAAAGCTTTCCAGACCGCGGCGTCGAAAATGCCCCGCGTGGACGGCATTGGCGTCTCCTCAGCCGGTGTGTTCATCGGCAATGCCCCCATGGTAAGCTCCCTGTTCATCAAGGTACCCCGGGAGAAGGAAGTTCGCAAGCTGGTCCATACCGTCTTTGACCGGGCTGCAGCCCAGATCGGCGACGGGACGGTACCGATCGTCGTCGCCAACGACGGCGATGTTACCGCGCTGGCCGGAGCCATGGGCCTTGGCGCAACGGCTGTCATGGGTATGGCCATGGGCACCAGCGAGGCAGTGGGCTATGTAGATCAGAAGGGCAATGTCCTGGGCTGGTTCAACGAGCTGGCCTTCGCCCCGGTGGATCTTTCTGAGCAGGCCATGATGGACGAATGGTCCTATGACATTGGCGTGGGATGCAAGTACTTCTCCCAGGACGCTGTCATCAAGCTGGCTCCTGCTGCCGGGATCGAATTGGACGAAGGCTTGACTCCTGCTGAGAAGCTCAAAGTTGTGCAGGACCTCATGGAGCAGAATGACCCCAGAGCTGTGAAGATTTTCGAGTCCATAGGTGTCTACCTGGGCCACACCATGCAGCTGTACTCCATGTTCTATGATGTAGAGCATATGATCGTCCTGGGCCGCGTCATGTCCGGCAAGGGCGGCGATACGATCCTGGCGGAATGCAAGCGAGTGATGGCGGAGGAATACCCGGAGCTGGCACAGAAGATGGTCGTTATGCTGCCTGATGAAAAGACCCGCCGTGTGGGACAGGCTGTTGCTGCAGCCTCCCTCCCGGAAGTGGCAGGCTGCAAGTAAGCAATGCGGAGGTCCCGATGAACTACAAAAACGCTTATATTTATACAGAAGATTTCCGATTCGTTCCCGGCGGCTTTTCCGTCGAGAATGGCAAATTCTGTGATGTTCTGCTGGAAAAAGAGGACGCTGTGGATCTCGGCGGGGCTTATGTGATCCCCGGCTTGATCGACATACACAACCACGGCAATTCCAACGCCGATTTTTCCGACGGTTCCTATGAGGGTGATGTGAAAATGGCCCGCTATCTGGCGAGCGTCGGCGTGACGAGCTTTGCGCCTGCCACCATGACCCTGCCCTACGAGGTCATTGCCAAGGCGCTGGCCGCCGGACTGCAGCTGAAAAAGGATCCGGTCGAGGGCTGTGCCCGCCTGCTCGGCGTGCAGATGGAAGGCCCCTTCTTCTCGGAAAAGAAAAAGGGTGCTCAGAATGCAGAATACTTGCGTCTGCCGGATTTTGAAGCTTTCCGCAAGCTCTACGAAGACAGCAAGGGCCTGATCTCCATCGTCGATCTGGCTCCGGAGCTGGAGGGCGCGGTGCAGTTCGTGGAGCAGGCCAAGGCGCTTTGCACCGTCTCCATCGCCCACACGGATTCGGATTACGAGCCTGCCAAGGCGGCCATTGATGCGGGTGCGACCCACTTGACCCACCTCTACAACGCCATGCCGCCCATTCACCACCGCAAGCCCGGTGTGATCGGCGCGGCCTCCGAAAATGAGGCAGTCTCCGCCGAACTGATCTGTGACGGCATTCATGTCCATCCGTCCTCGGTCCGAATGGCCTTCAAGCTCTTCGGTGCGTCCAGAATGGTGTTGATTTCTGATGCCCTTCGTTGTTGCGGCATGCCGGACGGGGAATATGAGCTGGGCGGCCAGCAGGTCTTCCTGGCGGAGAATGTGGCCCGTTTGGCCGACGGCACCATCGCCGGCTCTGCCACAAACCTTTATGACTGCATGCGCAACGCGCTCCGCTTTGGCATTGCCCGGGAGGATGCGGTTCGCGCCGCTACCTGGAATCCTGCCCGGCAGATCCGCGCTCTGGATCGCGTTGGCTCCATTGCCAACGGCAAGCTGGCTGATTTCGTCATTTGCGACGCTGAACTGAACCGCAAGGCCGTGTACCTGGGCGGAAATCAAATCTGAGCTTCAACGGGATCGACATTTGTCGGTCCCGTCTGAACGATATCACATTGGGAGGAATCAAAATGAAACGAATCATGATCATTGTCATGGTGGCTGCGCTGATGCTTGGATTGTGTGCCTGCATCGGCGCACAGCCAACAACGAGCAGCGACACCAAGCCTGCTGATACGACTGCTGCTCCTGTCGAAACGGATGCTGCTGCAACGGCCGGAACGACGGCTGAAACTGCCGCTGCGACCCAGAGCGCCGAAACAGCTGGCAATTCCGAAACCCAGGCTCCGACGGAATCTGCATCCACCGATGCTCCGGTCCTGAGGATCTATTCTTTGAAGGGCCCCACCTCGATGGGCCTTGCGACGCTGCTGCAGGCGAACGAAGCCGGGCAGACCCAGCTTCGCTACGATTCCACGATCTGCACTGCAGCAGATGAGGTCACAGCCGCACTGGTCAATGGCAGCGCGGATATCGCCTTGCTGCCCGCCAACGCGGCAGCTACCTTGTTCAACAAGGCCGGCGGCTTCTCTGTGGTTGCCATCAATACCTTGGGCGTGCTCTATGTTGTGGAAAACGGCGAGAGCGTCCAGTCTGTAAAGGATCTGGCCGGAAAGACCATCTGCCTCACCGGCAAGGGCACCACGCCGGAATATGCTTTGCGCTATCTCCTGGCCGCCAACGGCATCGAGGACCAGGTCACACTGGAGTTCAAATCCGAGGCGCAAGAAGTCGTGACTGCCATGAGCGAGGATCTGGCCATGATCGGCCTGCTGCCCCAGCCTTTCGTTACGGCAGCCATGATGCAAAACGAAAACTTGCGGATCGCGCTGGATCTGAACAGCGAATGGAACAGTGTTTCGACCGATAGCGCCATGGTCACAGGCGTCACCGTTGTGCGCAATGAGATCCTGGAGCAGTACCCCGAGCAGATCCAAACCTTCCTGGCCGAAGCGGCCGAGGGCGTTGACCAGGTCAATGACGATCCCGAGGCTGCTGCCGAGCTGATCGTAAACATGGAAATCGTTGCCAAGGCTCCCATTGCGGCCAAGGCGATTCCCTATTGCAATCTGGTCTGCATCACGGGTGAGGGAATGAAATCCATGCTCTCCGGCTATCTGCAGACGCTCTATGAGCAAAATCCCAAGGCCGTGGGCGAAAGCATGCCCAGCGACGATTTCTATTACACGGGAGAATGATCCATGAAGCCTGCCACATCTCCGCGCCATTTCCTGCAAGGGCTGCTTGTCACCCTGTTCTGGCTGGGGGTTTGGCAGGCTGTCTCTATGCTGGTGGCAAAGCCAGTTCTCTTTGCCTCGCCTTTGGATACGATCCGCGCCCTCTGGGTCATGCTTCCCACCAGCGCCTATTGGAGCGCTGTCCTGGGTTCTCTGGGTCGAATCGCTCTGGGCTTCTTCCTGGCACTTGCGCTGGGTCTGCTGCTTGGCGTGGCAGCATTTCGCTTTTCGCTGTTGCGTACGCTAATCTCGCCCCTGCTCACCATGATGAAAACCGTGCCCGTCGCTTCCTTCATCATTCTGGTTCTGGTCTGGTTCGGCTCGTCCAGCCTTGCTGTGATCGTCGCCCTGCTGATCGTGTTTCCCCAGATCTATTTTGCGACCCTCTCCGGCTTGGAAAGTACGGATCAAGAACTCCTGGAGCTTGCCAGGGTCTACCGGGTCCCCCGACGGAGGGTGGCCTGGCGGCTCTACCGTCCGGCCCTCTGGCCCTATTTGACAGGCAGCTGTGCTTCCGCCCTCGGCATGAGCTGGAAGGCCGGGATCGCCGCCGAGGTCATCGGCAATCCGGCGCACTCCATCGGCGAGCAGATGTACCTGTCCAAAATCTATATGGCCACGGCGGAGCTCTTTGCCTGGACATTGACCGTGATCCTGCTCAGTACCGTCTTTGAAAGAACGGTGCTTTGGCTGCTCAGAAGGGTGGGGAAGTGATGGACATTCAAATCAAAGACCTCTCCCATCGCTTTGGAGAAAAGAGCGTTTTCGAGCATTTTGATCTCACGCTGCAAGATGGTGGCCTCTACGGCTTGACGGCCCCTTCCGGCCGCGGAAAGACAACGCTGCTACGCATTCTTATGGGCCTGCTATCCCATGACGCCGGGACGATTTCACAGGGCGTGCGATACAGCGCTGTTTTTCAGACGGATCGTCTGCTGCCGGGACGCTGTGCGGTGGATCAGCTCCTCTTTGTGCGCGGCAGCAAGAAGGATCGGGCTGAGGCTGCCCGTTTCCTGGCAGGCCTTCTGCCGGAAAACAGCCTGGAACAATCCGTCGGCGAGCTTTCCGGCGGCATGCAGCGCCGGGTCGCCATTGCCAGAGCCCTCTGGGCCGAGAGCGACTGCCTGCTCATGGATGAGCCTTTTACCGGCCTGGACGAAGCGACCCTCCGCCAGACGCTTGATTTCATCTTAGCGAAGCGACAGGGGAGAACCCTGCTGCTCTCCACGCACCAAAAAGAGCTGCTGACAGACTACCCGTTTGAGTGGTTGAGAATTTAATACACAAGACGGCAGGGAAGTAAACCCTGCCGTCTCATGATTTATCTTGATTTGTAGGGTGAGTATGGAGCTTTGCTCAAAAAAACTTGGAGAAAGCCCCAATCAAGCCGGATAAGATTTTACTGACATATAAGAAAGCTGCAAAGCCATTCAACAGAAATCCTGCAATACACCCAAAGCATGACGCCTTAAATCCGGCTTTCCAATCTTCCTTTACGCCGTCTAACGAGTACAGCACACCGATTACAATAAATACAGCCAATGCTGTGCTGATGAGGGTTACGCCAAGTGACGTGGCCAGGAAAACGAGCGCGATATTAACAAATCCAATGATGATGCATCCTTTCCATCGTGGAGTGGGTGCTTTTTGCCTTTCTTCCATGTATCTGTCTCCAATCGGATATAGTTTGACAAAACGAACCGAACGCCCAAAACAAATGATTCCGTCACGCTGCGTCGGCATCGCAAAGCCGCAGACTGATTATAGCAGACAGGAAGGAAAAATGCAATCAAACTTTTAAAAGGATTCGCTAATTTAGCTCCTTTGTAAATGGCTCCAAACTGCGCTGCAAAATCCCGTGTATCTGGGCGATGGCGACGCCGTAGTTGACCATGGGAACGCCTGCTGCGTTTGCAATCGCGATCCGGTGCTGCATGGCGGCTTCGTTGAGCATACAGCCGCCACAGTGGATCACCAGGTCATAACCGGACAGGTCCTCTGGGAATTCACCACCGGAAGTAAAGGCAAAGTCCAGCGTTTTCTTGGTGTAATTCCGCACCCAGCCAGGTATCTTCACCGTGCCGATGTCGTTACACTGGCGGTGGTGTGTGCAGCCTTCGGAGATCAAGACACGGTCGCCGTCCTTGAGCTGGGAAAGGGCCTTCGCCCCGGCGGCCAGTGTGGCAAGCTGGCCTTTATACCGGGCGAAGAGAATGGAAAAGGAGGTAAGTGGAATTGTGGACGGTACCAGGGGGGAGACCCTTCCAAAGGCCTGGGAATCGGTGATTACGAGACGCGGCGGGTTGTTCAAGCGCTCCAGGACGGAAGAGATTTCTTCCACCTGGCAGCAGATCGGAATGCAGTGCAGGTCCAGCAGCTCCCGGAGGGTCTGCTGCTGAGGCAGGATCAGGCGGCCCTTGGGGGCGCTTTCGTCGATGGGTGTGACCAAGATCACCGTGTCCCCGGGGGAGACCAGATCGGCCAGAATGTATTTCGGCGCTTTGGCAGTCCGTCCCAGGTCCGCCAGCCGTTCTTTGAGCGCATTCACGCCCTCGCCGGTCAACGCCGAAACAAGGATTGTGTCCCGGTCATCCCGCTTCCTGCATTCTGCATGCTGCATGCTGCATTCCGCAAGATCTGCCTTATTCCCTGCAAGGATCACCGGAATCTTCCGGGTGTTCAGTTTTTCCAGCAGCGCTTCGTCCTCAGCGCGCATACCGATTGTCGCGTCGTAGACCAAAACGGCAATATCGGTTTTGTTCAGGACCTCGTTGGTCTTTTCTACCCGCAACGCGCCGAGTTCCCCCTCGTCGTCGTAGCCCGGTGTGTCGATGATGACCACCGGGCCGAGGGGCAGCAGCTCCATGGCTTTTTGCACCGGGTCGGTCGTGGTCCCCTTGACAGGAGAGACCACGGCCAGATTTTGCCCGGTGACAGCGTTGACCAGGCTGGATTTTCCCGCGTTGCGCTTGCCGAAAAAGGCAATATGCAAGCGCTCGGCGGAAACGATTTCATTTAAACGCATGGCTTAGAACCTAAAATCTCTGGCGTTGGAGGCCTTGATCGCCTCAATGTGCTCTGTAGCGATCTCACGGACCTTGTCTCTGGGGATCTTTTTCAGCTCGTCTTCGACCATCTTAAAACCGATCTCCTTGGTCTCGGGGCTGGCGTAGTCCACCAGATACTCCGTAAGGGTCATCAGTGCATTCGGGTGGCAGCAGTTGAGGATCTGGCCGGACTTGCACAGGCTCATAAAGCGGTCACCGGTGCGGCCCTCGCGGTAGCAGGCCGTGCAGAAGGACGGAATGTGGCCGTTCTCCATCAGCCAGCGTACTACCTCATCCAGAGAGCGCTGGTCGGAGACATCAAACTGCTCTGTGTCGTGGGGCCGTTCCTCGGGGGTATAGCCCGCGTAGCCGCCCACAGAGGTCCGGGAGCCGCCGCTTACCTGGCTCACGCCCAGGCGCAACAGTTTGGAGCGGGTCTCTTCCGTCTCACGGGTGGAGATGATGATTCCGGTGTAGGGCACGGCCAGACGGATGCAGGCCGTGATTTTTGCAAACATCTCGTCTGTAATGGAGTTGTTAAACTCGTCGGGGTTGATGTCGTCGGCGGGCTTGACGCGGGGCACGGAGATCGTGTGCGGTCCCACGCCGTGGACGGCCTCCAGGTGCTCGGCGTGCATCAGCAGACCCGCGAACTCATAGCGGTAGAGCTCCAGACCGAAGAGTACGCCCAGGCCCACATCGTCGATGCCGGCTTCCATAGCGCGGTCATGGGCGGAGGTGTGGTAGTCGTAGTCGTGCTTGGGTCCGGTGGGATGAAGCTTGAGATAGCTCTCCTTGTGGTAGGTCTCCTGGAAGAGAATGTAGGTGCCAATGCCCGCGTCCTTGAGCTTCTTGTAGTTCTCCACGGTGGTGGCGGCAATGTTCACATTCACGCGGCGGATCGCGCCGTTTTTGTGTTTGATGGAGTAGATCGTGTTGATGCACTCCAGAATGTATTCAATGGGGTTGTTTTTAGGGTCCTCTCCGGCCTCAATAGCCAAACGCTTGTGGCCCATATCCTGCAGGGCGATGACCTCCTGCCGCACCTCGTCCTGGGTCAACTTCTTGCGGGCAATGTGCTTGTTTTTCAGGTGGTAGGGGCAGTAGACGCATCCGTTGACACAATAGTTGGAAAGGTAGAGCGGGGCAAAGAGCACGATGCGGTTGCCGTAGAAGGCCTGCTTGATCTCCTCAGCGATCTCATAGATGCGCTCTAACACCTTGGGGTCCTCGCATGCCAGCAGGACGGAGGCCTCGCGGTGGCTCAGACCCCGGCAATGGCAGCCGTTGCCCTCTTTGACAGGGCGGGCCTTCTCAAGGATCTCGTTGATGAGCGCCATGTCGTTTTTGTGCGCGTCTGCATAGGCGAGGGTCTCTTTGATTTCCGCGTCGTTGATGAACTCATCAGGCAGCATGGATTTGGGATCATACTTGAACATGGTATTCTTCCTTTCAAAGAATTGTCTGTTTTTAATTTTCAATAGGTCTTGGGTCGCCCCGGTCCGAGACCAGCTCATAGCCGATCCCGGCCATCCGGGTCGCCAGGCAGCTTCTACACTGGGCGGATTCCTCGCCGGTGCAGATCTTGTTGTCATAGAGCATGTATTTTTTTCGCACATCGACGGGGGAGAGATTGGGCATTACGACATTTGCGCCGGCTTGAATGCCTTTTTCCCGTCCCACGGGGTCCAATGTGCCGAGGGCTGTCGTGGCGGGCAGCAGGAGATTCGGCTGGATCAGCCGCAAAATGGAGAGCAGATAGCAGGTCAATTCCACACTGCCGCTCGGCTGGTCGCCAAAGGGCGTGTCCTGGTGTGGAATGAAAGGCCCAATGCCGCACATAGCAGGGCGGAAGGTCTCCACAAATTTGAGATCCTTCGCCAGCGCCCTCTCGGTCTGTCCAGGTGAGCCCACCATAAAGCCACAGCCAACTTGGTAGCCGATTTCCTTCAGCGTGCGAAGGCATTCCATCCGGTGGGCCCAGGACATAGCCGTTGGATGCAGAGCCTCATAGTGGGCCTGGTCGGCGGTCTCGTGGCGCAACAGATAGCGGTCTGCTCCGGCGTCGTAGAGCGCCTGATAGCTCTCCCGGCTCCGTTCCCCCAGCGAGAGGGTCAAAGCGCAGGCGGGAAATTCGGCCTTGATTTGCCGCAGCAGGTGACAGAGCCTCTCGTCCGTGAACCAGGGGTCCTCTCCGCCCTGGAGCACGAAGGTCCGAAAACCCAGCGTCCAACCCTCCCGGCAACAGGCAAGGATGTCCTCAGGGCTCAGCCGGTAGCGCTGGGCTTTTTGATTGCCGTGCCGAATGCCGCAATAGAGACAGTCGTTCTTGCACCAGGAGCTTATTTCGATCAAGCCACGAGTGAAGACGGTGTTGCCGTAGACGGCCTTCCGCACCCGGACTGCTCGTTCGCGGAGTTCAGAGGCGGGGCCCTCCCCGCGCTGGGTGAGAAGGGCCTCATATTCCGAGAGAGAGAGGCTGTGGGTGCGTTCCAGCTTGTCGATCAGAGAGAATAGATCAGACATTGCCAGTCACATTGGAGTAGGCGGTCTTTGCGCTTACGCCGGGGAGATTGCCAATCTTGCCGGAGAGGGCCGCAATCACATCCTGGGGGCCATCCACAGCCAGGCTGATGATATTGATCCCGCGTGGACGATAGGGAATGCCCATACGGCCAATGATGATCTGGCCGTAGTCGTGAAGCAAAGCGTTCAGCTTCTCTACGGTTTCGCTGTTTTCTACAATGATGCTGATGACTGCAACTCTGGTTTCCATAGTGATACCTCCATACTGAATTCCGGGAAACAAAAAATGACCGCGTGCGAACGCGGTCATAGCTTCCCCGTAACGCACCTTTCCCCCGGGTCAAAAACCCTCATGTCAGGATACATTTGTATTGTACACAATCTATTTCAAATTGTCAATGGTTTTTTTCGGGATGTTTCAACAAATCCTGCACCACAGCAGAAGCGATCAACAGACCGGCGGCCGGTGGCACGAAGGGAGAACTACCGGGAACGGAACGACGATTGTTTCCAAAGGCTTCCGGCGCATTGGTGGGGAGCATATTTGCAGCTTCCTCCGGCTCTGGCTGAAATAGAGGGGGGATCGGTTCTTCCCTGGAATAGACGACCTTCAAGTGCGCGACGCCTCGGCGGCGCAACTCTTTTCGCATGATCCGGGCCAGGGGACAGACGGCGGTGTCGTAGATGTCCGCCAGCTCCAGTTTGCTCGGGTCCAGCTTGTTGCCGGTGCCGAGGGCGGAGATGATCGGCGTTCCGACGGCGCGGCACTGCAGAACCAGGTCCAGTTTTGCCGTGACGGTGTCGATGCAGTCCACAACATAGTCGTAGCAAGCAAAATCAAACTGGTCCCTGGTATCGGGCAGATAGAAGGTTTGGAAGGTCTGTATGCGGATCTCCGGGTCAATGTCGTGTACGCGTGCGGCGGCGACCGCTACCTTGGTCAAGCCGACGGTGGAGTGCAGGGCAATGATCTGCCGGTTGAGATTGGACAGGGCAACCCGGTCGTTGTCGATCAGATCCAGCGCCCCAACACCGGCCCGGGCCAGAGCCTCCACCACATAACCGCCCACGCCGCCAAGACCAAACACGGCCACCCGGGCTTGGCGAAGCTTCTCCAGCCCTTCCGGGCCAATCAGCATTTCAAATCGAATATTCTGCTTCATATTCGTAACTCCTGTGGATTGCATTTAGAAGAATGCAATTATTATATGCGCTGGCTGTCTTCTTGTCAATGATTTGATAACGATTCAATTCCTAATTCTTACGCTCCCACCCCTTGCCTCATCTCTCACAATCTGCTATAATAGCCCCATCAAAGCATCGGAGGCTGTTATGCGCAAGCTGTTTTCTCATTTAAAGCCCTATCGCCGGGAGTGCATTTTTGGCCCGCTGTTCAAACTGGCGGAGGCTGGTCTGGAGCTGCTGATCCCGCTCATTGTTGCGTCGGTCATTGATCGGGGCGTCGGCGGAGAGGACAGGACGCATATTCTACGCATGAGTCTGTCCCTGGTAGGCTTGGGCCTGCTGGGGCTGGGTTTCTCTGTGACGGCCCAGTTCTTTTCTGCCCGGGCGGCGGTGGGCTTTGTGACGAAGCTCCGCCACGCCCTTTTCGCCCACATCCAGCGTTTTCCCTATGCCACGCTGGATCGGATCGGGATCCCAACTCTGATCACCCGTATGAGCTCCGATATGAACCAGGTGCAGACGGGCTTGAATTTGACCCTACGCCTGCTGCTTCGCTCTCCCTTTGTGGTGTTTGGCGCAATGGTGATGGCCTTTACCATCGACACGACGGCGGCTCTTTGGTTTGTGGCCGCGATCCCGGTGCTGGCATTGGTGGTGTTCGGGATCATGCTGTTGACCATGCCCATGTATAAACGGGTCCAGGAGCGGCTGGACAGCGTCCTCGGCACGACCCGAGAGAATCTCAACGGCGTGCGGGTGCTTCGGGCCTTCCGTAAGGAGGAGGCCGAGTGCGCGGCCTTTGCGGAGCAAAACCGGGTGTTGACTGCTTCTCAGCAGCGGGTCGGGAAGCTTTCCGCCTTGATGAATCCGGTGACCTATGTGGTCGTCAATCTGGCGGTGATTGGCCTGATCCGCACCGGGGCGCTTCGTGTGCAGGCGGGTATCTTGACCCAGGGCGCAGTCGTTGCCCTCTATAACTACATGTCTCAGATCCTGGTGGAACTGATCAAACTTGCCAATCTGATTATCAACATCACCAAGTCTCTGGCTTGCGCCAAGCGTATCCAGTCCGTGCTGGATATTCAGGACGAGGAAAAAGCACAGCAGGGTCTTCCCGAAAGCGATCCGGCGGTCCGCGTGGAGTTTGATCACACAGCCATCGCTTACGGGGGAGCCGGCGGAGAGGCACTTTCCGGCGTGAGCCTTCGTGCCATGCCTGGCCAGGTGATCGGCGTGGTTGGCGGCACTGGCAGCGGCAAGACGACCCTGGTCAATCTGATTCCCCGCTTCTATGAGGCGACCGGTGGCCGGGTACTGGTAGACGGCATAGATGTGAGAGCCTGGGATCCGGAAGCTCTTCGCGCCAAAATTGGCCTGGTGCCTCAGAAAGCCACACTTTTCCGGGGAAACATCCGGGAAAACTTGCTTTGGGGCGGCGAAAAAGCAACGGATGAAGCATTGCTGGAGGCCGTTGCCGCGGCCCAGGCTTCGGATGTTGTGGCTTCCAAGGGTGGCCTGGACGGCGAGATCGAACAATTTGGCCGCAACCTCTCCGGCGGCCAGCGCCAACGGCTCACCATCGCCCGTGCGCTGGTCCGCAAGCCGGAGATCTTGATCCTGGACGACAGCGCCTCTGCTCTGGACTTTGCCACGGATGCTGCTTTGCGCAAGGCAATCCGGTCGCTGCCATATCGCCCCACGGTGTTTCTGGTCGCACAACGCTCTACAGCGGTTTCTCATGCCGATCAGATCGTTGTGCTGGACGAGGGCCGGGTCGTGGGCCTGGGGACGCATGATGCGCTGCTGGATTCCTGCCCGGTCTACCGGGAAATCCATGAATCCCAATTCCGAAAGGAGGCAGCGCAATGAAATCTGCAAATCCTGCTGAAGCGACCCGAACCGCACAGGACAGCAAGAACGCCGCCCCCTACAGAAGCGTGCTGGCGTTGTTGAAGCCCTATCGGTTTTTGATTGCGGCTGCTGTTCTTTTGTCGGCGGCTACGGTGGCGTTGACAGTCTATCTTCCGGTCCTGGTGGGCAGGACCATTGACCTGCTTTTGGGCCCCGGACAGGTCAAGCTGGATGCTGTTTGTGCTCTGCTGCTTCAAATCGCCGCCATAGCGGGCTTGACGGCCCTGGTCCAGTGGCTCGTTACGGTTCTCAACAACCATGTTGCCTATCAGGTGACCCAGGACTTGCGCAAGCGGGCGTTCCGGCACATGCAGCATCTGCCGCTGTCCTATCTGGACAGGCACAGCGTAGGCGAACTGGTTAGCCGGATGATTACGGATGTGGATCAGTTTGCGGACGGCCTTCTTCTGGGCTTTACCCAGCTTTTCACTGGAGTCATGACGATTCTGGGGACACTGGCCTTTATGGTGTCCATTCGGCCGCTGATCGCTGGAATCGTCCTGGTGCTCACCCCTCTGAGCATTGTCGTAGCCCGCTTCATCGCCTCCCATACGCACAACTTTTTTGTTGCCCAAAGTCAAACCCGGGGCGAACAGACCGCCCTGGTGGACGAGCTTTTGGGCGGACAGAAGGTGGTCAAGGCCTTCGGCCGGGAACAGGCTGCTGTTGCGGCGTTCGACGCGGTCAACGACCGCCTGGAGACCAATTCACTGAAGGCTGTGTTTTATTCCTCGTTGACGAATCCCTGTACCCGGTTTGTCAATTCCGTGGTTTATGCGGCCGTGGTGCTGTCGGGAGCTCTGCTCTGTGTCGCCACAGCCGGAACGGCAGCGCCTTTTACAGTGGGCAGTCTTTCAGCGCTGCTGGCCTATGCCAATCAGTATACGAAACCGTTCAACGAGATCAGCGGCGTGGTGACGGAGTTTCAAAACGCTCTGGCCTGTGCCGGCCGTGTCTTTGCCCTGCTGGAGGAACCGCTGGAGACGGAAACGCCCGATGCAGTGCACAAAGGGCGACAGGAAGGTGATCTGGCACAAGGCAAAGTGTCCGGGACGGTCCAGATGGACGATGTTTCGTTCTCCTACACCAAGGAAACGCCTCTGATCGAGCATCTATCTTTTCTTGCCCAGCCGGGGCAGCGGATCGCCATTGTTGGTCCGACGGGCTGTGGCAAGACCACGCTGATCAATCTGTTGATGCGCTTTTATGATGTAGACAGCGGGGCTATTCGAGTGGACGGAAGCGATTTGCGCGATATGACCCGCGCCAGACTTCGAGCGAGTTACGGCATGGTGCTCCAGGAGACCTGGCTCCGGTCCGGCACCATCCGGGACAATCTGATCCTTGGCAAGCCAGAAGCCACAGACGAAGAAATTGAAGCCGCCTGCCGGGCAGCCCACGCGCACAGCTTCATCCAGCTGCTGCCACGGGGCTATGACACGGTAATCACGGAGGATGGAGGCATGCTCTCCCAGGGACAAAAGCAGCTGCTTTGCATTGCCCGGATCATGCTCTGCCTGCCGCCGATGTTGATTTTAGACGAGGCGACCTCCTCCATCGACACGCGGACCGAGATGAAGATCCAGAAAGCCTTTGCCACCATGATGCAAGGCCGCACGAGCTTCATCGTAGCCCACCGCCTATCCACGATTCGGGAAGCCGATGCGATCCTGGTCATGAAGGAGGGAAAGGTGATCGAAGTCGGAACGCATGACGAGCTGCTTTCCAAGCGTGGGTTTTATGCGGAATTGTATAACAGCCAGTTTTCTGGATGATCCCGCGCTGGAGATTTCCAGATTGGTTCATTTTTGGAAAAAACATGTTAAAATTAAAATAAAAATAGAATTGATTTTTCCATTCTTGTGTGATATAATCCACAGTGAGGATATCATGGGGGGTGCACTCTGAGGAGTACCCCGATCATAAGGATCGGCACAGGCCAGTCCGATAAGAATTAGAGGAGGTAGCAATGAAACAGATTTATAAGGAACAGCTATTTCAAGAGAAGTACATTGTTTCTGATATTGACCAGAGCACAGAAAACGCTTTTGAAGTTGTTTTCTCCTTCGCTGCTTTGTTCAATATTCGAATCACATCCGGTGAAAAACTTGCACAGATCGACATGATCCGCTTTGTGTCCGAGCAGCTCGGTGTTGATGTGCCGGAGTCCTACTATAGAGGATTCCCTGCCTCTGTCAAGTCTCTGTCTTCGGATGAAATGCTGTTTGTTCAGCTCTATCGCTATTCCAAGACGCATGGATTGAACCTGTTCGAGGAAGGCAACTCCTTCTTTGAATCCTTCCTGGATAAGACTGCATTCAGAGAACAGAACAAGATCCAGGACTACGCCATCATTTCCGAGAGAGATGCGAGAGTTAAGATTGATAATGTCGTTGCTGATCTTCTCCAGAGCCCCACACCGTTGACCGACAAGCAGTATGACCTGGTGCTGGAGTATGTCCGCGATTTCGATTGCGATGTCTCCACATGTGGCTGCAAGGATACCGCGATCCGTCTGCTGGCCGACAGCCGTAATATGAATCTGATCCACTTCCTGTCCATGCAGGATCTGATCCCGCTGGTGGAAGAGATCAACTATCGGAGCTATGGCGTGGATGATATCAAGCGTTTGAATTTGCGCAACCCGGATAAGAAGTTCATATCTGAGGTGCTGGACAAGTTGCTGGAAAACAGCCGTTGCGGCATCGAGAAGTATTGCGACAAGATGATCGCTTGGACATCCCTGTTGCGGCAGTTGGGCTACCGTGCCACCGACGATCTGATGTACGCCCTGGTTGCCTGCTGCAATTGTAACGAAAAGTGCTGATTGCATTCTATCAAAATCCCCCGGCCATTGGCCGGGGGATTGCTGTATCTTAGGGATTATTCGTGACCGATCTCAACGGACCAGCCCTCGGGACCCTTGGCGCGGCCCCACTGGATGTCGGTGAGGGTCTTGTAAGCGTACAGGGAGATGTCGCCGATCTTGCCGTCGTTGATCTTCATGACCTTGTCGCCCCACTCAAGCTGGCCGACAGGGGAGATGACAGCGGCGGTGCCGGTGCCGAAGACTTCCTGGAGCTTGCCAGCGTCGTAGGCGTCGGCGATCTCCTGGATAGTGATCTTCCGCTCGGTGACCTTGTAACCCTTCTCCCGCAGGATCTGGATCATGGACTTACGGGTAATGCCGGAGAGGATAGAGCCGTCCAGCTCGGGGGTCAGGACCTCGCCGTCCACCACGAAGAAGATGTTCATGGCGCCGACTTCGCCGATGTACTTCTTCTCCACGCCGTCCAGCCACAGGACCTGAGAGTAGCCCTTCTCGTGGGCGATAGCCTGGGCCTTCATAGAGGAGGCGTAGTTGCCGCCGGTCTTGGCAAAGCCGGTGCCGCCGCGGACCGCACGGACATAGTTCTCTTCCACGTAGATGGG
>JAFOKO010000039.1 GCA_017419715.1 Oscillospiraceae bacterium | reverse complement strand
GCCCCTCATCCGGCCCTTCGGGCCACCTTCCCCCCTCGGGGAAGGCTCTGGGGGCGCAGTGCGGGTTGCGGGCGGCCAATGGCCGCCCCTACGCATCGCCTATAATCCCTGGTGACTGGTGACTAGTGACTAGCGACTCCCCCCGTCTCCTATTGCCTATTGCCGATTGCCCAGTGCGAATCACGCATCTCAATTCGCAACGAACACGAATTATTTTTCCATCGCCGTGATCTTGTCCACGCGGCGCTGGTGTCTGCCGCCCTGGAATTCGGTGCCCAGGAAGATGTCGATGAGTTCCATCGCCATCATGGGGGAGGTGATGGCCGCGCCAAGGGCCATCATGTTGGCGTCGTTGTGCTGGCGGGTGAGGCGGGCGCTCATGTGGTCGTGCAGCAGGGCGCAGCGGACGCCGGGGACCTTGTTGGCCACGATGGACACGCCGATGCCTGTGGTGCAGCAGACGATGCCCTTCTCACATTCGCCGGATGCGACCGCCCGGGCGGCGGGGCCTGCAAAGTCGGGGTAGTCGCAGCTTTCGGTGGAGTTGGTGCCGAAATCTTTGTAGCTCAGGCCCTTTTCCTCGAGGTGGGCCTTGATGGCTTCCTTGAGCGCAAGCGCGCCGTGGTCACATGCAAGTGCGATCATAGTGTTTTCCTCCAATGTTGATGATTTGAGCCGTTCCGGGAGCTTCCCGGAAAGGGGAAGCGGACGGCAAGGTGGATGAAGCAATACCAGGCCATTCCGGCCGGCGGGAACAGGATCAGGGGCAGGGCTGAAAGCATCCGGCCGTGGCGCTGTTCACGGAGCGCGTCGGAAAGCTGCATCGGGATCAGCTCTGAATCGTTCTGAATGCAGCTGGCACGGATCAATGGAAAAACGCGGCCCGAATCTCCGAGGCCAGGTACAGCGAGCCGTAGGCCAGCACGGCCCCGTCCTTCGGGGTGGCGTCGAGGGCCAGGCGGACAGCCTCGGCGGGGCTTTCACAGAAGCGCACGGGCTTGCCGTAGTGCTCGAGCAGCTTTGCCAGCTCCCTGCCGTCCAGGGCGCGTGGGTTGGAGGGCGTTAGCGTGTAGAAGCGGCTGGCCAGACGGCCTGTGCGGTCATACATGGCGGCGTAGTCCTTGTCGGCCAGCACGCCCGTGATCACGGTCAGTTCCCTCCCGGCCAGGTAAGTGTTGGCGGCCTCCCACAGCGCATCCATGCACTGGGGATTGTGGCCCCCGTCCAGGACGAAGAGGGGATCGCGCCCCAGAAGCTCAAAGCGGCCCGGCCAGCGGACGGCCCGGATGCCGGCCTGGATCGCGCTGTCCGGGATATTCCAGTTCCGGTCCCGGAGCAGCTCCAGCACGCTCAGCACCAGAGAGAGGTTCTTCCGCTGATGCTCGCCCAACAGGGGCAGCTCCAGCGTCAACTCGCCCCAGCGGAAGCGCTGGCCGGACAGATCGTGGCCCAGCGGTACCAGTACATTTGGATCGGCCCGGTAGAGGGGGATCTGCTTTTCCCGGCAGAGTTCTTCCACGACCGCACAGACGGAGGCTTCGTTTGGATAGAGGGCCGCTGCGCTGCCGGGCTTGAGGATGCCCGCCTTGGTCCGGGCAATGGCCTCCACAGTGCTGCCAAGGTATTCCGTGTGATCCAGCCCGATGTTGGTAAAGACGGCGGCCTCGGGGGCGGGGATCACATTCGTCGCGTCCAGCTCGCCGCCCATCCCGGCCTCGAGCACCACGATGTCCGCCCCCTCGTCGGCATACCATTTCAGGGCAATGGCGGTGTTCAGCTCAAACTCCGTTGGCGCGTCGGCCATCGCGTCGGCGTAGGGACGGATGGCTTCCGTCTCGGCGGCCAGGGTCTCCCGTGAGATCATCTCGCCGTTCATCTGCATCCGCTCGCGGAAGTCCACCACCCAGGGTGAGATGAACAGGCCGGTTTTGAACCCGGCCTGCTGCAGCACCGAGGCCAGCATGGCAGCGGTGCTGCCCTTGCCGTTGGTGCCCACAATGTGGATGAATTTCAGCCCCTTTTCGGGGTTCCCAAGCCGCCGCATCAGCTCCGAGATCCGTTCCAGCCCGGGAACGGAGCCCTTCCAGTTGACGGCGGCGATGTATTGTAAAGCTTCTTCGTAAGTCATAGGCGTATCAATT
This sequence comes from Oscillospiraceae bacterium, assembly GCA_017419715.1. GTDB lineage: Bacteria > Bacillota > Clostridia > Oscillospirales > Oscillospiraceae > JAFRPC01. The sequence continues at coordinate 3,024 of JAFOKO010000039.1, read as the reverse complement.
TCAGACCACATGCTGTTTCTGCAGGGTTTCCACCAGCGTTCTTGCGACGAGGGCAATCAGCAGGGCAGTGGCAGTTGCGATCAAAATCCGAATGAGCATCATGCCGAAGACCAGCTCGGGCTTGTAATACCCATAGATATGGCTGTCGGCGTAGAGCGCGGCGGAATTGGCGAAGGAGTTCAGAATGGCAGTACCGACACAGACCAGATAACAGGGGACAATCCGTGTGTACAGGGGCTTGCCGTTTTTGCTCAGAAGCCTGGCAAACAGGCCCAGCAGGAAAGCGTGCAGAACGGGCGGGATCAGCCAGATCGGCATCGTGGCCGTCACACCGTAGAGAATGGTCTGATAAAGAAATTCCCCAATGAAGGCAACAATACAGGCGTCGGCCGGACCAAAGAGCAGGGCGGTGACGACCAGAGCGAGGGAAGCGAAGGTGATCTTGAGGGATTCTCCAGCAGGCTTGATGACAAAATAGGTTAGCGCAAAGTAGATTGCCGCCAAAAGGGCGTCTGTGACCAGGCGTTTGGCTGTGAATTTACTCTTGCTGCTGGGCTTGGCTGGGGATGCGGGCATGGCTGTTGTGATGAATGACATAAAAAAATCCTCCGTTCGGTGGAGGAGGTTCCGGCCCTTTGGAATTTCGGAGCGGCGGCGGGCGTACCATCGCAAGCCAAACGGCTTTTCGTCCATTGGCAACCTCCCATCCAATGGCACTACCGGGACAAAGCCCGACGCGAACACCCTACTCTCCGAGGGACCGGAGGTATCATAGCGCATCAGTCGCAAAAAAGCAAGGATTATTTTCGCGTTTTTTGCAAAAAAAGCTTGGGCCGCCGCAGCGGCCCAAGCAAAAGGTGCTTATTTGCGCTTGTTGTAGGCTTCGATGCCCATCGCCAGCAGGTCCAGGGCCCGCTCCAGGTCCTTTTCCTTCAGCACATAGGCAATGCGGATCTCGTTGATGCCGCGGCCCGGGGTGGCGTAGAAGCCGCCGGCAGGGGCGCACATGACGGTCTCGCCGTGGTCCTCGAACTCGGTGAGCATGAACTTCATGAACTCGTCGGCGTCGTCAATGGGCAGCTTGGCCATGACATAGAACGCGCCCATGGGCTTGGCGCACACGACGCCGGGGATGGCGGTCAGCTTGCGGTAGCAGATGTCGCGGCGGCGGCGGTACTCCTCGCGGACCTTGTCAAAGTACTCGGGACCCACGGAGTAGAGGGCGGAAGCGCCGACCTGCTCCAGGGTGGTGGTGCACAGACGGCCCTGGCAGAACTTGAGGGCTTCGGCCATGAGGGCCTTGTTCCGGGAGATCAGCATGCCGATACGGGCGCCGCAGGCGGAGAAGCGCTTGGAGACGGAGTCGATGACGACCACATTGTCGTCCATGTCGCGCAGGCTGCCGGCGCAGGGGGACTTGTCGGCGTCGTAGACGAACTCACGGTAAACTTCGTCGCAAATCAGATAGAGGTCATGCTTCTTGGCCACATCCGCAATGGCGCGCAGCTCCTGCTCGGTCAGCACATTGCCGGTGGGGTTGTGGGGGTTGATGATGGCGATGGCGCGGGTGTTCTCGTTGATGAGAGCCTCCAGGGCCTCGGGCTTGGCGTAGTTGTAGTCCTCCTCCGCGATGGTGGGCATGGGACGGATCACGCCGCCGGCGGCACGGATGAAGGTGTTGTAGTTGGAGTAGAAGGGCTCGGGGATGATGACCTCGCTGCCCTCGTCCATAATGGAGAGGAAGAGGATCTGCAGAGCCTCGCTGCCGCCGGTGGTGATGAGAATGTCCTTCTTATCGTACTCCACGCCGATGCGCTTGTAGTAGTCCACCACAGTCTGCAGCATCTGCTCGGTGCCCTGGGAGTTGGCGTAGGCCAGGACCTTCTGGGAGAAGCCGCGCACCGCGTCAAAGAATTCGGGGGGCGTTTCGATGTCGGGCTGGCCGATGTTCAGCTTGTAGATCTTCTTGCCGGCAGCCTCAGCGGCCATAGCATAGGGTGTGAACTTCCGCATGGGGGAGAGAGTGCAGAGCTGGGATTTCTTGGAAAGTTTCATGAGAGCCTCCTATTGATGTAACGGCCTCGGTGGGATCCCACGGGGCTGATGATAAACGCATACGCCCCATACGATAGCACATTTACACGCCAAATGCAAGCGTTGAAACCAAAAAAGAGGACGAATTTTTGGAAAACTTTTTCTTTTTTTTAAGTTTCGTCGGATAATCTGTATAATTCCTCTGGACAATTGGGAAAATTCGGTATATAATAAAGCCAAACGGTCCAATGGGATCGTTTCACAGTTATTATGTGCGCGCCCAGCGCATGAAACGGAGGAAATTATTATGCCTGTTAAAGTAGCGATCAACGGTTTCGGACGAATTGGCCGCCTTGCCTTTCGCCAGATGTTTGGCGATCCCGCTTATGAGATCGTCGCCATCAACGATCTGACCTCTTCCAAGATGCTGGCCCATCTGCTGAAGTACGACTCCACCCAGGGCAACTATGCCATGAGCCACAAGGTCGAGTTCAACGAGGGCGAAGGCGAAGACAACTACATCGTTGTAGACGGCAAGAAGATCGTCATCTACAAGATGCCCAACGCCGCTGATCTCCCCTGGGGCAAGATCGGTGTTGATGTCGTGCTCGAGTGCACCGGCTTCTACACCAGCAAGGCCAAGGCCCAGGCCCACATCGACGCCGGTGCCAAGAAGGTCGTCATCTCCGCGCCCGCCGGCAACGACCTGCCCACCATCGTCTACAATGTCAACCACAAGAACCTGACCAAGGCCGACAACATCATTTCCGCCGCCTCCTGCACCACCAACTGCCTGGCTCCCATGGCAAAGGCGCTGCATGAGTACGCACCCATCGTTTCCGGTATCATGACCACCGTTCATGCCTACACCGGCGACCAGATGCCTCTGGACGGCCCCCAGAAGAAGGGCGACCTTCGCCGTTCCCGCGCTGCCGCCATCAACATCGTCCCCAACTCCACCGGCGCTGCCAAGGCCATCGGCCTGGTCAT
>JAFOKO010000038.1 GCA_017419715.1 Oscillospiraceae bacterium | reverse complement strand
TCCCTTCCGAAAAACACATGGGGGCGCAGACCCCTGCGCTGAACGCGCACAAAAAGGAGATTATCATGCTGAAACTCTACGAAACCGGTATCTATCTTGTTGACGGCGAGAAGATCGTCACGGATCCCGCCCAGCTTCCCAAGCAGGTTTCCCAGGAAGAAGCCAGCAAGGGCACCATGGCCTACGGCATCCTGAAGGCGCACAACACCACGGACGACATGGAGAACCTCAAGCTGAAGTACGACTCCATGGCCTCCCATGATATCACCTACGTGGGCATCATCCAGACCGCCCGTGCCTCCGGCATGAAGGAATTCCCGCTGCCCTACCTGCTCACCAACTGCCACAACTCTCTGTGCGCTGTCGGCGGCACCATCAACGAGGACGACCACAAGTTCGCGCTCTCCGCTGCCCACAAGTACGGCGGCATCTACATCCCCACCAACCTGGGCAACATCCACTCCCTGAACCGCGAGCTCATGGCTGGCTGCGGCAAGATGATCCTGGGCTCCGACTCCCACACCCGTTACGGCGCCCTCGGCACCCTGGCTGTCGGCGAAGGCGGCGGCGAGCTGGCCAAGCAGCTGGTCGGCCGTACCTACGACTTCAAGCGCCCCGGCGTCATTGCTATCTACCTCACCGGCAAGCCCCGTCCCGGTGTCGGCCCCCACGATGTGGCCCTCACCCTGGTGGGCGAGACCTACAAGAACGGCTATGTCAAGAACAAGGTCATGGAGTTCGTGGGCCCCGGCATCAAGAACCTGCCCATCGAGTACCGTAACGCCATCGATGTCATGACCACCGAGACCACCTGCTGGTCCTCCGTGTGGGTCACCGACGAGGAGACCAAACGCTACTTCACCATGCATGGCCGTCCCCAGGACTACAAGGAAATGAAGCCCGCCGCTGTGACCTACTACGACGGCTGCGTCTATGTAGACCTGTCCAAGATCGAGTGCACCATCGCTATGCCCATGCATCCCTCCAACATCTACACCATCCATGAGCTGCAGGCCAACGCCGCCGACATCCTCCACCAGGTGGAAGAGGAAGCCAACAAGCAGCTCAAGAAGGTCAAGATGAACCTCTCCTCCAAGTACCACGACGGCGCTGTCTGGTGCGAGCAGGGTGAGATCGCCGGCTGCTCCGGCGGCACCTACGACTCCATCTGCGCTGCTGCTGATATCCTCAAGGGCAAGTCCGTCGGCAACGGCGCCTTCACCCTGAGCGTCTACCCCGGCTCCATGCCCGCTTTCGCTTCTCTGGTCAAGACCGGCCGCGTGTTCGACCTGGTTTCCGCCGGTGTCATCATGCGTGAGTGCTTCTGCGGCCCCTGCTTCGGCGCCGGCGACACCCCCGCCAACGGCGAGTTCTCCATCCGTCACGCCACCCGTAACTTCCCGAACCGTGAAGGCTCCAAGCCCGGCGAGGGCCAGATCGCTGCTGTTGCTCTGATGGACTCCCGTTCCATCGCCGCAACTGCTGCCAACGGCGGCAAGATCACCGCGGCTACCGACCTGGATGTCGAGTACACCGATCCCGCCTATGAGTTCGACAAGGGCATCTACGAGAAGCGCGTCTACAATGGCTGGGGCAAGGCCGAGCCCGACTACGAGCTGAAGTTTGGTCCCAACATCAAGGACTGGCCCGAAATGCCCGCTTTGACCGACGACCTGCTGGTCAAGGTCTGCTCCTACATCACCGACCCCGTCACCACCACCGACGAGCTGATCCCCTCCGGCGAGACCTCCTCTTACCGTTCCAACCCCGAGCGTCTGTCCGAGTTTGCTCTGTCCCGCCGCGATCCTGAGTATGTGGGCCGTTCCAAGGTTCTGCGTCAGTACGACCGTGACCGCCGCGCCGGCAAGGGCCTGCCCGAAGAGGTCAAGAAGGTCTACGATGCCCTCGAGAAGGCTGGCTTCAAGATCGACCGCGAAGGCACCGACATCGGCTCCACCATCTACGCCAACTGCCCCGGCGACGGCTCTGCCCGTGAGCAGGCTGCTTCCTGCCAGCGCGTGATGGGCGCCTCCGCCAACCTGGCCCGCTCCTACGCCACCAAGCGCTATCGCTCCAACTGCATCAACTGGGGCATGGTTCCCTTCCTGGTCGAGGAGCCCGAGGCCTTCGAGCTGGGCGACTTCGTCTTCATCCCCGGTGTCCGCGAGGCAGTTCTCGAGGCGAAGGATAACTTCCCCGCCTATGTCGTTAAGGCTGACGGCACTGTCAAGGAGATCAAGGTCTCCCTGGGCGGCCTGACCAAGGACGAGCGCCAGATCATCGTCGACGGCTGCCTGATCAACTACTACCGTAACAACTAAAACTTGCTGCAAATCGGCAGGATAAGCAAAAGACCCCTGGGCGCGAGCCCAGGGGTCTTTTGCTTGAGGTGCGCATAGGGGGGCGCGTTCTCTGCCTTCCCCCTTGGAGGACTGTTGTGGGTTTTATCGCCAGTGCGGCAGCTATGCTGGCGTAACTGACATCCTTCCGTGCTGGTGTCGCCGGGCGTCTCACGGAAGCCCGGTGACGGATGAGGGGCGTCCCGGTTTTGCACTGCCTCCCGCATGCTTATGTGAATGAAATCAGGACCAATATCGGCTTACAAAAAACGCAATCAAATAGATAGGAAGACCAATACAATTGATTATAAAAACAAATTCCACAAAGTTTTTCCAATGCTGGGCTCGCTTGCCTTTCATTTTGCGCACTTCATGCCTCAGTCCATACAAAGACAATAATTCAAATCCGCCGAACACGAAAATCAGCAATGCACCAATATAATACTTTTCATGGAGTTGCGCATGAAGGATCGCGCTCTTTCCCCATAAAAAGTTGACGATCTCAATCAAGCAAGAAAAGAGAAATGCAGAAAACAAATAGAAATAGTGTTTATTTTTCATGATCCAGCGACGCTTCCTTCCGTCAAAGTAAACAATACCCTGCAACAAAAAACACGAACGCGAGGATGGGAAGGAGCACCCAGCTTAGCTCCCAGTTGATTTCCGTCAACTCGGAGGGCTCCAGCCCGGACGGGTTTCGTACAGATAGCCCCATCTGAAATCGAAAGAGGTCACGGTGATGCAATATATGGATCACATTGCACAGGCAGTAGAATAAGCCAAGCAGAAAACATTCAAAGGAGAGCCACCACGGCTTGGGGGAAATCGGCTGCAACCCATCTGTAAGATCGATGAGATCCTTGAGGGAGGGCGCTGTCCAAGTATAATTCTCAAAGTGCTCCGTGCTGTTGCTGTCAATGGGGTTCCCGGTTTCATCAAAGCGAAGGTCGCTTCTTGGTATCACAGGACAGTCGGAGACAGTCCGATATGCCTGTTTGGCAAGCTTTGGGTATAGCTGTTGGTCCAGATAGACATAGCTTGTCTGTGAGTACCCGCACTGGAAAACGACCTGGTCCTCAAACAGAAGCTCCAGACCGATCAGGTGATCCTCCTCAGCCTCGGCGGGGATGACCGCGCTGTTTTCCCGGAGCATGAAAGGGCCGTAGCTGTGGCTGCCAAACTGGTATAGAACCGCGTGGTCCGACGATACAGTGAAGCGAACATCGTTGTGGTTGATCTTGCCAGTGTAGACCTTGCTGCCGTCGGGCTCCTGTGACATTGCCAGGGAGCTGTCCCGGAAGCTATATTGGATCGGACGAGGCATGAGGATGCGAACAAGATAGAGCACGGCAAAAACGACGATCATCAGAAGCATGCCACGGAGGATGTTCTTCTGAAACTTGGGCAGTGCTTTAAAAACGCTTTTTTTCATGAAGTGCTCCTTTCATCGAATAGGAATGGGCTCACAGCAGCCGTAGGCCCATTAGGAAGCACACAAAGGCGACGCCAGTCATGACTGTCCAGGAAATGTACCAGCAATTGCGCTCAAAATCGGAAGGCTGGGCATCTCGCGCGTTCTGGATCCGGAGGGACATCTGGAGCCGGAACAGTTCATACGCAAAGAGGATCATCACGGTGTTGACCAGGCAGAGGAAAACGCCAAGGAGAAACAAGCCCCAACTGCATTTGCGCACCAGATGCGAGCCAGCTGCCAACTCCAGAATGGCGGCACAGGAGGGCGCGTCCGCGTCGTCCCAGGCGTTGACGATGGTTCCGTCCGCATCAAAGTAGACCACGGACCCTTGCTGCATGGTGATCCCGGTTTCTTTGGATGCTTCGTCCTCATAGTAGAGCATCATCCCGTAGCCGTCCGAATCATAGCCGCCGCGAAGGATGCTCTTGGAACCGAGGCGGATCTCGACGCCGGTCAAGCCCTCGTTTCGATACGCCCCGGGGAGAAATGCGGGGTCCTCCCGCACGGTGTACGGCCCGTAGCGCTTTTCTCCGAATGCAAAGAGAACAGCCTTTTCCGGGGACACGGTGATCGTTGCGGCCTTGCCGTCTACCTTGCCGGTGTAGACAGCGCCGCCGTTCTCTTTGGATAAACTCAAAAATGAATTGCGATAAAGATAACCCTCCTGGTGTGCCGAGATGATATAGAGGATCGCAAAAACCACAAGGAACAGGGCCATCCCGATCAGCAGGGCCTTCTGATAGCGATTCAGGTTGATGCGTCCTTTCATGATCTTTTCCCTCCAGGATCAGCCCGCGTTGGGCGTAACGGGTTCGGTGCTTTCCTCTGCTTCGGTGCTTTCGCTGGGCAGAAGTTGGTTGATATCCAGCACGGGAATTAGACTGGAAGCTTTGTCTCCACTGCCGGTCATGACAGTGGGCAGCTTGCCGTTCCAGGTCTGGGCATAGGTGTAGTTGATGAGCTCGTCGGTCAAGGATTCGCTGATCTTGCGGTTGGCCTCTGCCTCTGCCTCCGCCTTGGCCAGCAGTTCGTAAGCGGCAGCGTCCGCGTTGACTTTACGGACCTCCGCCTGGGCATTGGCCTCGATGACCTTCTGCTCGGCCTCAGTCTCTGCCCGCAGCTTGTTTTGCTGGGCCACCTGCTTGGCCTCCACCGCGTCGGTAAAGGCGTCTGTGAAGTCCATGTTCTCAATGGAGGTGGAGACCAGTTCAATGTTGTAGCTCAAGAGCTTTTCAGTGAGATCCGCTTCAATGGAGGCCGCCAGCTCGTTGCGCTTGCCGACCAATTGCTCGGCAGTGTAGCGCGCCGTGACTACCTTGACAGACTCCGTGATGCAGGGCTGGATCACAGTGGCGTAGTAGTCCACGCCGATGGTGCGGTAGATGTTCTGGGCGTCGGTTTTCTTGATCTGGAAGTTGATGGTGTAGTCCAGCATGACTTCCTGAATATCAGAGGAGAAGCAGGAAAGGTTCACACTCTGCTTTTGAACGCGGTTGTCCATCTTCACCACCTGCTGCCAGGGCAGAACGAAGTGTACGCCGGAATCCAGGGTGGTGTTTTCTACGCGGCCGAAGGTGGTGACCACGCCCGTGTGGCCGGTGGGGACAGTCTGGAAGCAGGCCAGCGCGACGGAGCCTACACTGAGCAGAATGGTGGCCGTGAGGAGCAGCGAGGCGAGGGATTTTTTCTCTTTCACCTTGAGGCTGTGCGAGGCAACAATGCCGATAAAAAGAACGATGGCTGCAAAAATGAGCTTCGTCATGATAAATCTTCCTTTCGTAAAAGCCTTCTCCCTCGGGGGAAGGTGGCATCGGGCGTCTCACGGAAGCCCGATGACGGATGAGGGGCGTCCTAAAAACGGACGGTTTCCCGTGGCGCTGCCTAAGTGCGCCGCTGCCGATTTGCGTGTGTGTTTGTGTGTGTGTGGCCGCGTGGGTGCGCAGCCACTACGACTCTGTCCTTAGCCCTCCGGCATGAGGATCGCACAGGCGATGTAGACGGCCAGGCCGGATCCGCCGAGCGCGGAGAAGGCGACCAAAGCGATCCGCACCACGGTGGGATCGAGGTCCAGATACTCGGCAATGCCGCCGCAAACGCCGAAGAGCATTTTTTCCCGGCTTGATTTGTGCAGTTTCTTTTCCATAGTGATACCCCTTTCATTTTGAGCGCTTTTGCGTCCATGCGCAAGCGCATGTAGATAAACAAAACGACCCATGCACAGGCCATTGCCTGAACATGAGTCTCGCGTTTCAAGACGACCCGGCGGGCAAGCCCGCGTGTTGACGAATCGCCTCCACGGCCTTCACCGCGGTACTACTCCCTCAAGGACAGTATTGGATTGTAAGAATATTATAGCATATTTTGCGTGCTTGTCAAGAGGTTTTGAAGTTTTTTACGAACTGGCTTGCAATGACTTACAATGACGAGGAGGGCAACTGAATAGAGACCTTTCAATTCTCAATTCCAACATATGTGACGGCAGGCGGTTCCTTGCTCTTTTAGACAGAGAACCGCCTGCCGCCCTGTTTGCTTACCAATGAAATTTATTATTTGGCCGTTGCTTTCCGCTCCGTTTTAAGGAAAAACAGCGTCCAGATTCCCAGCAGGATCAGCGCGCCGAAAATGCCCCAGGTCAGGGCGGTGAAATTGTCGAATCCGCTCCGTATCCCTTGATAGAAACACATTCCGGCGGAGTCCAGAAGCAGAAGTCCACAGAAGATTCGGCAGAGGAGGCATTTCCTGTTGAAGAAGGAGAGTACAAAAGCCAGAAGCGCAAGAACAAAGGAAAGACCTACATAAAGATATCCAACGGGCCAACCGAACGCATAGTAATCATAGCCTGTTGTATAAGTAACAGGATAACCCGGCTCGTGTGAATTCTCCCACAAAAACGCCCAAGGCAGGAACATGGCAACCAAAACAACAGCAATCAAAACGGAAATAACAATCGCTTGTTTTTTCATATCAAAAACCTCCGCTGCGTTATCTTGTTCGGCTTGCCTTTTGGGTACAGGCATATAGGATTACGCCGATTTGGTCGCGGGTCAGCGTAGTATTAGGAGCCAAAGAATTGTCACCCACGCCGGCAATCAATCCGCGTCTGGTACAAAAATCCATGCCTGTCGTGGCCCACGCACTCACATCCTTATAATCCGAAAAGCTGGAGACGGCAGGCGGTTCCTTGCTCTTTTAGACAGGGAACCGTCTGCCGCCCTGTTTGCTTACCAATGAAATTTATTATTTGGCCGTTGCGTTCCGCTCCGTTTTAAGG
>JAFOKO010000037.1 GCA_017419715.1 Oscillospiraceae bacterium | reverse complement strand
GTCGGTTGAGGGTAGGCCGGAAGTCGAGAGTAGATACCGAAAGTGTTTAGGCGATATTGAGGGAGCGCATCAAGGTCAAAACCAGCCGAAACGCCGTATGCCGAAGACGGCATGTACGGTGTTGTGGGAGGACGGGGGTTAACCGCCCCCTCCTACCCGATCGGGATCAAACATGCATGCCCTTTGGGCGCACGGTACAACCGCACGGCGTCCGAGTTATCATTAGAACAAATAGAGGAGAGAATATCCAAATGAAGAAGTCATCGGAAAAGCAATACAACAAGGGATTCCTCCAATCTGATTCAGTCGGATTGATTCTTTGCGATTTTTTTATCATTCATTTGGCGTATTTTCTGGCGCTTTGGCTCCGGTTTGACTGTGTTTTCCGGGAGATTCCACAGCGGTATCTAATGGCGTACGCCAGGTTTATTTCCTTGTTTGCCGTGGCGTCCCTGGGTCTGTTCTGGTTGCTACGGATGTACCAAAGCCTCTGGCGCTATGCCAGTTATGTGGAAGTGGCGCGAGTCGTTGTTGGGTCTTTAGGCTCTTCGGCGCTTCACATGATCCTGATCAGCCTGCTGATCAACAAGATGCCGATCTCCTATTATATGCTTGGCGCTTTTTTCCAGTTGTCATTGCTGCTGGTTCCGCGTTTTTCTTACAAAATGTTCCACCTGCTTTCTGCAACGCAGAAGAAAAATGAAGAAAACCTGGGCCATGTCATGATTATTGGCGCGGGGCAGGCCGGCCAAATGATCCTCCGGGACATCCGGAACACCCGGGCGCTCAAGGATCAGGTCGTCTGCATCATTGACGACGACCAAGAGAAGTGGGGCAGATCCATCGACGGCGTGCCGATCATCGGCGGACGAGACGAGATCATGCTTGGCGTCCAAAAGTTCCGCGTCACCAAGATCTATGTGGCGATCCCCAGTGCGAATGCGCAAAACAGAAGAGAGATCATCAATATCTGTAGCGAGACCGGTTGCGAGTTAAAGCAGTTGCCCGGCATGTACCAGTTTGTGATGGGGCAGGTCTCGGTGAGCGCCATGAAAAATGTCTCCGTGGAGGATCTGCTGGGCAGAGAACCCATCCGGGCGGATATGGAAGAGGTTTATTCCTTTATCCACGGCAAGAGCGTGATGGTCACCGGCGGTGGCGGATCCATTGGCTCTGAGCTGTGCAGACAGGTCGCGGCGCATCAGCCAAAGCAGTTGATCATTTTTGATATTTATGAGAATAACGCCTATCAGATCCAGCTGGAGCTGAAAAAGAAATACCCGGAGCTCGATCTGGTGGTCCTGATCGGCTCTGTTCGGGACAGCCGCAAGATGTTTGATGTGTTTTCCAAGTATCGGCCCCAGATCGTCTATCATGCTGCTGCCCATAAGCATGTCCCGCTTATGGAGGACAGCCCCTGTGAGTCCATCAAGAACAATGCGATCGGCACCTATAAAACTGCCTACGCCGCGATGCTCTGTGGCTGTGAACGCTTCGTGCTGATCAGCACGGATAAGGCAGTGAATCCCACCAATATCATGGGCGCGAGCAAGCGCCTGTGTGAAATGATCATCCAGTCCTTTGACAGTATGATCAAGGCTGGCAGGGCCAGCGAGATTCCACAGCTTTTCACCCATGAGGTTCTGTCGAAAAATGCTTCCGGCGCGCAAAAAGCCGCCGCTTTCGCGCAAGTTAAAACGGAATTTGTGGCGGTCCGCTTCGGCAATGTTCTGGGGAGCAATGGATCCGTGATCCCCCTCTTCAAGCGGCAGATCGAGGAAGGCGGCCCCGTCACCGTGACCCACCCGGATATCATCCGCTACTTTATGACCATTCCCGAAGCCGTCTCTCTGGTCATGCTGGCGGGCACCTTTGCCCACGGTGGCGAGATCTTTGTCCTGGATATGGGCAGCCCGGTCAAGATTGACACGCTGGCGAGAAATCTGATCCGGCTCAGCGGCTTTAAACCGGACGAGGATATCAAGATCGTCTATTCCGGCCTCAGACCCGGCGAGAAGCTGTATGAGGAAAAGCTGATGGCGGAGGAAGGGTTAAAGAAGACCGACAACGACCTGATCCACATTGGCTGCCCCATCCCCTTTGATGTCAATGTATTTTTGGATCAGTTGAAAAACTTGATGCAGCTTGCCTATAACAACGACGAGCATATTCGTGAAACAGTCGCAAAAATCGTGAGTACCTATCACCCCCAGAAGTAAAGGGCTTTTGGATAAAGCCCGGCGGGGCGTGCGAGACAACGAAAAGATGGGGGCGGCTTTTCCCCAACAGAAAGAGAAAGCCTTGCAGTGCTTTGCGCGTCATCTTGGACAGACGACGCGATTGTATGAGAGCTTTGAGATTGCTGTTTGCGATAAAAGAGCGGAGAGAAAAGGAACATGATCGTTTTAAAAATACTATTGGGCATTATCATCATTGCGGCATGTGTGGGGTTTATTGCTCTGTGCATGGAGTTATTTGCAAAATCGAATCGGCACAAGCCATATGGTCCTTATGAGCGGTTTATCAAGAGGTTTCTTGATGCGTTTCTCTCTACTGGAGCTTTCATTGTTTTCTCCCCGGTTTTGCTCGTGACTGCGATCCTTGTACGAATGAAACTCGGATCGCCGGTCCTTTTTGCCCAGAATCGGCCCGGAAAAGATGAAAAAATTTTTAAGCTTTACAAGTTCAGGTCTATGACCAACGCGAAGGACGAGAACGGGAATCTCCTTCCGGACGATGTTCGTCTTACAAAATTTGGGCGCATTCTCCGTTCGACCTCCCTCGATGAGCTCCCTGAGCTTTTGAATATCATCAAGGGCGATATGGCAGTGATTGGACCAAGACCACTCTTGGTAGAGTATCTTCCCTTTTATACATCCGAGGAACACCATCGGCATGATGTTCGGCCCGGGCTCACCGGCTGGGCACAGGTGAATGGCAGAAATGCAATCCATAGCTGGGAAGAAAGATTCCAATATGATCTTGCGTATGTGAATCATATCTCCTTTGCAATGGATTTGAAGGTACTCTATACAACAGTGATTAAAGTGGTAAAACGGTCTGATATCCAGGTTGGCAGTGAGATAAAGGCCGGTAGATTGGATGTGGCGAGAAGTGGAAATAAGCATACGAAAGTTTGCGAGGAAGGATATTCCCAAGAAGGTCGAATGGATCAACAACCCTGAGAATAATCAGTTTCTCCATTATGATATTCCGATTTCTATTGAGGGGACGGAGAGATGGTTTGACAGCCATGAGGGCGAGACGACCAGATATGATGCGGTGATTGAAGCGGATGGGAGCCCGATTGGAACAATCGGGCTACTGAATGTTGATCAAAAGAACTCCAAAGCGGAATATTACATTGCTATGGGCGAGGTAGCCTACAAGGGTAGAGGCGCGGCAAAAGAAGCCAGCAGCTTAATACTGGAGTATGGTTTTGAGAAACTTGGGTTGAATCGTATTTATCTATTCACGGAAGTAGAGAATGTGGCTGCCCAGAAGTTGTTTGAGAGCGTTGGATTTGTGAAGGAAGGCGTCATCAGGCAAGATATTGTTTCACACGGGAAATATGTGGACCGTGTCGCCTATGGTTTTCTCAGAGAGGATTGGATCAGATGACGATTATCCAGGATTTGGGCGAGTATAAAGGCAATCATCTGTGGATAAAAAGAGAGGACCTTATCCCGTTCTCTTTCGGCGGGAATAAGGCAAGAAAGGCAGAACTGTTTTTCCGAGAGATCGATAAAGGCGGGTTCGATTGTGTCGTGACCTATGGATCGGGCAGTTCCAATCATTGCCGCGTGGTAGCGAATGAATGCTGTAGACGGGCTCTGGAGTGTTACATCATTGCGCCCCGGGAAGCGAGTGAACCAAGCTTCAACAGCCGGATGATGGAGTTGTTTGGAGCGAAAATCACTACAGTTCCAGTCCAAGAAGTTCACGATACGATTGAAGGGAAACTGGAAGCGCTAAGGAACGCCGGGAAAAAGCCATATTTTATAGAAGGCGGCGGCCACGGCAATATCGGAACAGAGGCGTATGTTCAGTGCTATTGGGAGATAAAGGAGTATGAAGAAGAGCAAATGCTCCACTTCGACTATGTTTTCTTCGCGTCTGGTACCGGAACCACGCAAGCAGGACTTGTGTGTGGACAGCTGTTAAACGAGGATGAGCGACAGATCGTCGGCATCAGCATCGCTCGGAAAAATCCGAGAGGTCGGGATGTGGCGATCCAAAGCATTCGGGATTACATGGGCGAAAAGGCCAGGGAAGAGGCCATCCAGGCAGCCACGATTTTTATTGATGACTTTGTATCCGGCTACGGGAAAGAGGATAAGAGAGTAACCGATACGATAGAGACAGTCATCAAGTCCTATGGCATCCCATTGGATGCAACATATACTGGAAAGGCGTTCATGGGAATGGCTGAATACATTGTACAGCAGAAAATAATGGGAAAGAATATCCTGTTCATTCACACGGGCGGGACGCCACTATTCTTTGATACACTGAAAAAAATGAACTGATAGAGGTAGAGCTGTGAATATTTTGATCCTTGCTGCTGGAACTCGGAATACAATCGTTCGGTATTTTAAGAGGACTTTTGATGGGATTGGCTCTGTTGTAGCGACGGATGCCAGCACACTGGGCCCAGCAATCTATGATGCGGATAAGTATTATATTGTCCCGCCGATCACAGAGCCGGGATACATCGATATGATTCTTGAAATCTGCCAGAAGGAACAGATCCGCGGTGTGTTGAGCCTCATTGATCCGGAGTTGAGTCTGCTGGCCAAGAACAAGGAGAAGTTCGAGGCCTTGGGTGTGACGATCATCGGCAGTTCTTATGAGCTTTGCGAGATGTCTCTTGACAAGATGCAGATGTACAAGTGGCTCGTTGCCCATGGATACAACTGTGCCCGGTCATGGATGGATAAGGATAAGTTCTATCAGGCAGTGGAGGCAGGCGAGGTTTCTTATCCTGTGTTCGTAAAGCCATATCGTGGATCTGCTTCTATCCGCATCTCAAAGGTCTATGACAAAGAGACAGTTGATCTCCTCTTTGCACATGAGGATGATCTGATGATCCAAGAGCATCTCAATGGGATGGAAATCGGCGCGGATGTATATATTGATATGTTGTCCGGCGAAGTTGTATCAATCTTTACAAAAAAGAAGTTAAAGATGCGCGCCGGAGAGACAGATAAAGCGGTAAGTTTTAAGGATCCGGCGCTGTTCGCTCTGATTGAAAAGTTTGTACTGGAGGCTGGATACCGCGGTCAGATCGATATCGATATCTTCGAGATCAATGGAACTTACTACATCAGCGAGGTGAATCCCCGCTTCGGTGGCGGATATCCGCATGCTTTTGAGAGCGGTGTAGACCACATGAAGCTGATTCTGAATAATTTGCAGGGCAAAGTGAATGAGAAACGGATTGGGGAATACGAAGAAGGAATCTATATGATGAAGTATAACGAGGTGAAGATCCTCAAGATGTGAGGATGACTTATGAAGATTTGGATGATGAACCACTATGCAACATTGATGTTGCAAAATCGGGCTGGACGGCATTATAGCTTTGCCAAGGAACTAGAAAACAGAGGGAATAATGTTACAGTCTTCTGCTCCTCGGCTTCATCAACAGAAGCGCAAGGCGTTACCTTCACAGGCAATGAAAAGTGGACAGAAAAACAAGATGGAGAATCTTCATTTGTATTTGTAAAAAATAAAGCATATAAAGCGAATGGCTTAGACCGTATTAAAAATATGGTTTCCTTCTATTTCAAGCTTTTTCCCGTGACAAAGCAGTATTCAAAGCAAAAAGGAAAGCCGGATGTGATAATTGCTTCTTCGGTACATCCTCTCACAATGGTTGCGGGTATTAAGATTGCGAAAAGAATGAAGGTACCGTGTATTTGCGAGATTCGAGATCTATGGCCGGAAGCAATTTTTTCGTTTGGACAAGCAAAAGAAAAGAGTTTTCTGGGGAAAATACTCGTGAAAGGGGAGCATTGGATTTACAAGAAGGCCGATGCGTTGATTTTCACGAAAGAGGGAGACACGGATTATCTGAAAGAAAGAAATTGGACGACAGCCCAGGGCGGAGATGTTGATTTAGGAAAGTGCTTTTATATAAACAATGGAGTCGATATTCGTTCCTATGATGAAAGAATCAGCTCGGAAGCGATCAATGATCCGGATTTGGACGATGATTCCAAGTTTAATGTGCTGTACTGTGGCACGATACGACCTGTAAACAATGTTGGAAATATGCTGGATGCAGCCAAAATCCTTTTATCCAAAGCCGGATGCGAAGATATTCAGTTTGTCATCTACGGAGACGGAAGCGAGCTTGACAAGCTCCGCCAAAGAACGATAGATGAGGGCTTGAGTAATGTAAAGCTGAAAGGAAGAATTCCCAAGCAAAACATTCCTTATGTACTGAGCAAATCGAGCGTTAATATACTGAACTACTCTCAGAAAGAGTACAACTGGACAAGAGGAAATAGCTCGAATAAATTATTCGAATATATGGCAAGCGGGAAACCGATTATTTCTACTGTGAAAATGGGTTACTCGATTATCAATAAATACTCCTGTGGCATGGAACTGGAAGAATGCACGCCAGAGTGCTTAGCAGAAGCGATCCTTCAATTCCATAATATGTCCAAGAGCGAAAGGAAAGTCATTGGCGATCACGCACGCGAAGGAGCCGCGGACTTTGATTTTCCAATTTTGACGGATAAATTAGAAACGGTTATCAAATATGTAATACGATAAAAAGGAAATAGGAAACAATGATCAATGTAATCGGACTCGGGTACATCGGATTTCCTACTGCACTTATGATGGCTTCTCATGGTGTTGAGGTTATCGGTACGGACTACAACAAAGAACTTGTCGCAACCTTGAATGCCGGTCACACAACATTCAAGGAGGATGGCCTTGACGAGCTGTTCCGGGATGCGCTGAAGGCTGGAATAAAGTTCACCACGGAGTATCAGGTGACGGATACCTATATTGTATCTGTTCCGACTCCCTACGATAAATTCAGCAAAAAGGTTGACGCCTGCTATGTCGTAGCGGCGGTTAAGGATGTGCTGAGGGTTGCCCCCAAGGGCGCTACGCTGGTTATCGAATCCACCATATCCCCCGGCACCATTGAAAAGTGTGTAAGGCCGGTGCTGGTGGCGGAGAAGAGAGAGGATATCCATCTTGTGCACGCTCCGGAGCGCATTATCCCCGGCAACATGGTGTATGAGCTGCTGCATAACAACCGGACCATCGGCGCGGATGATAAGGAAATTGGGGAAGAAGTTGCAAAGCTGTATGCTTCCTTCTGCCAGGGCGAGATCGTGGTCACAGACATCAAAACGGCTGAGATGACCAAGGTTGTGGAGAACACTTTCCGCGCTGTAAACATCGCATTTGCCAACGAGCTGGCGAAGATCTGCCGACATGACAACATGGATGTGTACGAGATCATCAAAATCTGCAACATGCATCCTCGCGTCAATATCCTGCAGCCGGGTCCTGGTGTTGGTGGTCACTGCATTTCTGTTGATCCCTGGTTCCTGGTTGGAGACTATCCGTCTCTGGCCAAGGTTATTGACGAGTCCATGAAGACCAATGACGGTATGCCGGATTTCGTGCTCAATCGCATTTATGAGATCATGAAGGAAACGGGCATGACGGATATCTCCCGTGTCGGACTGTATGGCTTGACCTACAAAGAGAATGTGGATGATATGCGTGAGTCTCCCACGCTTCAGCTGCTGGAGAGCCAGGAGCGCCACCTTGCGACCGGCCTAAAAGTCTATGACCCCTTTATCGAGAAGGATGTTGTGAAGAACCAGTATCACAGTTTGGACGAGTTCCTGGATGCTGTTGACTTTGTGGTCATCATGGTCAAGCACAACGAGATCAAGGATAATATGGACAAGCTGGCAGGCAAGACGGTCTTGGACTGCCATAACATCTGCAGGCTGCCTGGCGTTTATCATATTTAACTACAGTCTTCTCCAGTATGAGTGAGATTGATGCTTTGCTCTGAAAACATGCAGCATGAATCGTTTGGCGGATCAGATTGTATATGCCGGTTGAAAGTATGAAATCGCTGACCAAGTAACCTTGAAATAATGGTTGGAGTTTGAAATGTTGAATGATTTCATTTTTAATATAATACTTTTTGCAAATGTGTTTTTAGCACTATATATCATCAGAGCATTTTGGAAGCGCCCACTTTCATTTGATTTAATTATCGGGGCTTTGTATTTGGTTTTTTATTATATAAAAATCATAGATTCCAGATATCATTTTGGAATGTTTTCAAGCCAGCTTCAAAAGATTAATGGTTACTTTGAAAATAGTGACTCCATAGTAAAGTTTTCCGCAATCTCTTTTGTTGTAATTGTGTCATTTATGATCGGGTTTCGGATTGAGATCAAGCTGAACAATAGAGTGTTTATACGGAAGAAAAGAGGCTATTCCTATTCGGTCGTAATTTATCGCCTGTTTTTAATGAAGTGCTTCTTCTTGTTTTCGGTACTAATTGTTATTATTCGCGGATTAGCAACATACAAATACGGAATTATTAACTACTTTTCCATGGCGAGAAAAGAAGCGGCCTATGCCAACTCACTGGATGGATTATTGATTGGCGTACTTCCTACAATCATACTGTCAATAGAGTATATTATTGAAATCAAGACAAAAGGACGGCTATCTCCTAAATTTATACTATATACGATCCTGGCCTTGCTTGCAACGATAACGCAAGGGCAAAGACGGGAATTAATCAATTGTGTGATTTTTATTGCTTTATTACTACTGGAATCAAAAATTATTCAGCGAGGATGGGAAAGTCTGAGAAAGAAGAATAAAGCAACCAAATATACGCTTGCTGTGTTGGGAATTCTAATCGTGATAATGATCCCGGTGACCTGGTATATGCGAGTGTACTCCACGCAAAGACAATATGGACATGATGTGGATCCATTTCAGTACAGAGGATGGCTGGAATTAATCTTCGGCAGTTCAAGCAGTGGATACGATACATCGGTTATTCTCGACGGCTTCATTAAAGACTATGGCATGCCTTTCCTTGTGAGTGTACAGTTGCTATTAACATTTTTTATACCAAGATCAATTATGCCCGACAAGGCAATGTTGATGACCAGATATGTGCAACAAGAGGTAGGCACAAGCGGGAATCTATCAGTGTTCTATATCAATGATGTCTGGTTTAATTTTTATTGGTTTTCCCCGATCGTCAGTTTATTAATAGGCTACATTATCAAGCGTATCATTGCTCCAATTAATGAAGATAGAGATCCAATAGATAAGATCGTCGGCTTCCTCGCTTTTTCGAAGGTGACTACATTATTTAAGAACGGATTTGTTTCATTTTTTTCGGGCCTGATTGTTTTTGCGCTTTTCTGGTGGATAACGATTAGTATATGCACCCAAAAAAACCAAATAGCAAAAGAAGCCTGAATTGTTCACGCCGGTTCGGAACGAAGCACGCTCCGGCGAATGGCTTTATTTAACTCATTCAGCGTGACGAGTTGTCTTTTCAGTCGCACGGGCGCACAGTGTGCACCCGTGCGATTGAATAGATACTGTGACGCGTTAAAAAACAAGTGATGATTATGGTCATTGTACCAACGATAGATTCTGATGGAGGAAAGTATGATTCTGATAATCGGCAATTTTGGAGGAAAAGGCAATAGAACCAATGGACAGATTGGCAGAACTCAGAATATCTATAAGTGCATCAAGTTGAATACAGATGAGAAGATTCATATAGTCGATACATCTTATGGCATACAGGCTCTTTTGCGGAACATGGCGTTATTGTTGAAGGCACGAATCGTTGTTGTCCTGCCAGCGCAGAAAGCATTGAAGCCGATCCTCAAGCTTATGCATATCACTCGGAAGATCGATCAAACAATTTATGTTGCAATCGGAGGATGGATTACAGCATTTGTTCGAGAGGATGAAGGATTAAAAAAACTGTGTAGTCGCTGTAAAAAAGTATTCGTTCAATTGGATAGCATGACAGTTGAATTACAGAATCTGGGGCTTAAGAATGCCGCAACTCTGCCGAATTTCAGAATTTATGATAATCAATATTGTGTTGCAGAAAGAAATCATCATATTCCGTGGAAACTGCTTTTCTATGCAAGAGTGGATGAATCCAAAGGAATTGAATTATTGATGGATTCCTTAAAAGACTTAAGCTATGAATTCGAGCTTGACATATACGGCCCTGTTGCAGAGGGATACAAGACGAAGTTGACAGAAATGACGAAGGACAAGAGAATCAAATACAAAGGAGTATTATCTGAAAAGCATTTAGAAACCATTGGGAACTATGATATATTGTGTTTCCCAACGCATTATGATGGAGAAGGTTTTCCTGGAACCATACTGGAAGCGATCTATGCCGGTGTCCCCATCATTGCTTCAGACTGGAAGTATAATAGAGAGATTATTGAAAGATACAATGTTGGCACGCTTTTTGACACTTTCTCAGCCAACTCCTTAAGAACAACCTTAGAAAATATGATGCGAGACAATGAGATGTGGCGCGCATGTCGCAATCATTGTGTGGATGCGGCAAAAGAACTTTCCGCCGTAAGAATTGGCGAACGATTGCTCAATGAACTGTAAAATAGCTGCAGTGCTTCAACGGCTTACAAGCACGAGGTGGATTATTTCGACATAGATACCAAATCACTATCATGATATACAATATCGAGGACAGATTATGAAAATAATGCTACATGGCGCAATCAATGGAACAAATTTTGGTGATTGCTTATTTGCTGGAATGTTTTACGATAGCTTGACAAAAGCATTTGGGGAAGATAGTGTGGTCTTTTTTGATATGAAACCATTTGGGATCGGAAATCATATCCGAAAAGGCTTACAATACAGAACAAAGCTGAAGTTATCTGATTATCAGCATGTGGACCACCTTGTATATATTTCCGGCGGTTACTTTGGCGATAGCAATAAGAGCTTAAAAGGGAGTATGATTCGATATATAAGATATTTAATGGTCGGCTTATATGCGATCAAACGGAAAAAGAATGTTTATGTGATAGGTCTTGAAGTTGGCCCGATCCACCATACCTTCGTAAAAAAAGCGATACGAAGAATCCTATCCAAAGCCAATATTGTTATCGTTCGGAATGAGGATTCCTTGGAATATGTTCGGAGCATGGGCTTGGACCATGCGATTTGTACAGCTGATACAGCCATATCGATTACGCAAGAAGATTTTGCAGGAAAGGAATCGGACAGCACCGTTCAGTTATTAGATGGAATTAATAAGAAAATCATTTTTCTGCATCTGTTGCCGTACGATACGATAGATGATGTTTTTTTGCGCAATATAATCAATCCACTGATTCGATTTATTCGCTTACACGATGAGTATTGTGTTGTATATGGAACGGATGGAGGGAAAAGAATAAACGACTTTGAAAAGTTAGATCAAATCTTTCTGGAACACAATATTACTGCATTGGAACATCGTTATACAGACTGGTATGATATGTGTTATTTTCTCAACAAAGTCGATGTGATCCTTACGCGGAAACTGCATGTTGGGATTATTGGATCGAAGTTTAACAAATCAGTTATTTCGACACCGATGCATTTGTATAAGACCTTACGGTTTTATAAACAAATTGGAGAGGAGGGCAGATGTGTACAATACACAAAGCTATCCGATGAAACAGTGTTTGATTTATTGAATCAATACGCGGATAAGAAAATACGAATCCCCAATGAGGTCGTATCCTTGTCAAACCAAAATCTTTCCATGCTGATAGCGGACTTGAAGAAAAGAGAAGAAAAGAAATGAAATCCAGTATTAGAAAGAACTACTTATATAACCTTGGTTACCAAATTTTGCAGATGATTATGCCATTGGTAACTGCTCCATATATTTCAAGGGTACTGGGCACTGAAGGAACGGGTGTTTATTCATACACACATTCTGTCGCTTATTATTTCCTGCTTGCGGGAATGTTAGGCGTAAACACATATGGGAATAGAAGCGTAGCAAGAGTGAGAGATGATAAAGATAAGCTCAATGCTGAATTTTCCAGCATCTTTCAGCTGCAGGTTCTCACCTCGTTCACAGCTATTTTTATTTACATATGCTATATTTCGATCGCTAATATTGATTACAAAAGCATTTACATGATTCAACTTCTGTACATTCTAAGCGCCACATTTGATATTAATTGGCTATTTTTTGGAATGGAAGAATTTCGAATCACGGTTACGAGGAAGACAATCATCAAGATCCTCACAGCGGTTGCGGTTTTTTGTTTTGTCAAGAAAAAGGAAGATTTACCAATCTATACGGTAATCATGGCAGGGGGTTATTTTTTAGGACAATGCTATTTGTGGTTTAGCGTAAAGAAATATGTGAAATATGTTAGGCAACCATTTATAACATCGATAAAGCATCTCAAACCGATGATAGTTCTGTTTGCACCGACGATTGCAACAAGCATTTATCGCGTCATGGACAAAATCATGATTGGATCGCTTGGAAGCTATGACGATGTAGGCTTGTATGACGCTGCAGATAAGATCATCGTAGTTTGTTTAGGGGTTGTGTCTGCTTGGGGTACTGTTATGTTACCCCGAATCAGTCACATGTTTGCTGCCGGTGAGTTAGAACAATGCAAAAAATACTATGTAAATTCAATTGAATTGATCACATTTATTACTTCGGCGATGTGCTTCGGGCTTGCCGCTATAGCTAAGGCCTTTGTTCCTGCTTTTTATGGAGATGCTTTTATTCAGAGTATTAATATCATGCGGGGACTTTCCATTACGGTATTATTCATTGGAATATCAAATACAACACGAAATCAGATGCTCATTCCAATGAGTCGTGAAAAGAGCTATCTAATATCTGTCACAGCTGGCGCATGTGTTAACTTTGTCATTAATTATATTATGATCCAACAAATCGGAGTGATGGGAGCCGTTATTGGAACATTATGTACGGAAATAACGGTTGCCGCGATCCAAATGTACTCCGTAAGGAGAATTACCTCCGTTCGTCACTCAGTGATTAAGATGATCCCGCCCATCCTTATAGGGACAATGATGTATTTTGTTGTGTGGTTGGTAGATGCACATCTCACATGTTCTCTTATGATCAAAATTGCGATAGAAATCATAACAGGTGCTGCTTTTTTTGCTTTCTTGAGCATGCTTTACTTTAAGACGACCAAGCGGAGTATTGTTGGCATCATCAAAGGATTCAAATAATCGTAAACAGTAGATGCCCATGCCTGCTGAACCGGTAAATCAGTATAGATTTGCGAGTTTTCTAAAATGATAAATGCAGTTTCGCAAAAACAGTTGGGGGAAAAAGAAGGTGGTATTCTGATGGATAAACAGATCTTTACTCCAGATCGAACATGGGAAAATGTTTGGATTGTAATGCGCTCCAACAAGAAAAGGAAAATTGTTCTTACATGCAAAAAAAGCAAAAAAGGTGTTTGCCCAAAACTGAAAGCCTATCCTAGCGTTTTGAGTCTTTTGAGCGCCTTCCTTGCTTTTTGCCTATACCATCTGCTGTATGGCTGTTTTATCTCCATCGTAAATGCGTTAGTATCCAATGGTTTCGAAGATAAATGTAAATCACATATTTCTTTGTTGTTTGTGATTCCGTGTTGGTTACTAATAGTTCCAATTTGCATACTATTGACTTTTCGCTTTTTAAAATGGGTTCCTGCAGGTTGAAAAGGTGATGACAGGAACCGCTTCCTTGCCCTGTATGCTTGGCCGTTCTTCCCGGGAAGCATTTCAAAACAGCACGCCCCGGGAGGGCGTCGGCCCTTCCTGGGAAAGGGGAGGCATCCCTTTCTTGTCATCCTGAGCGAAGCGCAAGCGAAGTCGAAGGATCCGTTCCTCTCCCGTTGTAGCGGCGCACTGAGGCAGAACCACGGGAAGTAGTCCGTTGTCGGGTCGCCCCTCATCCGCCCCAGTGTGAACCCCTTGCGTTGGTCGCTTTGCACAAGCATACATAGAATAAAAGAGGCTCAATCACTTTTCTTGTGGGATGGTGTAAAAGGTCTACAAACACGCAAAAGCAATGCAACTGCGGGATTATCCGACATTTACGGGTAGCATATTGCCCCAAGTTGCTCTTAGATTCTGAGCCAGAGGCTTGATTGTCACCCCTTCAGGGGCTTGTCCTTGACGGGTTCTGTAAGAAATGCTATGATTTTTCGCCCGACGACAGATCCCGGCAGAAGTTGCTCTTGAGTTCCTCGCCGTCGGCAATGCCGTATAAGCATTTCTCGCAGGTTCAGTCAAGGATGGCAATCAATCCCACAAAAATAGTGATTGACCCTTTTTTCATAGATCAGGAGTTAAAGCATGAAAGTAATTCATAATTGGATAAACAGTCACAAGAAGGAACTTCGCAATTATGCATCCTACCGTGTTCCAAACGATACGGAGGTAATGCTTTTCCCACGAATAATATTGATTTGTGTCATGCAAATCCTTGCTTCTTGTTTCGGAATCACTGCCAAAACTGCTGTTCCATGGTGGGCAATGTGTATCCTTCCATTTGCAGCAACGGTTGTTTTTGTCACTGCCTATTTTCGGGAGCGAGATTCCGACCTGGATGGCTTCTTTCGATATACTTCTATCTACTTCATGCTTGTAAGTCTTGGCCTAATTGAATTATCAATGACTATTTCCATCCATGAATCAGTTGAATACGCAATACTTCCTACTGCAATTGCATTTCTACTTACATTTGCCCTTCTTTTGCATCGCATCAAAAGAGAAGTAGAGAAGAATGATTTCACACAAGACAAAGCACAAAAAGGAAACATTGCCCCGTTTGCGGGTGCCGCACTGGGGTATGGAACACATTTGATTTGCAAACAAGTGTTTCAATTTAATAGCGAGACTGCTCTTGTGGTAATCTGTATAGGAGTCATTTCCGGTTTTTTTTCTGGTATTTCTGTTTTAACTTGGTTAAAATCCATTGGCGCGAAGTCATAATGATAAGGTATAATGAATTGTACAAATCATAGAAAGGACGGACGGCATATGAGAAAAAGGATTCAAGCAATTCTCTGGCTGCTTTTATTTCTATGGTATTATCTGAACTTGTCACTTTTCAAGTATGACAACCTGTTTGTTCCCCAGATGTTTGTTTATTATGATTGGCAATGTCTTTGTTTATATCCCGGAACTGCATATAACATCATGTTTCCATTATTTGTAACAACTGGGATTATGACACTTCTGCTTGGACCGGCAATACTGCTTGGATTTCCAAAAATATTTAGCCATGAGTTCTTTTCAAAGTATGTCTTCTGGAATCTAATCATGATCACGGCCTATTGCTTTGTGGATATTTGCGGTTGTATATTCTTTGCACCTGGGCAATATCATTTCCCTGCGTTTAGCGTGATCATAGATTGCTTTGTGATTGCGCTTTCCATTTGGTCAATCCATACTACTACCAGATCGTCCACATGGGAGGACAAAGAAGATGTTTCCATACCTGAACTGCATTGAGACGATAAGCAAAGTGCCGACAGCTCTGTTTGATGCTTCCAACAAAAACACAAAAACACAAAAAATCTCTTGACAAATGTGCATTCTTCTGCTATTATTTACGAGCTGCCAAAGACAGCGGGTGGTGTCAAGCCGTAAACCCCGCCGAGGTTCCGCAAACATGACATGTTCGGTGTCCTTGCGTTCTTTGGCCGCACGGACACTTTTTATTTCTATTCGGAGGTGACAACCAAACATGCCCAACGCTAAGGTACTCGAAAGCAAAAAGGCGATCGTAGAAGAGCTGTCCGAACGGATCGGCAAGGCTACCGCCGTTGTCTTTGTTGACTACAAGGGCATCACTGTCGCTCAGGATACCGAGCTGCGCAACAAGTTCCGCGAAGCCGGCGTGGAGTACTCCGTTGTCAAGAACACTTTGACCCGTTTGGCCGCCAACAAGGCTGGCTTCAGTGAGTTCGACGAGGTTCTCAACGGCACCACTTCCATGGCCACCACCACGGACGATCCCATCGCGCCCGCTCGTATCGTAAGCGAATTCACAAAGAAAAACAAGAACGCCCTGAAGATCAAGGGCGGCATCGTGGAAGGCAAGGTCCAGTCTGTTGACGCGCTCAACGCATTCGGCGAACTGCCCTCCAAGAATGCCCTGGTCGCTCAGGTCCTGGGCACCTTCCTGGCTCCCATCACTTCTCTGGCCTTCGTCATCGACCAGATTCGCGCCCAGAAGGAAGGCCCCGCCGCGGAAGCTTCCGCAGAGTAATCCCACACAAAAAAACAATACTACAATAATTGGAGGATATTACAATGTCTGAGAAGATCGCTGCCCTCATCGAGGAAGTTAAGAATCTGTCCGTGCTCGAGCTGTCCGAGCTGGTTCATGCTCTGGAAGAGACCTTCGGTGTCTCCGCCGCTGCT
>JAFOKO010000036.1 GCA_017419715.1 Oscillospiraceae bacterium | reverse complement strand
CCTGGACACCGAAAACAGCCGCCGCATCATCGATCTGCTGCTGAAGCTGGCCCACGAGGACGGCTATTGCGTCATCGTGGTCACCCACGACCTGGACATTGCCGCCCGGGCCGACCAAGTGTTCCGTATGCGGGACGGAAAACTGCAAGGAGGGCTGGAAGATGCAGGCTACAGAAAACGGGCTTAAAAGCGTACTTCGAACGCCGGGCAAGACCCTGCTGTTTATTCTGATCCTCACGGTGACCGCCGCCCTTTTGACGATCTCCTGCTGTGTCTTCGGCGCGGTCCGGGGCTACTTGAACGATTGCGACGAATACTTCCATACCATTGCGGAGCTGGAATACCTCGGCGCGGAATATCCCAGCCAAACGGTCTATGACGAGGCCTTTGCTGATGCTGTGGAGGAAAACCGGGACTTGCTTTCCCAACTGATTAGCTCGGAATCGGTGCTGGCCTGGGAGCCCGGTTCCGCGGAGCTGTTGATTTCCCCGCTCCTGCACCGACTGGACAGCTTCATTCCGGACCCCAATGTGGCAGTGCTGCGCATCAAACCGAACTCGTTCCAGGACATGCAAGGGGTCTATAATGTCATTGTGACCCAGACGCTTTATTCCCAGCGTCAATACACCGACAAGCTGATCCTGGTCCGCACTACAAACGGTGGAGCCACGCTGGAATGCGGCAAAAGCTATTTGGTCGTTGGACATTTTTATACGGGAAATACGGCAAATCCCTGCTTCCAGCAGGAGACGGCAAGCTTCCTGGACGACGGCGTTGTGACCGAGCTGCCGGTGCAGCTCGAGGAGGGAGCGAGCGAGGCGGAAGAAGAGCCCTTCTACCGCTATGCAGAAGCGCTGCACATGAAAAACGACGCTTGTCGGGTGACTTATACGGCGGCCGTAGAGGATCTCTATCCCTTCCACCAGCAAGTGTTGACCTTAACTGCCGGCCGCTACTTTACCCAGGCGGAATATGAGTCCAAGGCCAAGGTCTGCCTGATATCGGAGCGAATGGCCGGCTTGCTGGAAAAGAAGGTAGGCGATCGGATCCCAGCCACAGTCTTCCAGGCTGAGGGGGATCTTTATGAGGCCTCTCTGCTTACGCAATCCGAGGAAGGTGATTATGAGATCATCGGCCTCACCAGCCATGCAGACAGTTATCCCTTTTGGGTCTTTCTGCCGGATGCCGAGGCAAAGACATCGGTTTCCCCGGTGAACGGCTACACGCTGGGGCAGTTCCGGCTCAAAAACGATGCCGTTGCGGCCTTCCGGCAGGAAGCCGCGCCGCTGCTGGATCAGGGCTTCCGCCTGAATGTCTATGACCAGGGCTATGCAGCCGCCACAGAGCCCATGGAGGAGCTGCTGTTTATCTCCAGCATCTTCCTGGCCGTGTGTCTGCTGCTGGCGGTCTGTGCCCTTGCACTGCAGAGCTTCCTGTTCATCTCCCGGCAGCGGGAAGCCGCCCGGACCATGTATGCTATGGGCAGCGGTCGTTGCCACATTTGTGTCTATTTCCTCAGTGCGGCGCTGGCGTTGATGAGCCTTGGTGCCTTGCTGGGCGTCCTCATCGGTAAGCTGGCCGAAGGCAAGGTGTTTACAGTTTTGCAGCGCTTCGCTTCTCAGTTTGCCAACCAGGATGTCCGCTTTTCCGCTACACGGATCGCGGTTTCCCGGACGCTTTCCTTTGACCCTGCTTCGACTCTGGAGGCCTATCTGAGCGCGGTGGGCATTTTGGCAGGCGGGACGCTGATCCTTACTTTGCTCTTTGCGCTGGCCAGCCTACGGGAACGGAAAACAAAAAAGAAAAAAGCGGTCAAGCAGATCGTGCCCAGACGGACTGCGCGGGTCTCCCGGCTCTCGGGCGTGTTCAAGTATGGGATCCTCTCCCTTCGCCGCGGCCTGGTCCGCAGTCTCGCCGTGCTGCTGCTGGGGATCGCTGCAGCCATGTTCTTTGGGAGACTGTCCTCCGCGCTGATCGGATACCAAGAGCAGCTTGCGTCCTACAAGTCCAATGCGGTGATCACCGGCAGCGCAACGGATGATTACGCCAAACGCATCAACGGCCTAACGATCTGGGGAAATCTTGTCGGGAATCTTGGCTCCAACGAGCTGGTGCGGGATTGCTGTGCCACGCACAATGTGGGCTGCCTGAAGATCCTGGGCAAAGAGGGTGGCGAACAGATCCCGTTTCGGATCCCGGATTATTATTCGTTCCATGAGTCCTATGAATCCACATACTACCGACTGAGCAAGGAAGCAAGCTTGGTCGGAACCTCTTCCATTTCCAACAGCCCAATGTTCCGCTACTCAAACAGCGGCTCCGTGACATGGCTGGATGGCTGGAGCGAAGCGGACTTTACCAGGGTAGAACAGAGCGAATGGTTCCCGAAGGAAGAATACTACCTGGAGGATGGATCCTATGAATACTGGTATATGTTGAACGAGGCAGCAGGCCGGTCTTTGGACGAATTTGTCCCGCTGACATTCAACTCAGGTCCCTATGTCTGTGCCATCCCAGAGGATATGATGGAGCAGTACGGTATTCAGCTGGGCGACAAGATCAACACCATTCTTGGCTACAGCCATCCCGATCTGAACGGAAACGGCGAACGCATGTTCCGACTGCAGTTGACAGTTGTGGCCTCCTATGTGGCCCCAGTGGACAGCACGACCGTGTTTACCCCGCTCACTTTCGTTGCGCCCGGGCTGGAGAACAAACAGTATTTCCCGAGCCTCAAATACCAGCCGGACACAAGCTACGAGGTCGATAACAAATTCTGGAGCGGGGCTGTGCTGGAGCGCTATCAGGCGATCGGCGTCTCGCCGGCCATGAACTATTCCAGCCTAAGCTTTACGCTAACGGATACCACGAAGCTGGATCAGCTGCGCGATGCGCTGTATGAAGCCGGCTTCACCTGGGTCCACTCCGGCGACCGAAGCAAAAAATGCGCGATAATCGAAGATGATATATATTTGAATACCACCCGTTCCATGGAACGGCAGATCCAATATGTGAGCGTGCTTTACACGGCCTTGTATTTGCTGGCGGGCCTGATCGGCTTTGCGCTGGCCTGGCTGCTGGTGCAGTCCAGACGGCGGGAGATCGCTGTCATGCGGGCGCTCGGCACCCAGCCCGGCCGGATCGTGGGGAACTTCCTGCTTGAGCAGCTTCTGAATATGTCGGCCGGCCTGGGATTTGGCGTATTGTTCTTCCGCCTTGCGGGGACGAATCTCAACCGGACCCAGCTCCTGCTGACGGCAGCTTTCCTCGAGGTTTGGGCCCTCTCCGCGCTGATCTGCCTGCTTGTCGGCCTGCGCAAGAGATCCTTTGCCGCGCTAACAGAACCGGAATAAAACGGAAACGCCTGTGACCACATACGGCCACAGGCGTTTGTTTTTCAAGATCAGAAGCTCCGGTCCTTCTCGGCGATCTGCTTCAGGCAGAGTTCCTGGAACGCGGCGGGGGTCATAGCGCCCAGATCCGCGCCGGTGCGGGTGCGGACGGAGACGGTGCCGTTTTCCATATCCCGGTCGCCGATGACCAGCATATAGGGCACCTTTTGCATCTGGGCCTCGCGGATCTTGTAGCCCAGCTTCTCGGAGCGGTAGTCGCCCTCAGCGTCGATGTCGACGGCGCGCAATTCCTCCACCAGCCTGGCGGCGTAGTCGTGGGCGCGGTCGGTGATGGGCAGGACCCGGACCTGCTCGGGGCACATCCACAGGGGCAGAGCGCCGGCATAGCGCTCGATCAGATAGGCCAGCGTGCGCTCATAGCAGCCCAGGCTGGTGCGGTGAATGATATAGGGCAGCTTCTTCTGGCCGTCGGTGTCGGTGTACTCCATGCCGAACTTCTCTGCCAGCAGCATGTCCACCTGGATCGTGACGATGGTGTCCTCCTTGCCGAAAACATTCTTGTACTGGATGTCCAGCTTGGGGCCGTAGAAGGCGGCCTCGTCGATGCCGATGCTGTATTCTACATTCAGATCGTCCAGGATGGTCTTCATAACGGACTGGGCCTTTTCCCACTGCTCCGGGGTGCCCTCATACTTGGCCGTGTTGGCGGGGTCCCACTGAGAGAAGCGGAAGGAGCAGTTTTCCAGCATGCCAACGGTGCCGAGCAGGTACTTTGCCAGCTCCAGGCAGCCCTTGAACTCCTCTTCGAGCTGTTCGGGCCGGAGGATCAGATGACCCTCAGAGATCGTGAACTGGCGCACGCGGATCAGACCGTGCATCTCACCGGAATCCTCGTTGCGGAAGAGGGTAGAGGTCTCGCCCAGACGCATCGGCAGGTCCCGGTAGGAGCGGGCGCGGTTCAGGAAGACCTGATACTGGAAGGGGCAGGTCATGGGCCGCAGGGCGAAGCACTCCTTGGTCTCGTCGTCGGGGTCGCCCATGATGAACATGCCGTCCCGGTAGTGATCCCAGTGGCCGGAGATCTTGTAGAGCTCCCGCTTTGCCATATAGGGGGTCTTGGTCAGCAGATACCCGCGCTTTTTCTCGGTGTCCTCCACCCAGCGCTGCAGCTTCTGGATGACCCGGGCGCCCTTGGGCAGCAGAATGGGCAGGCCCTGGCCGATGACATCCACCGTGGTGAAGTATTCCAGCTCCCGGCCCAGCTTGTTGTGGTCCCGCTTCAGGGCCTCGGCCTGCTGCTCCAGGTAGGCGTCCAACTCGTCCTTGGAGGGGAAGGCCACGCCGTAGATCCGCTGGAGCATCTTCCGGTTGGAGTCGCCCCGCCAATAGGCGCCGCAGGCCGTGGTCAGCTTGAAGCCGTTATGCTTGACCCGGCCGGTGGAATCCAGGTGGGGACCGGCGCAGAGGTCGGTGAACTCGCCCTGGGTGTAGAAGGAGATCACGGCGTCCACAGGCAGATCCTGGATCAGCTCCACTTTGTAGGGCTCGTTCTTGGCCTGCATGTAAGCGATGGCCTCTTCTCTGGGCTTCTCGGAGCGCTCCAGATGCAGGCGCTCCTTGCAGATCTTCTTCATCTCAGCCTCGATCTGCTCCAGGTGCTCGTTGGTGAAGGAGAACGGGGCGTCGAAGTCGTAGTACCAACCCAGGTCAATGGAGGGGCCGATGGCCAGCTGCACCTCCGGCCACAGACGCTTGACAGCCTGCGCCATGATGTGGGAGCAGGTGTGCCAGTAGGTCTTGCGGTAGCTTTCGTTTTCAAATGAGTAGATGTTTTCTTCGGACATGATAGAATACCTCCTGTTGGAAATGGTTTATATTTGTTGGGGAGAATGGAAAGTTGAGAGTTGAAATGGGTAGGCAATCGTGGGATAGGCAATAGGAGACGCGTAGGAGCGGTGCGGTTTTGCAATGCCTTCCCCCTCGGGGGAAGGTGCCCCGGTGCGCACACTGGGGCGGATGAGGGGCGTCCCGGTTTCGCAAAGCCTTCCCCCCCTCGGGGAAGGCTTTGACGGGGGCGCGTCTCCGATTGCCTGATGCCTAAGCTTTCAATTATCAACTTCGTATAGAAGATCGGGGAGAAATAAAAACCCCGACCGATCGCTCGGCCAGGGATGAATAAATGACTTATCCACGGTTCCACCCTGCTTGCGGACACAGTCCGCCGCTCTTGGACGCTGTAACGGGCGTTCCCCGTCCCTCCATACTGATCTGCACTCTGCAGCGGCGCACATTGCACGCCACGGGGATAGCTTCCTTCACAAATGCAGGGACAAGCAATGCGCGTCGTTACATTTTGAGAAGCATAGCGGAGCAGACATTCCGGAGGGCGGCTCGGAAGCGGTGGGGCGATCCATCCAACGCAAGACCCTCCCAGCACAAGGGGTCTCTCTCTGGGCGGCAGATCTGGAAGCCCGTCTTCGTCAAGGCCTTTGAATTTTTTATTATTATACCACGATTTTCAAAGATGTCAAGGGCCAATCAGGGCCTTCTGATGCACAACATCCAGAGCATGTGCTACAATACTACCGACGCCGGATGTTGCGGATCAGTCACATTTATTCACAAGATGAAAAAATCTGTATGTCGCTCAGGCAGCTCAGCGCAAAAAACAGCAGAAAAATCAATTAAAAATGATCGGAAATCGAAAATTTTCCAAAAACGGCATGGACTTTTCGAGAAAAAAGCGGTATGATGGATCCCTGCATCATCGATGAACTGGACAGGACCTGAATTGGCAGTGGCAGCGGATTCCCATTGAGCCTGTCGGATAACGGGCCGGAGGACGGCTTGCTGCCGCCCAAGGGGCAGAGAGCAAGGCTTAGAGCCCAGTTCAGCTCGTTCAACTGCTCCAATATTTCATTTAGGAGGATAAAACAGAATGCGACTGGAAATTAGCAATCTATCAAAATACTACGGCGAAAAGCATGCTCTGGACGATTTCAGCTATACCTTCCACCCTGGCGTCACGGCGATCCTGGGGCCCAACGGCGCGGGCAAAACCACGCTGATGAATCTGATCACCGATTGCACGAAGCGGCAGAGCGGGGAGATCCTTTACGATGGGACGGATATTTTGAAACTGGGCAAGGCATTTCGGCAGCGCCTGGGCTTTATGCCCCAGAGCCAGGGCATGTACGAGCAGATGGCGGCCCAGAATTTCCTGGCCTATATGGCGGAGCTCAAGGGGATCAAGAAGAAGCAGGCAGGACCTCAGATCCGGGAACTGCTGTCGGTCGTCAATCTGGAGAGCGCCGCCCAACTCAAGGTCGGCGGCTTTTCCGGCGGTATGCGGCAGCGCGTCCTCCTGGCCCAGGCCATGCTGGGGACTCCCGAAGTGCTGCTGCTGGACGAGCCCACCGCGGGCCTCGACCCGGAGGAACGGATTCGCCTTCGGGGCTACATCGAAAAATTGGCCGCGGACAAGATCGTGCTGATCACGACCCATATCACCAGCGATGTGGAAACCATTGCAGATGAGATTCTGCTGATGAACCACGGAAAGCTGCTCTTTGCGGCAAAGCGGGAGGCGTTTATCTCCGGCTGCGGCGCAAGCTCCCTGGAGGACGCTTATATGAAGCGGCTGCATGCGCTATGAGAGAGGGAAGACGGGTTTTGCTGGCGCCCAGGCTCTGGGGGCTGCTGGCGCTGCTGCTTGCGCTCAATTTGATGCTGGTGTTGACCCAGGATTGGAACACGCGGGAGTATTATCAAGATTACCAGGCCATGTTGCGGGAATACCGTTCCCTGCCCATCGAACAAGCCATCGCCCAGGTGCAGGAGGAGCAGGACGCGATCCAAGCCCTCGGCACGATGGAATGGTATCAACAGAGTGATTCGGATCCGGAATTCAAGGAAATCCTGCACGAAGAGCTCATCGAGCTTTACGGGGAGGACTTCGTCCACCAGATCCTGCTCCGTGTCACGCCCTGTATGCGGGTTCGACGCTACCAGTACATGGAGCTTCTGGATACCCTGATGGGGCAGTTGGAGCATCTGCGATCCTATCCGGAATACTTAAACCAGGTGCAAAACAATGTGGCCTCCATGAAGGCCCTGTCCATCTTCAACAAAGAGGGCAGCTTTTCTTCTCGCAACATCGATAAACCGGGCGGGATTTCCCCACCGAGGTGGAGCTGCAGCTGGATACGGATTATGCTGTGACCGCCCTGGTGACGGATTCCCTGGGCAGCTATTCGTTGCTGTTCTTTACGCTGTTCCTTGCCCTGCAGTTTTTGGTCGAGCGCAAGCGCGGCCTGTGGAGCCTGGTGCACGGCACCCCGGAGGGCAGGCAGCGGCTGGCGATCCGCCGCGGCGGGATTTTGCTGCTGGGCGTTGTGATCGGGACCCTGGTGCTGCTGGGAGGAAAATTGATCTTTTTCATCCTCCGTTACGGCGGCCTCGGCTCGTTGTCCCGCAATGTGCAGTCCATTGCTGTGTTTGACGATTTCCCCTGGGTGATGCCGGTTTGGGTCTTCCTGCTGGGGTATTTTCTACTGAAGATCATCGGTATGTGGCTGGTGGGCCTGGCCGTCTGGGCGATCCTGCAGTCGGTCAACCATCTACCCCTGGCCATTTGCGCGGCAGGCATCGCCCTGGCGAGCGAATACGCGCTGTTCCGCTTCATCCCGGACAGCTATGTCATTGTGTTTTTGCGTTATGTCAACCTGTTCGCCCTGGTGGATGTGCCAAAGATCGCGCTGCATTATTTGAACCTCAACTTCTTCGGCTGGCCGGTGCAGGGCTTCCTGCTTTCCCTCGGTCTGATTCCTCCGGTCCTGGCCCTGCTCTTTGGGGCGAACATCCTGCTCGCGGCGCGAAAAAAGCCGGTGTCCCGCCAAAACTCCCTGCTGGCCCTGGCAGACCGGATCCGTGCGCCGTTTTCCAGACTTGTCGGCCACCTGCATTTGTTTGGCATGGAGCTGTATAAGATCCTCTGGCTGCAAAAGGGTCTGCTGATCATTCTGTTGGTGGCGGTGTATGCGTTCGGCGTGCTGGACTTGCAGTGGCCGGACAATGAGATGTATGACAGCGAGCTTTCGGGCTACTCTGCATCCATGCAAGGCCCGATCACCGAGCAGACGCTCCGGGAAATTGACAGGCAAATAAAAGAATATTCTGCATATTATCCCAGTGAACAGATCCTACGGCAGCTGCAGGTCCTCCAGCGGCTTCGGGAGCAGTGCGCGGACAGTCTCGCGGCCCAGGACGGGCGATGGCTGATCGACGCGGAGCCCTTTGCCGCGCTGATGGGATTCCATGGGGAGGAAGGCCAGCGCTATCAGCGGGAAATTGCCGTAGTGCTGTTGTTGGCGCTGGTGCTGCTGCTGAGCGCGATGGTGTCTCAGGAGCAGCAGAGCCGCGTGACCCAGCTCCTGCAGGGAGCAGCCCGGGGCGGCAGTGTTCTGTGGCGGAAAAAGCTGGGGGCAAGCCTGCTTATGACGGTACTCGTCTGGCTGATCTTTGAGGCCGGTGAACTGTGGCAGATCATCAGCCAATATGACGCAATTGCCCTGGCAGCCCCGGCGCAAAGTATGCAGTTTTTCGCGGATTTCCCGTACCGGCTGAGCCTTGGGGCAGTGGCGGCGTGCTATCTGCTGCTCCGCCTGCTGGCGATGCTGGTGGCCTCCGGAATCATTTTGCTGATTTCCTGCTATTGTCGGCAGAACAATCTCTCGCTCCTGGCAGCTTGCGGCGCTTTGACCCTTCCGGCCTGCCTGAGCTATATGCAGATCGACATCCTCGATGGAATCTCCTTGACCTGCCTGTTTTCGCCGCTGGAGGCGAGCCGCCTCGGCTATCTGGCGGCTACAGCCGTCGGCATTGTCTGCCTGCTCCTGGCGCGGCAACGCTGGTGCGGCAGAAACAAAGCAAAAAAACTGCTTATGTTCTAAACGGTCTGAGCAACCATCACGGGGATCGCTGCTTCAAGGAAGGAGAATACACAAAATTTGTTTTTCTGAAATTGACAAGCGGCGCGGGACAGGCTATAATAGAGGCGTCAAAATTTTTGAACCGTTGGAGGTTATTGCAATGTTCGACATTCTCAAAGCCAAGCTCCGCGAGAATCCTAAGAAGATCGTCTTCACCGAGGGCCACGACGCCCGTATCCTGGAGGCTGCTGCTCAGCTCAAGAAGGACGGTCTGTATCTTACGCCTATTCTGATCGGCAATGTCGAGGTCGTCAAGGCCAAGGCCGCTGAATGCGGCTTCGACATCGAAGGCCTGGAGATCATTGACCCCGCCACCTATCCCGAGATGGAGAAGATGGTCGAGACCATGGTCGAGCTCCGCAAGGGCAAGATGAGCCCCGAGGACTGCCGCGCCAACCTGCTCAAGGGCAACTACTTCGGCACCATGCTGGTCAAGATGGGCTACGCTGATTCCCTCCTGGGCGGCGCTACCTACTCCACCGCCGACACCGTTCGTCCCGCCCTGCAGCTCGTCAAGACCCGCAAGGGCGCGCACCTGGTGTCTTCCTGCTTCATCATGGCCCGCGACGGCAAGGACGGCAAGCAGGAGCTCCTGGCCATGGGCGATTGCGCCATCAACATCGACTATCAGGACACCGTCGACAAGGACGGCAATGTGACCTTCACCGCCGCTGAAAAGCTGGCCGAGGTCGCCATCGAGACCGCCAAGACGGCCAAGGTCTTCGGCATTGATCCCAAGGTCGCTGTGCTGAGCTTCTCCACCAAGGGCTCCGGCAAGGG
>JAFOKO010000035.1 GCA_017419715.1 Oscillospiraceae bacterium | reverse complement strand
TGTTGACGGTCGAAGTCGTGCCGTTCCAACTGGAATATCCGCTGTTGGCTCTCTCAGCGCCCAAGCGCAGATTATCTGCCGTGATTGTCGTACTGCCTATTTTGAGCGTACCGGATAGTGTCATATTACTTGCGGATACGTTTCCAGAGGAATCAACCTTAAATCGCTGACCGAGCTGGATACCGTTTGTGCCGATGTAAACGCCACTTGATTGCGAACCGCCAAAGGAACTGATATTGTTCCATATCGCACTCGCACTAATGTTGAAACCGCCAATCTTGCCAGTAGTAGCTTGGACATTACCCTTAACAGACAAGCCGCTTGCGGTAATCGCCATGACTTCCTGTCCGTTCGCATACCATCTGTGTGCGTTGGAAGTCAAAGACCATCCAAAGGACGAAGACGAACCGCCTGTCTGCGATACACTCGCGTCAATGCGGTCGTTGGCGATAATCAGCGACGCTTTAACATCGTCAATCTGCCGCTTGAACTGCCGCTCCTGTGGGCTTTCGTACTTGTACTCGTGGTTGATCTCCTCGTCCTGAGGAGCTGCGATGTCGGCGGGCATCATTTCCGAAAACTTCGTGTTCCTTGAGTAGATGCCGCCGTAGCTGCCGCGAGTGTTCGCGGCGTCGCCGATCTCAGCCGCCGGATCCATGAGCGCATCAGTCACCCGGAACGGCTGGTACTGAAAGCCGGTCAGCGAGGAGAGGATATCCTGTGCCATCTGCTGAGTCGCAAACGGGCAGGTGAACTCGAGCGTCCGGCCTGTGTCGTTGCCGACCTCGATGACGGTCTCATCGTCAATATGGATGAGTACCTTGGAGTAGTCAGAAAACTGCGGTGAGACCTCGATTTGCCCGACGCGCCTCGCCAGCGCGACAACATCGCTCATTTGCTCACCCCTTACACAAGAATTCTGTCGCCGCCGAAGGTGATGGCAGCGCCGGTCTGATCGATCAGATAGTTTGTCTCCGGCGGCAGCTCCAGGATGGAGACGAGCCGCAGCTCTCCCACATCCGAGATGATGAAGCACCCGACATACATCGCGGCGATATAACCGAGGATCTCCCGGTATGAGTACCCGCTCGGAAACGGGATCGTATACCCTCTCGTCATCGCCGCCGTCGTTCTCGCGTCAACGGTCACGCCGAGCTGATACGCGATCTCGTTCACCATCTGAATGTCGGTGCTGTTGCCGGTGATCCGTCCGTTGTACATCTGCTCGGCCTTGAGCATGGCGTCGAAGCCGTGAATGCTGAGAACATTCTCCCCGGCCTCGTTCTTCGTCATCTCGCGAGTGTCGATGAAGAAAACGCCTTGCTGGATCCATTCGGAGGTCTGCGTCGCTGTTTTTGCCCGGACATACGGCTCCATCCTGGCCATCGTTGGGATGCCCGCAGACGGCGCGAGCATCTTGACGGAGATCTGCCCGGAGACGGCCTTCCCGATCTCGGGAGTGCCGGAGAACATGGCGACGGAGGTCTCCATCTCGACCAGGACGCTTTTGTCGTAGGTCACGCCGTCGATGACGAGCTTCGACTCGAAGAAGTGGCCTTCCTGGCCGATGATCTGCTGATAAAGCTGTGAAGTGTTCTGCATGGTTACATCTCCGTGAAGGTGAGCGGGATCCCGCCGATGACGCGCCGGGATGCGTTCTTAAGCACCAGCGCGGCAGAGGCCACATCGAGCATCATGTTGCAGGTCACATCGACTCCGAGCTGGAGCGAGGTGAAGGTCACAGAAGCGACAAGGGAGCCGGAGAGCGCCGTCTGGAGCGCGGCCAACTCATCGTCTTCCATCGGATTGATGATCAGCGACAGGCCGTGTCTCCATCTGACGATGACGGTGTGGTCGATCCTGTCCATCGTTGTGATGGTGTCCGAATAGACGGGAGTGTAGCTCGTCTCATAGGAGTACTTCTGCACTCTTCCGCTCAGATCTACCCCGTTAACTGTGAAAGTGTAGGGATATGTCATGCCATTGCCCTCGCCTTCTGCGTCTGATACCTCGTCACGCTCTCGCCGATCACGCGACCGTCAAGGACAGACTGCACGGTGATGTTGATCGTGCCGGTATTCCCATTCTGCGCGATCTGCTGGACGGCGTTGAGCAGACCTTGAGTGTCTGCCGCCGTCATGACGGCCTCGCCACGGTGAAGCATGGCGGGATAGTTGTCATACGGCACGAGCGGGAGACCGCCCGCGTGGGATTCGCCGCCCATCTCTTCGGAGCCTTTCCGCCAAAACGCCAGCTTGTCCATGAGCCAGCCGACCTTTTCGGAGACCCAGGTTGAAATGCTGTTCCAGACGGAGACGAGGCCATCCCACAGAGCGCCGAAGATGCCCTCGCCTATCCTGAGGAAGGCTTGACCGAGTCCGCCGAGGAATCCGAGGATCCCGTCGATAAACCCGTGAATGTCTCCGTCGAGGAGCGAGGTAAAGCCTTGCACGAGCTGCATCACGCCGTTGAGAATGGGCTTCACGATGGGCATGATGGCGTCCAGGACTTTCTTCACCGTCGCCGTGATCTTCGGCATATTGTCGATGACCCATTGGAGGATCTCCATGATGTAGGGCATCAATTCGCTCATGAGGTTGGTCTTGAGCATATTGATGCTCTCTTCGACCTTTGTGAACATATCGTTCATGGCCGCGCCGTTCTTGACGGCATCCTCGCCCATGACGAGGCCGAGACTGTGAGCCTCTTCCTTCATCGCCGCCATGTCTTCGGCGGAGGCGTTGAGAAGGGGAGTCATTTGGTAGGCTACGGACTCGCCGAAGAG
Organism: Oscillospiraceae bacterium; assembly: GCA_017419715.1. Lineage (GTDB taxonomy): Bacteria > Bacillota > Clostridia > Oscillospirales > Oscillospiraceae > JAFRPC01. The sequence continues at coordinate 7,984 of JAFOKO010000035.1, read as the reverse complement.
TTCTGCCGCCTTCGCGGCTCTCTCCTCTTCGGTACTCAGCGAATAGATCTGATCCAGCGCCTCGTCCATCGACAGATCCGTGCCTTCGAGTTTCTTCGCGGCTCGTTCGAGCGTGGACATCTCCACGCCGGAAAGCTCTGCCGCGTAAGCCAGCTCCTGGTAGCTCTCCGCGTCCATCTTCATGCGCTGAGAGGCTTTGTCGATTTGGTCTGCCGTTTCTGCGGTATCCTTCGCCGCAGCGACCATAGCGCCGCCTACGGCCACCGCCGCAGTCGCAAGACCTGCCGCCCACTTCCCGGCGGTCTTTACGCCGTTTGCCAGCTTCGTGCCGAGGCCTTCCGCATCGTCGCCGGTCTTCTGGATAGACTTCTCGGCGTCTGCCGTGTCGACCATGACCGAGCCGATAAGTTTAAATATTTCCATAGGTTCACCTCTTTAAGAGGATTTGCGCCATTGTGTTCTGCTCATGATCTCATCCACATCCGCGAGGATCTGCGCGGATGACTTGACCGGGCGAGGCTTTACTGCCTCTTTGAATTCGTTGAATGACATCCCGAATTCGTCTCCGGCGATCCAGCGGAGGAAAGCGTTCTGCTCCCACTCAGCCGAAAAGGCGAAGTCGAGAAGCTCCACACCTTCCGAAAATGGCAGAAGCATAAAGCCCTGGCTATATCTCCGGTATGCGAGGTCGGTCAGTTCTTCCCAAGAATGCCGGAGACATAGCCGAAAAAAGCCTTCAGGTCGTTCTCCTCGGAGATGACCAAGAAGACTTTGAAGAAATCGGCGGGAGGCATCGTTTTGACCTCGTCCGGCGTGACCTCGAGGATCGCGGCGAGCGCGTCATACAGCGCGTTTTCCGCTTTCCGCTCGGCCAGCGCCTCGATCATGACGAGAAACGCTTCGTACCCCACGCTTTCGACATCGGGCTTTTCGTCCTTCTCGGAGAGAGTGCGGACGAAAGCCGAAAGCTGCTCACGCATTCCCGACGCCTTGATGACGCGGGCAAGCGCGAACACATCTGCGGTGATCAGTTTGCGCATAATGCCTCCTTATGCCGACCCATCAGTTCAGGATGGGATAGTAGATCTCGAACGGTGGAGTGTCGAGATCCGTGATCGTGTAGTGGCCGGTCAGAGTCAGGGCGATCACGCCTTCCGCCTTGTCGGCGGTCGTGAGCGTGAGGCCGTTGGTGCAGAGCGCGTTAAACATCACGATCATGACAGGCTGGTCGGAGCCGGACAGGCGACCGATCCAGGTGATATTGTCGATATAGTCAGTATCGGCGATCTCGTTCGCTGCCGTGATCTTGGTGTAGTTTTCGCTCGCGGCAGAAGACGGAGACTTGACATCTTCGCTCGTGCCGGTCGCCAGCGCCATCTTGAGCGCCTCTGCGGTGATTTCCTTGACATTGGCGGTCATAGTGACCTGCCACTCGTCGAGCGCCTCAAAGCCCTTCGTCGCGCCTTTGACGCCGTCGACTTCGATGCGGCGGATGGTCGGCACAGCGGCAAAAGAGCCGCCGCCGGCGGTCGCGCCGATCAGCTTCGTGGCCTTTGCGCTCTCCCAGGTATCGGTCGCCGGGTCGAAGTTCTTCAGAAACGCACCGGCGTCGAGCTGGAGATGCTTGGAAGTGTTTGCAGTAACTCCCGAAAACATACCTTTTTCCTACCTTTCGTAGAGATATGCCGAGAAGGTCAGCCTCCGGCGGATGATCCGGCGGTCTTCCTCCTCGACGATGTTTCGACGGTCGGCGAAAAAGTAGACGCCGATGCTGTCGTTGATGATGACTCTTTTGTTGAATGCGGCGATGACCGTGTCGGTGAGGTTTTCCATCGTCTCCGTGTCCGCGTCATACCCGACCAGGTTGATCTCCAACTCATAGAGATCTCTCTCGTCCGTGTTGTCGATCATGTTGACCGTGTACACCGCATACGGATACACAGGCGTTTTTTCCGCCTGTTGGAAGTACACTTTCCCTCCGGCGGGCATAACCTCGCCCAGCGCAGAAACGACGGCCTTCCGCAATGCTACAGTTTTCATAGCGTGTCCTCTTCGGGATCGTTTTCTTCTTCGTCGACCATAGAGGCCGCGTTCATTTCGTCCTCGATGGCGCTGAGGTACTGAGACTCGATCTTGCGGATCATCTCGATGTTGTCATAGACGGTCTCCCGCAAGAAGCCCCGCTTCGGTTGACCGGCTGTACCGAGTTCGGCCTGGTCTGCCCACCATGCGGTGTTCGCGCCCTTTGCCGTGTTCTCGATGCCGAGCTGAAGGTCGGTCTCTTTTTTTCTCACCCAGTACTGAAAGCGAGTGCCGACATAGCGCATCCGGCGAGTCTCGTTGTTGATGGCGCGAGCCTTCGCCCTCACAAGCTTCAGAATGTACTTCGCGACATCCTTCATCGCTGCGCGTGTCAGCTCGCTGATGAGATAGTTCGCCCGGTCGACATTGGAAGTGAATTCGACCCCGTTCTTCGAGATCTTCGTTACAGACGGCGGGAGCGGCATCAGTATTTCCCCACGGTCAGCTCGACGCTCTGATCATCCGCGATGAAGACATTCTTCACATTGTAGCGGACGCCCTTGTACTCGACGAGCTTCTCGTCGTTGTACTCGGCGATGTCGGACAGGATGAGCTTGAATTCGATGTTCAGCCCTGTCGCCGCCGCGTCGATTTTCCTCTTGAGGCCGATGCTCTTGACCTCGACATATACCTGCCGCACGGTCTCGGTCGGCACGGAGTCGCCGATGTCGTTGACGGTGTAAGTCTGCGCGATCAGATTCGCGACATCAGAAAAGACCATAAGCGCCTCACAGTCCGTACCCGGTCGCCGTCTGAAGCTGCGCTTTCTGCTCGTCGTAGCTGGCCTTCAGCCGGTCGTAATCAGACGGACTCCCGAAGTGACAGCGCACATAGGTGACAATGGCCGTCACGATCAGAGCGTCATTCGCAAGCAGCTCCGGGATCGCGATCCCGACAAGGCCGAGGTCGAGCGCCGCAGCGTTGATCAGATCTGTCAGCTCTGCGTCGAATGCGTCCGTCGTGAGCCGCAATGCCAGCTTTACCTTGTCGAGCATTCCGCTCACCTCTCTTACTTCTTTTTCTTTGCCGTCTTCGTCTCTTCGGCGACTTTAACGGCAGACTTCACGGAAAGCAGAAAACGGCCTTCCGCCGGAGAGACCTCGACGGTCTCCCCGGCTTCGTGCCAAATTCTTGCTCTTTTGGTCAGTTTGACCTTCATTACGCGCCGATCTTGGCGAAGTACTTGTTTCCAACGACGCCGATGGCGACAGGCTTGCGACCCAGGACGCGGACGAGGTCGCTCGTCATGAGCGTGGCATCGTCATACTTGAACTGGACAGCGTCGCCGTTGGGATAGTTGGCCATCACGCCGCGAAGGTCGCCGATGATCGGCATGGTCGCGTAGTCGCTGAACAGCACTTCGATGCCCTCGAAGGGATCGAAAGCGAAGGACGAGGCGAGCGCCAGCGTCTTGTACTCGGCATACTGAGCCGGAGTCGCGATGATGACGAGATCCTCGGCCTCGCTGGACAGCAGAGCGCGGGCGTTGATGAAGTCGCCCACACCGGCGGTGGTGATGGTCAGCTTCGCGACTGCGGGAGCCGTAGCGGTAGCGGTCTGCGGAGCGGCCAGGATCGCGTCAACGACCTTCTTCTCCTCGGCCTTGATGATCTTGCGGGAGATCTCGCTGTAGATGTAGCGCAGATACTCCTCGCCGCTCATGGAGTCGAGAGCCTCGTCGGAGATGGAGACCCACTTCTTCAGAGTCTCGGGAACGAGCGTCACGATGCCGAGCTGGAGAGCCTCTTCGGTCTGAGGATCGCCGCCTTCGGCGTGAGCGGTCGCGATGGGCGCGGACAGCTCGAAGCCGACCTTGACATTGCCCTTCGCGTAGGCCTTGCGGACGCGAGACATGATCTTGCTCTCGCGCAGAGCCTCGGCGACGATGCCCTCGACGAAGGTGGGCACGGGCACGGAGCCGACCAGCGGAGACTGCACATTCTCGCTCAGAAGAGCGCGGCACTCGGCGTCGTTGCCGGTCTTGACATAGTTGGCGAAAGCGTTGATGTAGTCAGCGCTCGTGCGGAGTTCGGTGATGTTCATTTTGTTGTTCCTCTCTTCTTTGAAAGTTTTCTCTTCCACGACATCGCCAGCGCCAGCGGCGACGGCAGCGCGGATCTCGTTGCGCTTGGCCTCCTCGGCCTTGCGGGATTCCAGTTCGGCGTTGATGGCGTCAAGCTCATGCTCCAGAGCGTCGAGCGCCTCGCCCTTTGCGGTGTTGCTTTCCTCGGCGATGGCCTTTCTGCGCTCAAGCAGCTCGGTCGCCTCGGTCTTGGTGAAATCAAATTCCATTGTTTTAATCCTCCAGTTTTGCCTTGATTCGGATTCTTTTGCGCTGGTCTTCCCGCTTCAGGATCTCCTCCCGGAACTGTTCGATCTCTCCCTCGCACAGTTTTCTCGCGGAAATAGAAGTAGCGTCGTTTGCCGGAAGGCTTACGGCGCTAACATCGTACAGTTTGGAAATGCTGAGGATCGTGCGCAGGACGGTGACCGTCGTGATGCCGGTCTCCTCGTCGCGCTCTTCCGTCTCCTCGCGCTTGTCCTTCCCGACTCTGAAGCCGAAGGACATCTTGGTCGTGTAGCCGCCCTCGATCTCCTCGAAGAGCTGCCGCCCCAGCTCCGTGCCGCCCAGGTTGGCGCGGATGTGGAGACCATGCTCGTCGGGATCCAGCTCGAGAGTGTTGTTGCTCGTCCTCGCAAACACTCGCCCCTCATGGTCATACTGCATGATCACATCGGCGAGGTCTGTGTCGGCGAAGGCGTCCTTGTCGACCTGCTCACGGATGATGTAGACATATCCGTTCCAGGCGTCGCGGTATAGCTCATACGGCTGATTGAAGGTCGTGGCGTAGCCGGAGACCGTCTTCTCGGTGTCGCCTTCAGCTCTGCGCTCGAAAGTCGAGACATCGATGTTGCGGTACTGACGGCCTTCGTCAAGTTTCTGCATTATCGTTTTCAGGCTCATTGTTGTTTTCCCCCACATTGTAGTATTCGCCCCTGATCGGGAGCTGCGACCCATACGGCTCCGGCAGCGGCTCGAGATTCCAAATGTCGCGGATCTCGTTTCTCGTCATGAGGCCTCGGTCGGCCATCTGCGCGGAGACCGCCAGCTTGTCGGCGTTGCTCATGTACTGTAGCCGGTTGGCCGTCGCGGTCACGATGTTGCCCTCGCTCTGTTCCCGGAAGGTGAAGAGCATCTTCGTCATCACATCGGAGAACTGGATCGCGAAGGCCTCGACCACGCCCTCGTAGAAGGCTGACCACTTATCGCCGAAGGCCATGTTTTCGAGGATGTCCTCGTTGACGCCGAAGTACTCGAAGACATTGTCCTTGATCAGCTTCATCTGATCGGCGTCTGCGGTATACGGTTTCGCCTCGATCTGCTTCACATTGCCGTATGTGTTCGGGAACAGCAGAAGACCGCCGCCGTTGCTGTCCTGGCCGAAGTTCGTGCGGCTGAAGCGTTCGCGTTCCTTCTTCAGATCCTCGTCCTTGGCGAAGTTATTCAGCGTCGCCATGAAGCGATATGTCGCCGCGCTCTTGACGCCCTCCTCGATGCCCTGGTTCTGAATGTGGATCAAGTCCATCGTCGGCATCAGAGCGTGGTTCGACTCGCCGAAGAAGTCGCTGCGGTACTGCATCTTCGTCATGACCCCGCAGTTCTCGAACTCGATCACGGCCTCTTTGCCGTCGCTGAAGCGGTACTTCAGATAAGGCTTGCCGGAATACTGCACAACTTCACAGCGTTCCGGCAGAGGAGCGTAAACGCCGGACATCTCCCCGTACTGGTCATACACCGGCACAATGAATGCCGTGTTGTGCATATCGAGGATGGTCGAGAGCCGGTAAAGGAACTGCCCCCATGTCTGCATCTCGTTGGGTCCATGCTTCAGTTTCCTTTGTAGACCGGGCTTAGCCGCTCCCTGTGTCTGCACTCTCAGCTTGGAGATGTGTGTCGCTCTCGCGTTGATCGCCGCCCTGATCAGCTCGCTCTCATAGAGATCTCTGTTCCAGCTCGAGAAGTGCGGTCTGTACCCTTCGAGCATTCGGAACTCGCCTTCATATTTGCCCTTCGGTTCGGGCTTCTTCCCGAAGAGCCAATCAAACATTCCCATAGCGTCACCTCAGTTTTTCAGTTGATCGCCGATCTCGGCGTAGTATTTCGCCCTCACCGTCATCGCATCGAGCAAAGCGGCGACGCCGTCGATGTGGACATTCGGCGTGACCTTTACAAGCCTTCCGCGTCCGCGCTCCACATTCATCTTGATTGCGCTGTTCAGCAGGTGCATCTTGAGAAGGTCGTTGTCGCCGATGTGGATCTTCCCGTCTTCCAAAAGCCCCTGTGTCTCCTGGATTATTCCGTGCAGGTTGTCGCCCTGATAAACATCGTCCATGTGAAAGCCGTACGCCTTCATGTCGGCGACGAGGTACTGCGCGGAGTAGCGGTCATACCCGACTTGTAGAGGATATATCCTATATTCCTCGACGAGCCGCTTAAACCAGTTGAAGCAATCGTGATAATCGACGAAGTTGTCTCCGCTCGGCGTGAGGAGGCCGCGCTTGATGTAAGCGTTGTACGGTACGCCGTCTCTCTGCGTCGCCTCGTCTATCTTCTCCGAAGGAAGGAAGAAGTGCGCGAACACATACAGCTCTCCGGCCTTCTCGATGACCGCCGTGCAAGCTGTGAGATCTCGCGTCTGAGACAGGTCGATGCCGCCGACGCAGTAGCTGTCAGCGAAGTCCTCAAACTTGAGCGCCTCGCCGCTGGCCTTCTCGACCAGCTTCTGCGGGATCCACGCGAGAGAAGAATTCTGCTTCAGACAGCAGTACTTCGTGATGAATTCTGCTCTCTTGCTCAAGCTGCCTTCGGCGATGGCGATCTCTTCGAGCAGATAGTCCACAGAGACGGAAACGCCGAGATTCGGATTTGACTTTCGCAGCTCGTTGATGTCGTTCCACTTGTCGACATCGTCAATCATGTATAGAAAAGGCAACAGCCTTTTTTCTTTGCTGTCGCCCAGGAGAAACCGTGTAGATCTTTTCAGCAGCTCGTCGAAGATGCTGTCGTTGATATAGCCGGAGGTCGTGCAGCTCAGGAGCAGACCTTCCGGCCTCGCCCCCATGCCTGATTTCATGACTTCGTACTGCTTGAGGCCTTTGTCGCCTTCCCACGCGGCGATCTCGTCGCAGATGCAGAGAGACGGATTGAATCCGTCGCTCTTCTTCGCGCTGAAGGCGATCTTCTTGACCGTGCTGTTCGTACTGGCGATGGATAGATCGCTCTGCCGGTGCTTCGGGAGAACGCTCTGATCCTTGACCTTGACATTGTGCGTGTCGCGCTCGTCAAGCTCTATCTTCAGTGCCTGGTATTCGGGATCCAGGACGGTCATCTGCCATATGTTGTTATAGACGATGTCGGCCTGTTCCAGCTTCGGAGCGCAGCAGAAGACTTTCGCGCCGAAGCCTCCGTCGATCTGCCACTCATACTTGCCGATGCCGGAGGCAATGACGGATTTGCCGTTTTTCCTCGCCACCAGCAGAAGCACCTCGCGGAAATGCCGGTGACCGTCTTCGTCTACGATGCCGAAAACGCACGACAGGAAAGCCTTCTGCCACAGCTCAAGCTCTATCGCACCAGGCGCTTTTACGCCTTCCGTGTGGAATGTGTGCGTCTCAAACCAGTCTATGGCCGCTGTCGCCTTCTTTTGGTCGAAGAAAAACAGCTTCTTCTCCAGGCCGCTGACGATATGCTCATACAACAGCGTCACCCAGCGACCGGCGACGATGGAGCCGTCCTTGATTCGCTGGTAATACGCGAATATGAAGTTATCTTCGTGCATCTTTCGCTTTTTCATGCTAAGTCGTGAGAGAACAGCGTTTTTCGTGACCCTGCTCCTCGGTC
>JAFOKO010000004.1 GCA_017419715.1 Oscillospiraceae bacterium | reverse complement strand
GAAGGAGAGGTAGCTCTCGGTGAAAATGGCGCTGGGGATCTGCAGGGCAGTGGAGATGATGACCACGCTGATGCAGTTGGGCAGCAGGTGCTTGCGGATGATCCAGCTACCTTTTGCGCCGGCAGCCTTGGATGCCAGCACATATTCCTGCTCCCGCAGGGAGAGGATCTGTCCGCGAATTAAGCGGGACATGCCCACCCAGTAGAGCACGGCAAAGACAACGAAAAGGCTGATGATGTTGGTGCCGATTTTTTCAAAGACCGTGCCAACCAAAAGCGGTTCCAGCGTCATTTTCAGCACGGCGGACAGCAGAATGACCATCATCATGTCGGGCAGAGAATAGATGATGTCCACAAAACGCATGATGATCAGATCCACCTTGCCGCCGCAGTATCCGGCGATGGAGCCGATGGTCATGCCGATGATCAGCACGATGATACTGGCAAAGAAGCCGACAGTCAGGGAAATGCGGGTTCCATAGACCACACGAATGAAGTAGTCGCGGCCAGAGGAATCGGTGCCAAAGACATGGGGGAAGACCTTCTCCCCGGCGTCGATCATGGCCTGCTCCGTCTTGCCGTATTCAAACGGGGCCAGATTGTTGTAGCTGGAGTCTACGGGCTTACCGGGCTGAATGCCCAGCTGAGTCTCGTAAGAGTAGGGCCAGATGGCGGGAATGATCAGGGATGCCAGCGTGATCAAAAGAATGACGATCAGACTGACTGTGGCGACCTTGTTTTTCAGCAGACGCTTCATGCCGTCCTTGAAAAAGGTGGAGGAGGGACGCATCTGCACCATGTAGGCCTTTTCCTCGTCGGTAGCCGGGAGGAACTGATCCACATCTATATGCATGGTAAACTTCTTGTCCATGTTTCTCTCCTTCCCCCTTACTCAAAGTTGATGCGAGGATCAACGACCTTGTACAGGATGTCGCTGACCAGGTTCATGACCACGATCAGCACAGCCAGCACGATGGTGGTGCCCATGACCATGGGATAGTCGCGGTTCGAGATGCTGTTGACGAAGGCGCGGCCAATGCCGGGCACGGCGAAGATCTTCTCCACCACCAGAGAACCGGTGACGATGTAGGCCAGCATCGGCCCAAAGTAGGTGATGACCGGAATCAGAGAGTTCTTCAGCGCATGGCCGAAGATGATCTTTGCGGAGGAGACACCCTTGGCCTTGGCGGTTCGGATGTAGTCCTGGCCGAGCACATCCAGCATGGAGGAACGGGTCAAACGGGTGATGTAAGCCATGGGATAAAGGGAGAGCGTGATGATCGGAAGGATCAGTCCACCCTTGGCTGTGCCGTTGGCCGGCAAAATGTTCCAGGCAATGGCAAACAAAACCAGAAGCAGCGAGCCCATGATAAACGAGGGCATGGACACAAAGGCAGTCGTGATGACCATGATGATCTTGTCGATCAGCTTGTTGCGGCGAAGCGCGGCCCAGGCACCCAGCACGATGCCAACCACGCCTGCAATAACGGCAGCAAGCACGCCAAGCTTCACAGAGGTTTTCAGACCGTCGGCAATGACATCAATGACCATGCGGCCTCTTTGCTTCAGGGAAGGGCCGAAGTCAAGCTTCGTTACCACATCTTTCAGGTAGGTCCCATACTGGGTCAAAAGCGGCTTGTCCAAACCGTACTTTGCCTCCAGCGCGGCCTGTGCCGAAGCGGTGATCGCCTTTTCCTTCAAAAACGGACCGCCCGGTATGGCGTGCATGAGGAAGAAGGTGATCGTAATTACGATCCAGATGGTCATGATCGCAAGTCCGATCCGCTTCAGAATGTAAAATAGTGTTTTTGAGTTCATAATTCGTCCGCCTGTTCCCCTTTCTGTGTCTTCGTTTGATGACCCGACGGAAAACTGGCGCACAGTCCGGCGGGCAAAGTTCTGGCTCAGGACACGACCGGAGATGGACCGGATGACCTGAATCATGTCATATTATAATTGCATATGGGCGGAAATGCAACACTTTTTTGTCTGAATTGTATAAAAACCTTGGCCTTACAAAACTTTTTTTGTAGAAATATGAGGGTTTCTTAAGGTTTTTCATGGGCTTTCTGGCATGATCCGTGCTCTGAAAAAACAGAAAACCTAACATATTTTTTGAATATCGGAGATGTATGAATGAATATCATGTTATAAAATGATATTTTTACGGGAAAAACGCCTTGCGGAAAACCCGCAAGGCGTTCGTGCTCAGTCCAAAACCTCCACCAGCTCGATGGTGAAGTTCAGTTCTTTTCCGGCCATTTCATGGTTGGCGTCGAAGGTAATGGTCTTCTCGTCCTTGGCAAGCACCAGCACGGGCACAGGCTGGCCGTAGGGGTCCTGCAGATAGACCTGCTGGCCGACGGAGACGGCTTCCGCGCCGGGAAGCTGGGCGATGTCCAGCGTGAAGATCGCGTCCGGATTCTTCTCACCGTAGGCCTCCTCGGGCATGAGATGGACCTCGACCGTCTGGCCGACTTCCATAGTTGCCACGGCGGCGTCAAAGCCCGAAATCATCATTCCAGCACCGCAGACGAATTCCAGGGGCTCGCCCCGATCGTAGGAGGAATCGAACTGGGTGCCGTCGTTGAAGGTCCCGCGGTAGTGGGTGCGGACGGTTTTGCCCACATTTTTGCCCTCGAACTTCGGCTTCCCGTGACAGCCGCCGCAACTGCCGCAGCCGCCCGCATGAGCGCCGCAGCCCCCTTCCTCGTGACCGCCGCAGTTGTGTTCCTCGCCGTGATCGTGGCAGGAATGGCCTTCCTCATGGTGATGGTCACAATTTGCGCCGGTGTTGACGAGCTCACCCCGCAAATAGGCCGCCACGGCTTCGTCGGCGTTGCCGGATGCACCGGCACAGTACTCAATGCCCTGCTCTTCCAGCGCGGCCACAGCTCCGCCGCCGATGCCGCCGCAAATCAGCGCGTTGACGCCGCGCTCCGCAAGCAGCGCGGCCAGCGCGCCGTGCCCGCTGCCGTTGGTTTCCAGAAGCTCCGAGGACAGGATCTTGCCGTCCTCCGCCTTGTAAAGCTTGAAAGTCTCCGTGTGGCCGAAGTGCTGGAACACCTCGCCGTTGTCATAGGGAACCGCGATTCTCTTGATGGACATACTTGAAATCCTCCTGTTGATGTTTCAGTACGCTATCATAACACAGCGGGCAGAATTTGTCCATAGGAGAATCCTGCCACTTGCATTTTGTCCCAGTGATTTATATAATAATCAGCAAAGCTGTCCATGAGATCAGAGGGAACGAACATGCAAATGCTTTCCGAATACTTGCAGGCGCAATACGGTGAAAAGGTCTACAAGCTCTCCCTGAGCGCGGGCTGTACCTGCCCGAACCGGGACGGCAGTGTGGGCGTCGGCGGCTGTGCCTTTTGCTCCGAAGGCGGCTCCGGGGACTTTGCGGCCCAATTTGCGCCTCTGGAGGAACAGATCGCCGAGGCCAAGGCCCGCATTGCTCGCAAGACCGATGCGAAAAAGTTTATCGCCTATTTCCAGTCCTTCACCAACACCTACGGTCCCGTGGAGCGGCTGGAATCCCTCTACCGGCAGACCATCCAGCGGCCGGAGATCGTGGCGCTCTCGCTGGGCACCCGCCCCGACTGCCTCGGCCCGGCGGTGATGGAGATGCTGTCCCGCCTGAACGCGATCAAGCCCGTCTGGGTGGAGCTGGGCCTGCAGACGGCCCACGACGAGACCGCCGCCCGCATGAACCGGGGCTATGCGCTGGATACCTTCCTCGACGCCTACCGCCGTTTGAAAGCGGCTGGGCTCACGGTCATCGTTCATCTGATCTTCGGCCTGCCGGGGGAGCGCCGGGAAGATATGCTGAAAACAGTCCGCCTTGTGGCGGGCTTGCGCCCAGCGGTGGACGGGGTCAAGCTGCAAATGCTCCATGTACTCAAGGGCACGGCCCTCGGCGCTCAGTATGAGGCAGAACCCTTCCCGCTGTTGACGCTGGAGGAATACGCCGACTTGATCGCCGAAAGCGTCCGCCTCCTGCCGGAGGGCACCGTCCTCCACCGTCTCACCGGCGACGCCCCCGGCCCCCTGCTGCTGGCCCCGGAATGGACGCGCAACAAGAAGCGGGTGCTCAATACGATCCACAGGGCGATCGGCAAATGACAGCTGCCGCGTCGGGTGGGGCGTCCTCGACGCCCCAAAGCTGCCGGCCATGAGTTCCCCGTCCCAACTCAACTAACAGGCGAGCCGTGTGGAAAACCGCGGTATGGTTTTTCTTCTTTCCGGGTGCTATGATAGGCCCGTAAGCAAAACCCAACAACATTTCATGGAGGAAACGATTATGGAACTCGGAAAGAAAATCAAACAGCTTCGCTTCAAGGCCAGCCTGACTCAGGAGCAGTTGGCGGAGCGGCTGGGCATCAGCGCCCAGTCCGTATCCAAGTGGGAAAACGCGGTGGCTATGCCCGACATCAGCACCCTGCCCCTGCTGGCGGAGATCTTCGGCGTCACCATCGACGATCTCTTTGACCTGAGCAGCGAGCAGCGCCTCAACCGAATCGAAAACCGCCTGGACGCGGAGGACAATCTGCCCCAGGACGTGTTCCTGGAGTACGAGGCCTTTCTGCAAAACGAACTGAAGGACCAAGCCCACAAGCAGCGGGCCACCGATCTGCTGGCCTATCTCTACTGGCACCGGATGGAGTCCTTCGGCCGCAAGGCAAGCCGCTACGCCAAGGAGGGCGTACGGATGAACCCCGGCGTCAAGTGCAGCCAATGGCTTTTGTGCAAAACGGACGGTCACACGGTCTGGGACTGGAACATGGGCAATCACAGCGACGCCATTGACTTCTACCGGGAGCTCGTGGAGGCCAACCCGACGCTTCGCTCGCCCTATCTCTATCTGATCGACAATCTGCTGGCCGACCACCGTGCCGACGAGGCGGAGCGCTATCTTTCCAAGCTGCGCAGCCTGCCGGACGCGAGACCGGTTATGATCGAGATCTACCGCGCCCATATTGCCCTGGCCCGTTTCGACGAGCAGACTGCGGACCGGATTATCGAGGAACTGCTGGCAGCCAACCCGGAAAACGATGTCTGCCTGTTTGAGGCCGCCCAGTACTACGCCGCCAAGTGCGAGTATGACAAGGCGATGGACTGCTACGAGCGGGACTTTGCCTGTGACACCCGCCGCCCCCGCTACCAGGACGCGCTGATGGGCATTGCTGACATTCACAAGATTCGCGGCGAATACGAACAGGCCGCCAAGACCTACGAGCGGATCCTGAAGCTTCTGCAGGACGAATGGGGCATGAGCGATGAGGACGAGATCAAGACCGTCAAGGCGAAGATTGCCGCCCTGCGGGAGAAGGCAAAGTGACAATTAACAGGTGACAATGGACAATTGACAAGTGACAGAGAATTCAGTCTGTAGCGTCGGCAATCTGCTGACCGCTCCCTGTACCCGCCGCGTAGGGGGGGCGTCCCTCGAAGCGAAGTAAGTACTTTAGGGGACGCCACGAACATCACGACATGGGACAATTCACAGCGAACAATTTTGAGTCCTTTTTTCGCTGTTTTTCCTCCTGTGGATAACTTCTCGCTTTCCCTCTATTCCAAATACTGTGGAAACTCAAAGAAAAAGATTGACAAATCACAAAACAAGTGTTATTATACAAAAAACCTATGAAGAGAACGGGTAGGGATAGTATAAATACATCTACTATGTGGGAGAGGACAGCAGCATTGAAATGACGCTAAAGGTAATCAAGATAATCGGCCTCCCATGTGCGGAGTTCATGAACAAGAACCGCTTGTAACACATAATAGCAACATATCCTATGTACCTCCGCCATCGCAACGCTTTAATGCCTCGTGGATTTCGTACAGCAATGTCGTGTCTATGCATTTTGCAGAAGGTGTTAGTTGCAAAGTGAGGACCTAAGCGCTCAAATCGCAAGGATATTCCAAGATTTCTGAGATTCAATGGTCACCGGGAGTCGAAGGGAGCGAAGGGAGCGCAGGGAGCGGCGTACCTGGTCGGCGGCCTCGGTCGCGGAATGCTCGGCAGTCATAGCAATCAGCGAGAACAGGGCAGTATAGCGATTGAGGTACTTGGATACGACGCTGCGGAACTTTCGCATCATTGTTCAGAGCTTGTCACGACCTCTTCCATATAGATCAACAGCTTATGGCGCATACGGAAGGCTGTTGTGTGGCAAACGCCAATCTTTTCAGCAGTGGAATCCAACGACGCCAGAGAAAGCGTGTCTTCCAGCACAACAATCCATTCCATGGGCTGGTGGGAGTTGGAGGTCAACTGCTTGGTGTCGTAGGTGAACTTCCTGCCGCAGGATTTGCACTGGAAGCGCTGCTTCCCACGCAGAATCCCCTTGCGAATGAAAACGGCATTCTGCTGGCCGCAGCACG
>JAFOKO010000034.1 GCA_017419715.1 Oscillospiraceae bacterium | reverse complement strand
GTGGCACAGGTCGCCATGGGCGCCAACCCCGCACAGACCATCAAGGCCATCAGCGAGGCCGAGGCTTACCACGGCCCGTCCCTGATCATCGGCTACGCTCCCTGTGAGATGCACTCCATCAAGGGCGGCATGATGCACTGCCAGGAAGAGATGAAGAAGGCTGTGGAATGCGGTTACTGGAACATGTTCCGCTTCAACCCCGATGCCGAGAAGAAGTTCACCCTGGATTCCAAGGATCCCAAGGGCGGCTATCAGGAGTTCCTGATGAACGAGGCTCGCTACAGCCGTCTGACCCGTGAGTTCCCCGAGCGTGCCAACGTCCTCTTTGCCAAGAACGAGGCCAACGCCATGGAGCGCTACGAGCATCTGAAGAAGCTCATCGATCTGTACGCCTAATCATTCACAAATTATCAAACACAGCCCATCCGGGATTCCCGGATGGGCTGTGTTGATTCTTATGTCTATTTCCAATGCGCGGTCAAATAAATCGGTTCATAATTCGTCCAATCGTAACCGGCGAAGCTGCCGTCCGGATTGCGGAGCACCGGAGCAAAGGAGAAGAAGCTGCAAAGCAGATCCACGCGATTGCCCGCCGCATCGTACCAGCCGTCAAACTCCCGGCCCGCGCTGTTGGGCGCCGGGTAATTGCAAAGATAGAGGTAACCCTCTGAGGCAATAGGGCTTTCCATGCCGTAGCCGGTAACATTCCCTTCGCCGTCGTCCAGGAAGAGCAGTGGATTGTCCGTCTCCCGCTGGATCCAAACCGCGTGGACATTGACATAGCGCACGCCGTCGTCGCTGGGCGGGACGCGCTCGATGTCGTCTCGGGTCAATGTGCCATAGACCCGGAACACGAAGCCGTCTTCTCCGGTCAACGCCTCGGGGGGCGGGTCGCCGCCATATTCTGAGAAGATGTCTCCGCCGGCACTGAGGTCCATCGGGTTATTCACATGGACCACCCAGCCGCCAAATTCATAGCCATCCGGCCCCCAGGCAGAGGGCAGGGCGTAGGATTCAAATTCGGATTCCGGCATGGTATCCAGAGCCAAAATCGTCACATAACT
This sequence comes from Oscillospiraceae bacterium, assembly GCA_017419715.1. Taxonomy (GTDB): domain Bacteria; phylum Bacillota; class Clostridia; order Oscillospirales; family Oscillospiraceae; genus JAFRPC01. The sequence goes on along the minus strand of JAFOKO010000034.1, from coordinate 3,936 downwards.
ATCTGTCTCCACCGTACTTGGGATGTCATAGATCAAGGTGTCGTTGTAGACCGTGATCGTGAGCTTGCCGTCCTCCAGCGGATAAGTATCGTAGGGCAGGATACGCTCCACGGCGTCCACCCGGTTTGTCTCCAGGGTATAGCGCTTCCCCGTGTTCGCATCCTCCAGGATCACATAGAGGCTGAGCTGTGCATCCTGTGGGATCATGGCTGCAGCAGAGCCGCCGGAATAGTGCACCTCGAAGCCCGATTCCTTGTCACCGGTCACAGGCACAGAACGGGGATCATCCACCAGGGAGAAGCCCATTGCTTCATCTCCTTGATAGGCCGTCTGGCCCATCAACTCCACATGTAGGTCATATTCCCTGCTGTCTCCAGGCACAGGAAGGAACCGGAAGACCGCGTCCACATCGCCGCCGGGATAGACCGTGAGCTCACTCTGTAGGATCGGCTCGATCGAGACCTCCACGCGGTTAGAATCGATCGTGTAGCGATAGCCGGTGGTCTCGTCCGTAAGGATAAAGCGGGCTAAGAACTGTCGAGCCTCCGCGACTGGGGGCTGTAGATTCGCGGGACCTTCGTAGGCCGCTGCAATGGCCTTATCGCTCACAGCCGAATTGCCGTTGAGGGATGGCAGCGTGCCGAACTCCCAAACCTGGGTCTGGGCACAGATCTCCTCGTTTTCGTCCAGCCAGACGAATGTGAAATCCGTCGCCCGGAAGCGGTATTCGTGCTCGTCCTCCGGTTGCGGGTTGAAAGCCGCGTAGTAGTCGATCTCCATACTGGACTGGACATCCAGCGTCGCGTACATTTCTGCAGCGGGAGGCAAGTCCTCCAGCGGGAGTACCACCCGAGTCTGCCGCTCTTCCCCCTCTTCGGTATAGATGGCGGTCAAGCTCAGGGTCAAACTGCCCTCCATGCCTGTCGCATCCAGGCTGTATTCAAATGTGTTGCGAGAGCCCTCCCAAATATCCGGGTCGTCCGCCGGGGCAACCATCTGGCCCGATTCATCGTTAAGACGCGCATAGACGCGAATGGGATAGGGCGTTCCGTGATAGGCATCCAGCAGCTCTTGCGGTGCATCCAGACTGGGACTTGGGGTATAAACCACATAACTGTAGCGTACCGTGTCGACATCACGGACAGCATAGAGCACATCGAACACAACGCTGCCGGATGGCCGTTCCGGGATCGGTGCCGCCGTCTCCACAGGAGCAGGCTCTGTCGGTGTCGTCCCAGCAGGCAGCTTCATTCCATGCAAGCAGAGGAAGGACAGCAGCAAAACAGCCGGAACGCCCAAGAACTGCCGCAAGCGGCGTTTGGGCTTTTCCGCCTCCGGCATAGCAACGCTGCCCTGTCTGAACTCAGGCGGCGGGGCGGCCAACTCCAGCGCCGGAGAAGAAACATACTCCGGCGGAAGCTGAGAAAACTCCGGGGGGTGTTTGTAAAATTCCATTGCAATACCTCCCAGGACAGCGCCTTATTTGCTGTGGACATCCACCTGGGGGAAGGGGCATTCCACGCCCAGGCTTCGGAAGCCCACAAAGAGGTCGTGGTTCAGAATTCTCGCCCCGGAATAGATGTCCGACTCTCCAACTTCTGCCACAAAGCGGAGATCCACTGAGCTGCTACCGAGCGTCTGAACGCCCAGGTATTTCGGCTCAGACTTAAACACCTCCGGATGCGCCTGGTAGATTTCGGCCATAAGGCCAGGGATCTTCTGCTCCAGCTTCAGCAGGTCGGTTTCGTAGGGAATGGAAAAATCCGTCACGGCCTTGGAGCTGTGATCCGAGCGGTTAAGGATGTTTTTCATATCCGAATTGTTGATGATCTTCACATTGCCGCCAGTATCAGTGAGGCTGGTGGTACGAATGCCGATCTCCGAAACAGTGCCGCGAAACCCGTTGATCTCAATGATGTCGCCCACATTGTACTGGTTATCCATCAGAATAAAGAAACCGGTAACCACATCGGTGATCAAGCTCTCCGCACCGAAGCCGACGATCAATGCGATGACACCAAGTCCTGCCAGGATGGTGGGCATGTCCACATCCAGCAGGGAGAGCACGCAAATGACGATCACGATAACCGTCACATAGCGAATCAAGTTTGCGCTCAGGGTTTTGACGGTGCGAATCCGATGATTTTCGGAATTGACCAGGCTCAGGAGCAGCAGAATCAGGTGCTCCATGGCAAGAACCGCAAAGATGACAAGGAGGATCCTTCCCGCGCCGGCCCAGCTGAGCGACAGGCCCTTGCCCAAGGAGAGGTCCTTCCCTGCCCCAATCAGCAGAAGAATACCTGCCAACACGCCGAAAACCAATAGTTTGATGATGTGTTTGGTACGATTCATAAAAACGCTCCCTTTCTGTATTTTGGATAATTATACTATACATCAAATATTCACAGAAAACAAGCCTAAAAATAAAAAAAACGCGTTCGGGGCGTAGTCCGTAAAGAAGCTGTTTTGAGGCGGCAATCACCGGCTCAAAAGGATATGAAACCGGCGTGACCGCAGCGGTCACGCCGGTGTTTTTTCCTGGATTTTGTGGGGCAAAACCCGATGCTCGTTATTACTGTGGACAACAGAATATCTATTCGGCAAATGGGAATTTGTCTATCTATTCCTGACCGTCCGTTTCGTCATCGTCATTCTTTTCGCTGTTATGACCGAAGGCCAATCCAAGAGTCATTCCCATCGATAGTCCAATAGGCATCCACAAACCGATGTTATTTGTTGCAGCTCCGACTGTGGTTCCGATTGCGATTCCGATACACATACCAATCGCAAGGCCGGATGAATTATTGTCTTTCTTGTTATTCTTGTTATTTTCACTCATAAAAGCACCTCATTCAATCCCGGAATCCCGGTTTGTCAACATATTTATCTCTTTCTATCATCATTTGGCTCTGTCTGACTTAAACTTGTCATCGATGCGGCCACGCTGATGCCTATCAGCACCCATAAGAGAGCAGCCTCGCAAAAGTCTTTGAAGGCTCCGCCTACAATTGTACTGACAGCATACACGAGCAGAACAGCGATAACCAGCATACCTGTTATTCTGATCAGTCTCTTGTTGTTGTTGGCGTCTTTTGCGTCTTTCCTCACTTTTTCCACCATTTTCGAATCTCCTTTCACCAATTCATCCAAACTGATGCTGTAGAGATCGCTGAGACTTATTAAACTGACGATATCGGGCAACGACTTTCCATTTTCCCAATGGGAAATGGTCACACGGGATACCATGATCTTCTCTGCAACTTGATCCTGTGTCATGCCGGCCTTCTGCCTTGCTTCTTTCAGTTTTTCCGAAATCATCATCTTTACGATCTCCTTTGCATGGCTTTAGTTTATCCGAAAACGAACCCGTCTGTCTATCAAATGGTATTTACAGAACCCTCAATCGCTGTAAAAAACCCTTTACATCACCATTTTTCAAGGTTTTTCTTCATCATAACAGTGGAATCTGGATGCCAGATCCCGGTTTTTCGACAAACTGAAATTTGTCGAGATCATTAAACTATTTTGATTACCGTTTTTCCTTTTGATCTTCCCGTTGCGACCTTTTCAAGTGCCTTGTTCACGTCGTCAAGTGAGAAGACCTCATCCACCGACGCTTCAATATGTTTTTCAGCGAAAATCTTGCCAATGCGTTCCAACCCCGCACCATCCTCGTGGACGAAGATAAAGAAATACTTCTGATTCTTTTTTGCCGCCATCTTATCGTATTTTTTCCCGGCAACTTTAAGCAGAAACCTTTTTATTGCGGGCAGTCCCGCGCGAACGGCGAATTCGCCGTTGGGCATTCCGCGAAGCGAAACGAGCTTACCCCCCTCTTTCAGCACGCCGAATTCTTTCGGCAGTTCCCGGTCACCCAGTGTGTCGAGTACATAATCCACTTCCGCGACGGTTGTTGCATAGTCTTCAGTTTTGTAG
>JAFOKO010000033.1 GCA_017419715.1 Oscillospiraceae bacterium | reverse complement strand
GGGGTCATCTTCACGCAGCCGGTGCCGAAGTCCATCTCCACGTAGTCGTCGGCCACGATGGGGATCTCCCGGTTCATCAGGGGCAGGATGCAGGTCTTGCCCACCAGATGCGTGTAGCGTTCGTCGTTGGGGTTCACGGCCACGCCGCTATCGCCCATCATGGTCTCGGGGCGGGTGGTGGCCACCACCAGGTAGCCGCTGCCATCCGAGAGCGGATAGCGCATGTGCCACAGATGGCCGGGCTTGTCCGCATACTCCACCTCGGCGTCGGACAAAGCGGTGCGGCAGTTCGGGCACCAATTGATGATGCGGCTTCCCTTATAGATCAAGCCCTTCTCATAGAGGCTCACGAAGACCTCCCGCACGGCCCTGGAACAGCCCTCGTCCATGGTGAAACGGGCGCGGTCCCAGTCACAGGATGCGCCGAGGCGCTTTTGCTGCTCCACGATGCGGTTGCCGTATTTGTGTTTCCAGTCCCAGACCTTTTCCAGGAACTTTTCCCGGCCCAGGTCGTAGCGGGTCAAGCCCTCCTTGCGGAGCTCCTCCTCCACCTTGATCTGGGTGGCAATGCCGGCGTGATCCACACCGGGGACCCAGAGGGCCGCATAGCCCTGCATGCGCTTGAAGCGGATCAGGATATCCTGCAGCGCCGCGTCCATCGCGTGGCCCATGTGGAGCTGGCCTGTGACATTGGGGGGCGGCATGACGATGGTGAAGGGTTTCTTTTCCGGGTCGCGCTTGGTCTTAAAAAAACCGTTGTCCTGCCAGAATTGGTAGATCCTGTCCTCGACCTGTTTGGGGTCGTAGGTCTTGGGGAGTTCGCGTGGCATATTCAAATTCCTCCTTTGCATGATTGCGCGGGCGGCCAATGACCGCCCTTACGACAAATGCCGCCCGGAGCGTAAGCTCAGGGCGGCATAGAATACCGTGGTACCACCTGAATTCCCAGCAAAGCCGGGCACTCTTGCCTCTGTAACGGGAGGACCCGTCCCGGCTTGATGAATTCAGCCAGGACGCTCCGAAGCGACCTTCTGTTCCTGCCGTCGGGGCTTACACCAACCGCCCCGTCTCTGCAAACAGCGAGGGAACATACTCCTCTTCCTCATTGCGTGTTATACTGCATTTTAACGGAAAACAGCGCATTTGTCAAGAGGGCCGCTCTTATTTTTGCAGAAAGTTCAGATCATTTTTCACTTTTTGCTTTTTATGCGGAAGCTGCGATCAGTCCATGATCTGGCCCCAGAAGAGCAGCTCGGGAGTCTCGTCTTCGCGGACAATGGCGAACTGGAAGGGTCGATCGGCGGTGAATTCCACAGGTTCCTCCGGATTGGGCATAGCGGTATTGCGCGTCATGATGACAGCAGTCGCTGCAGCGGCCTCCAGGCCGTTTTCGTCCACCTGGACCTTGGATTTCTGGATGATGTCGTCCACAAAAACGCCCTTGGTGAACATGGGATCGAACTCCGCGACGCTGTCCGTGAACATCTTGCTGCAGCCCATGGCTTGCAAGCATTGCACCAGTTCCTTCTTGTCAAAGCTGGTCTCTACCTCAAATTTAGGCAGGGTGACTTGCGTTTTCCGGCTTTTGGCCTGGGAAAGCTTTTCCGCCAGATCTGTGCCGTCTCCCAAGACCAGGACCATATTGATACCGCCCTGCAGAGGCAGGACCACCAGCTGGCAAGCCTCGTCGGCATAGTAGCGGTATTTCTCCGTCTTGGTGATAAATTCCTTCTGGACTGTCTCCCCGGTGACGGTGGTGAAATCTGTCACGGGTGAAGGGTTAAAGGGCTCGGTCCACTTGGTTTTCAGATACAGGGCGTTGACCAGGACAGCGGCGGACTGAGACGCGTCCTCCACGATGCTGGGGATCATGCCTTCCGTCTGGGCATCGACCCAGTCGTTGATGGCCTTGGTGATCTCCTCGGCGCTGTGAGAACTGGCATATGCGCCCATGACCTTGCCCACAAGCTCTTTGTATTCCTCCCGGAACTCGCCGTCACAGGAAGCGTTATGGAAGATGGCGTTTACAACATGGTAGGCACTGTCCTCACGATCCTCTCCGAAGACGCCGCTGTCAAAATCCGCGACCCCGGCCAGCACCGTTGCATACCAGGTCTTCAGTGCCTCCACATCGTCGAAGCCCAGCGCGTCCAGGATCTGCCGCTGGGTCTCCCCTTCCGCGCCAAGCGCAGTCAGGGCAAGGGCAGCTTTCAGGGAAAGCGGAGAAACGGTGAAGCTCTGCTGCTCCAGCCCGTTGGCCTGGAGATAAGCGATCAGCTTGGCATCCAGGGCGTCCAGGCCCAGGCCGGCGCCCACAGGGGGATCCGGCAGCTCCTGCTTGGGTTCCGTCTGGGGCGCGGCAGGCTCCGTCTCGGAAGAAGCCGGGACCGTCGAAACAGCCTCCGTCACGACGGGTTCCGTTTCGGTAGCCTCCTTCGTTTCAGACGACTTGTTCGTCGTGGCGGGAACCTCTGCTGCAGGCTCCGGCTTTGTCTGGGATTGGCAGGCCGAAAGGCCCAGGCAGGCCGCCAAAAGGACCAAAAACAGTCTTCGTTTCATCATACAACACTCCTTTTTAGCATGGATGGGGATCTTGCTGCTGTCTTTCAGACGCCTCAGTTCAAAAAAAGTTCCCCAAATTTAAAATTTTTTCGTTCAGCCACAAAAAACGCGCCGCAAAGAATTGACATGCTGTGATATAATATACCATAGAATTTTAGAAAAAAGAAGGGGTTTTTATGACTATTATCGACATTTATTCCGGTTTCCTCGGCGCAGGCAAAACCACGCTGATCAAAAAAATGATCTCCGAGGCCTACAAAGGCCAAAAGCTGGTGCTGATTGAAAACGAATTCGGTGAGATCGGCATTGACGGCGGCTTTTTGAAGGAAGCCGGCATCCAGATCACCGAGATGAACTCCGGCTGCATCTGCTGCTCCTTGGTGGGCGACTTTGGTACCGCTCTGAAGCAGGTCATCCATGACTACCACCCGGATCGCATTCTGATCGAGCCCTCCGGCGTGGGCAAGCTCTCCGATGTGATGGTAGCCGTAGAGAAGGCTGCGGAGCACGAAGCCGTTCTGGGCGCCACTGTGGCTGTGGCAGACGCCTCCAAGGTCAAGCTCTATATGAAGAACTTCGGCGAGTTCTACAACAACCAGATCGAGACCGCAGGCTGCATCGTACTCAGCCGGACCCAGAATGTTCCCGAGGCCAAGCTGAAGGCCGCCGTGGAGCTGATCCGGCAGCACAACGACCGGGCCACGCTGGTCACAACTCCCTGGGACGAGCTCAGCGGCGAGCAGCTGAAGGAGGCCATGGAGGCCAATCCCACCCTGGACGACATGATGCAGGAGCTGATTGAAGCGCACGAGCGCGAGGAAGAAGAGCACGCGCATCATCACCATCACGACCACGACCATCACGAGGACGACGAGCACGATCACCATCATCATGACGAGGATGACGAGCATGAACACCATCATCACCATCATGACGAAGGCGAGCACGATCACTCTCACTGTGACCATGAGCACGGGCACTGTGAGCACGAGCACCATCACCACCACGCCGACGAGGTGTTCACCAGCTGGGGCCGCGAGACCACGAAGCAGTACACCGAGGAAGAGATCCGCAAGGCTCTCACTGCTCTGGACAATGCGCTGGAATACGGCATTATTCTCCGCGCGAAGGGCATTGTCCCGGCCACGGATGGCCGCTGGATCCACTTTGACCATGTGCCCGGCGAGATTGATGTGCGCTATGGCGCTGCAGATGTGATCGGCAAGCTTTGCGTCATCGGCTCCAAGATCGACGAAGCCGCCATCGCCGAGCTCTTCGGCGTATAAGACGGGAGGCCGCTATGCCGATCCCTGTCTATGCCTTTACCGGCTTTCTGGAGGCCGGTAAAACCAAATTCATCCAGGAGACTCTGGAGGACGAACGCTTTAACACCGGCGAACGGACCATGGTGCTGATCTGTGAGGAAGGCGAGGAGGAATACGACCTTTCCGCCTATCCCCACAAGGCTGTCTTTCTGGAGCTCATTGACCAGGAGCAGATCACCACGGAGGAGCTGCAAGCTCTGGCGGAAAAGCATCATGCCAAACGGGTCGTTCTGGAGCTCAACGGGATGCAAATGATCGAGCCCTTCTACCGCAAGATGCCCGAGGACTGGGAGCTGGCCCAAGAGGTCATGTTTGCCGACGCCGGGACCATCTTGGCCTACAACACGAACTTACGCTCTCTCGTCGTGGACAAGCTCTCCGGTGCGGAGATGGTCGTCTTCAACCGGATGGATCCCAAGGCCGACAAAATGCCCCTGCACAAGTTGGCCCGGGCCTTGAACCGCCGGATCGACATTGTCTACGACTACACGGACGGCACCACGGAGTTTGACGACATCGTTGACCCGCTTCCCTTCGATCTCAACGCCCCCGTCGTTACCATTGCGGACGAGGACTATGCCCTGTTCTACCGGGACATTACCGAGGAGCCCAGAAAATACGACGGAAAAACCGTTTGTTACAAGGGCCAGGTGGCCCGGCTGAAGAGTGACAAGCCCGGCATGTTTGCCCCGGGCCGCTTCGTGATGACCTGCTGTGAGGCCGACATCACCTTTATGGGCCTGCCCTGCAAGTACCCCGACTGCCAGGAGCTGGCCATGCGCTCCTGGGTCACGGTAACAGCCAAGGTGACCGTCAAGAGCCACGCCCTGTTCAAGGGCCCCGGCCCCATCTTGACCGCCATCTCCGTCGAGCCCGCCGAGGCCCCCGCCCAGGAGGTTGCGACCTTCTGAACCAGCAAGGGCGCGCCGTGTGCGCCCGAAACACAGACACAGTCAACACGCACAGCTTTCCCGTTTGGGCGGCTGTGCGTGTTTTGTCTGATTCGAATTGCAGCTCTGGACACGAACGGTCCTTTCTGTGTCCGTTCCTTTGCTCCTTCACATGCCGCTCTCCGGCTCATAAGCCGCGAGGATCGCCGCACAGTTCTCCCGGAACCCAGCAACCACATCCTCCGGGGACAGGAGGCGAACGCGGGTGCCGAAGGAGGCGAGCCAGCCGTAGAAGATTGGCGACACCATGATCTCCGCCATGCAGGTGAAATGGTCGGGGCCATCGGGGATCAGCATGATGTTCTTTCCAAAGCGGTCGATCACCACCCCGGCCAGACTGTTCTCAAAGCGCATGCGCACCTGCCGCAAGCTGCCGTTGAACATGCCGAAGACCTGCCTGCCATAGTTGGCAAGGTCGAGTTTGCGGGTCTGCTCGGTCTGGACGCGGGGCTTCCCGGTCTGGCGGATATTGGTCATCTTGTCCACACGGAAGTGGGTGATGCCATGTTCTTCCGTGTAGGCCACCAGGTAATAATTGGAATCATCCCAGCACAAAGCATAGGGGCTGGCCGTGCGCATACCCTTGCGGAAAACCCGTTCCTTGGTGCGGTTCCATTCAAAATAGCGGAAGCTGATCTGGCTGTTTTCCCGGATCGCCGCATGGAGCGCATCCACATTGTAGATGACGCTCTCATTCATGGACTTCACGCGGCCGGAAACGACCAGATCGCGCCGCAACTCCACTGCCTGGTGGCGGCTGGTCAAGGTCCCCAGCTTCTGCAGGAGCTGGGAGGATTTCCGCTCCGTCAAAAACCTGGAGGCCAAAACCGCGTCGGCCAGGAGCTTCAGCTCCGCCAGGTCAAAGGCCCCGGAGGCCAGACAATAGCCCGCCGTCTTTCCCCTGGTGGTCACGATATCACAGCCGTGCTCCACCAACAGCTGAATGTCCCGGTAAACGCTCTTGCGCTCTACAGAGATCCCGTTGGCCTCCAGATGCGCCATCAGATCGTGTATGGAGGCGGGATGCTCTTGGTCTGTGTTTTGCTCCAGGTATTCCTTCAGCAGCAGGAGTTTGAGTTTTTGGTTCTCTGTTTTCGGCATGGGCTCACCTTATTGCAGCAGCTCCAGCACCGCCACGGGCACATAAGCCGACACATCCTTGCCGTAGCTGTGGAGCTCCTTGACCATAGTGGAAGAGACCGCCACATTGTTGGACCGGAAGTAGATATACTCCAGCTCAGGGTTGATGAGCTTGTTCACGGAGGCCACATTTTCCTCGTAGTTATAGTCCATGTTGTTGCGCAGGCCACGGATCATATAATCCGTGCCCCGGAGGTGGGCAAACTCCGCCACCAGGCCGTTCCAGATCACCACCTCACAGTTTTGGATCTTTTGATCCTGCAGTGTGGCGCGGATAGCCTCGGCAATGCGGTCCGCCGGAAAGGAACGGTGCTTCTCGGCATTGACACCGATCACAATGTAGACCTTGTCAAAAATCTCGGAGGCCTTCCGGACGATGTCCAGGTGGCCGTTGGTGAAGGGGTCAAAGAACCCCGGATAGATCGCTGTTTTTCCCATGGAATGAATTCCTTTCAAGCTTTCGGTAATAAATGACAAACAACATGCAAAGCAGGATATTGTGGGCGATCATGCAGCCCCAGGCAGACACCAGGCCGCCGCCCAGAAGACGGGTGCAGAGGAAGGTTCCCAGAATGCGGACACCCCACATGCCCGCCACATTGAACACAAAGGGCGCGCGGGTCTTGCCCGCGCCCTGGAGCATTCCCTCCACGACGATGGAAATGCCGTAAATCGGCTCAGAGCAGGCCACCATACGAAGCACCGTACTGCCAAGGGCAATGACCTTCGGGTCCTTGCTGAAAATGCGGACCATCTGGGGCGCAAAGGCAAAGAGGAGACCTCCGGTCACGAGCATCATGGCCACCTCCAGCGCGATGATCAGCACAGACAGATCCTTCTGCCGCTGGCGATCCCGCATGCCGATGGCATTGCCGGTCAAGGTGGCGGCAGCTGCCTGCATCCCATAGCCCGGGATATAGAAGGCAGATTCCACCGTATTGGCAACCGTGTGGGCCGCTGTGGCGATGTCGCCCAGCGCATTGATCATGGACGCAAAGACAACATAGCCCAGAGAAGTCGTGAAGCGCTGGGCCATGTTGGGCAGGGCCACCTGAAAAAAGGGACGGAGCACCGTCTTGTCCGGCCGGATGGAATAACCCCGGGGGGAAACCGTTTTGTGCCGAAACAAGGCGACCGTGATAGCGATGCCGCCAAAGCTGAAGCTGATGGCGCTGGCCAGGGCCGCGCCGGTCACGCCCAGGCCCGCCCCCCACAGCTGGAAGCTGTGGCCAAAGACGGACAGCATCCGTGGCTCATAGATCAGCAGGAAGTTCAGCACGATGTTGATCAGATTGACCCCAACACCGACCCGCATGGGCGTCTTGGTGTCTCCGGCGGCCCGTAGGACCGTGCCGAAGATCACGCTGGCCGACCGAGGCAGCATCGGCAGGTACACGATCAAAAAGTAGCGGGAGGCCAGCGGGCGAAGCCGAGCCTCTACCTGCATCCAGCCCGGAACATAAGGGCTCAGGCAGGTAGTAAGAAGCGTAAAAATGCTGCCTGTTAGCAGCACCATCAGCACAGACTGGGCGGAAGCCCGCTTGGCCCGTTCAGCATCCCCGGCGCCAAGGGCCTGGGAAATATAGGCCAAAAAGCCAATTCCGAAGGCGTAGATCGTTGTGCCGATCAGCCAGTTGACCGTCGCCGTGGAGCCCACGGCTGCCGTGGCATCGGTCCCCAGCTTGCCCACCATGGCCGTGTCGATGTACTGGACGGCAGTCTGCATCGTCTCCTCCAGCATGGTGGGCCAGGCCAGCGCAAAGACGACAGGCAGCAAGGCGCGGAATCTTTGATTTCTTTCGTAGTTTCTCATATTGTGATTTGGTCGCTCGATCATCTATTGCTTTACGCGAAGCACTCCGGACAGATCTCCCGGGCTTTATCTCGAATGGCAAGCAGATCCAGGAAGGTCTCCGGGCGGCGGTTGAGGTCTCGCAACAGGGCCGAGGGATGGTAGATTGCGGTGTACCACACGCCGTTGCGGTTGGTCCACTGGCCATGCTCTCGCGTGATCCGGTAGTCCTTTCGGATCAAAACGCCCGCAGCAATGCGGCCCAGGCAGATGATCAGCTTGGGTTGAAGCAGTTGGATCTGCTCGTGCAGATAGCCCACACAGGCCGCCTGTTCTTCTTCTCTGGGGTCGCGGTTTCCGGGCGGGCGGCATTTGACCACATTGGCAATGTAGCAGTTGTGGCGGCCCAGGTCAATAATGGACAGCATCTCATCCAGGAGCTGCCCGGCCGCGCCCACGAAGGGCTCGCCCTGGAGATCCTCCTGCTGGCCGGGGCCTTCTCCCACAAAGAGGATGGGGCTGTCCTGTTTTCCAACGCCGAACACGACGCGGTTCCTCGTGCTGCAGAGCGCGCAAGCCTGGCATTGCTCACAGCGCAGGCGCAGTTCCTCCCAGGCGGAGGGAAGCGGCCCGCTCACGGTCTGCCTCCCCGGTTCGAACCGCCCCGGTCATCCCGGTACACCGTGGGAACACGCCTGGTCTGCTGGCTCAGATCGACCCGTCGGCCTCTGCCGCCCGCTCTTCTCTGGCTCTCTGCTACCCGGGCATCCCGAAGCTGAGCGCGTCTTCTACGGCGATCTATGGCCTTGCGGCGCTTGCGGCGGTAGGCGGCGTTTCGGAGGGTCAAGATCACAAACAGCCCAATGACCACCAAAATGGGCACATACCAATAGCCGAGCAGCTTCTGGAGCAGGCTTTTCTCTTCTTCGGATTTATCCTTTCCGGTCAATTCGGCCAGGGCCTTGTCCGTGCTCTTTTCTTCCACTGCAGTTAGGGTCTCCAGCTCTGTGGTGCCCACCAGGGTCCCGTCGTAGAAAATATTCAGGGTGCCGACCCTCTGGCCCTGCTCCAACGGGGCCACGAGCCCCTTGGGATCGTTCAGCTCATAGCTGGTCGTCACTTTTTCCTTCTCATACTCCTTGGGCAGAAGGCAGCTCACATCCGTGGAGGGGACCAGCACGACGCCGCGCTTATCCTTGGCATACTGCACCTCCGCCGAGAACATCGGCGCCATGCCGGCCGTGGCGACCTTGGCGTAGGCGAAATTGGAAAAGCCGTAATTGAAGAGCTTTTTGGCCTCCACGAAGTTGTCATAGCGGATGTTGCCGTCGGACATCATCCGGGTCTCCGCCCCCATAATGATGCAGAGCAGATCCATGTTTCCGTCCGAGGCCCGGGAGATCACGCATCTGCCCGCCGCGCTGGTATAGCCGGTCTTGATACCGGATGCCTCTTCCAGATAATACGTATAACAGTTGCCGTTGTCGGCCAGGTAGTAGTTGCCGTCGTTCAGGAGCAAATAGTTCGTGGTGGTGAGTTTCTTCTCGCTGGACAGGTTCGTCGCGGGCACGGTGTATTCCACCGTGTTGCAGATCTCCCGGAAGCTTTCATAAGTCAACGCCTTGCGGGTGATCACGCTCAGATCCCGTGCCGTGGTGAAATGTGCGGAATCATGCAGACCGTGGGTATTTGAAAAACGGGTATCAGCACAGCCCAGGTCGCTGGCCATCTTGTTCATCAGCGACACAAAGGACGGAATGTCCCCGGCCACATACTCGGCGATCACATTGCCCGCCTCGTTGGTAGAACTGACCATCAGATAATAGAGTAGATCCCGTAGCGTCAATCGTTCCCCCGCCTGCAGGCACACATCGCCGCCCGCCTCCGCAATGCCCTCCAGGGCAGAATCCGAAACGGTCACCATTTTGTCCAGATCCTTGCCGGCGTATTCCAGCGCCACCATGCAGGTCATGATCTTCGTCAAACTGGCGGGATAGACCCTGGCTTCCGCATTTTTCGCATAGACCACAATGCCGGAGTTGAGCTCCAGCAGCAGAGCCGTCTCGCATCCGGCTTCATATTCCGGTGCGCTGGCCAGCAGGTTCTGGCGATAGCCGGTGGGATCGTCTGCCCAGGGCGCTTCGGTCACCTCCGGCGTCTGCGTGATTGCAGGCTCTGTGTTCTGTGTCTCCGTCTGAGCGGCAAGCACAGGGCTCGCCAGCAGGCAGATCAGCAGGCTGAGGAAAAGCAAGACAGATAGTATTCTGGTTTTTTTCATCTTTTTCACCATTTTTGAGAAATCCAAGTTGCCCTTACCCCTTCTAATGTGTTATAATAGGGTGGAAAACGCTCGGGGTGCAGCAGCGTCGTCGTTTTGGGGCTTCTTGTTCGTTTTCTATTTTTTATTTGGAACGATACTATGTAGAATTATAGCAGAAAATTGCCGCTTGTCAACGGAAAGGAAGCGTTCCGGCCATGCAAAAATTCCGAAGACTGCTTTATCCCGCGCTAACGCTCTGTTTTTTGCTTGGAATGCTGGGCTATTATCTGGGCAGACGCTCCGTAGACGGCCTGCTGCTCACCACCCAGTATCCTGCATCGACCGAAGCGTTCGAACGCACAGTTGCCGCATCCGAACCGGCATCCGGGCCGTCGGCATCTGAAAAAATCGAATTAAATCGGGCCACCCTGGAAGAGCTGATGTCCCTTCCTGGCATTGGGGAGGTCCGGGCGCAAAGCATTTTGGAATACCGGCAAAGCAACGGTCCCTTCCGCCAGCCCTCCGAACTGATGAATATCAGCGGGATCGGCGAAGGCATTTATGAAAAGTTGCGCGATTATGTTTATGTGGAGGAGAATCATGAAAATACTGATCATTGACGACGAGGAGCTGCTGGTCAAGGGCATTGCTTATAACCTGGAAAACGAGGGCTATCAGGTCGTCACCGGGACAAACGGCCAGGAGGCCATCCATCTTGCCCAGGATCCGGATGTCCGCCTGATCGTGCTGGATGTGATGATGCCGGTCATGGACGGCCTGGAAGCCTGCCGCCGCATCCGGCAGTTTTCCGATGTACCCATCATCATGCTCACCGCCAAAACTGAAGACATGGACAAGCTGCTGGGCTTCGACTGTGGCGCGGACGACTATTTAACCAAGCCCTTTAACATTCTGGAGCTCAAAGCCCGGATCCGGGCCATTTTAAAACGCTCCGGCAAGCAGGAGATCGACACGAAAATCGTCCGTGGCTCCATCACGCTGGACTCGCAGAGCCGAAGCACCCTGAAAAACGGCGTTCCTGTGGAGTTGACCGCCAAGGAATTCGATCTGGTGGAGCTGTTGATCCGCAACCCGAACCGGGTCTACTCCCGGGAAAACCTGCTGGACATCATCTGGGGTGACGACTATCGCAGTGATATTCGGACCGTGGATGTCCACATTCGTCGCATTCGGGAAAAGCTGGAGCGGGATCCGGCTAATCCCGCGCATATTTTGACAAAATGGGGGGTGGGGTACTATTTCAAGGTATGAAAACCGGGCCCCGTTTCTGATCCGCAGCTCTCAGCTACGCTATGCCGCGGCTTATATTCTGATCACCTCCGGGGTCCTGCTGTTTCTGAACATCTCCGCGCCCATTATGATCCGGCGGCTCACCTATTCCGCCCAGCGCAGCGCCATTCTGGACAAGGCCCAGCTGATTGTCTCGGCCTTCACCACCTACGACACGCTGGATGCAGACAGCGTCCGGGAGGTCACCCAATCTGTGAACGACCTGCACACCGCTCGGGTGGTGGTGACGGATGCAGGCGCCCGCTGTATCTATGATTCTCTGGATGCCGACAACAACCGGTATCGGCTTGTCCTGTATCCCGAGATCGCATCGGCGCTGGAGGGCAACGACTCGGTGTATATCCGCTATGAGGACGGGCTGCTCATGACCAAAGCGGCCATGCCCATCGTGGCCTACAACCGAATCATCGGCGCGATCTACCTGTTGGAGCGCGATGCGGATCAGGCCACCCTGATCGATGAACTGCAAAAACTGATCCTCTGGATCTCCATCGGCCTGGAGCTTTTGGTCATTACGATATCCATTCTTTTTTCCGTGTTTTTTTCCCATCGGATCGGAAAGCTGTTCGTCTCCGTCCGAAAGCTACAAGGCGGGGACTACACCGTGCGCCTGCCTGAGCGAGGCAACGACGAGGTTTCCCAGCTTTGCCAGTCCTTCAACAGGCTGGCCCAGCGTCTGGATCGATCTGAGCAGGTCCGAAAGCAGTTTGTTTCCAACGCCTCCCATGAGTTGAAGACGCCGCTGGCCTCCATCAAACTGCTAACCGACTCCATCCTGCAAAACGACATGGATCGGGACACCATGCGGGAATTCGTGGCCGATGTGGGCAACGAAGCGGATCGTTTGACCCGTCTGTCCGAAAAGCTGTTGGAACTCACGCGCCTGGATTCCACGCCTGTGGAGGAACGGGAGTTGACTGCCGTCCACAGTGTGGCGGATCGGGTTTTGCGTATGCTAACCCCCGTCGCCCGAAAGCAGGAGATTCATTTGTCCTTGGACTGCCCCGAGGATATTGCAGTCCTAACCACCGCGGACGATCTATACCAGATCCTATTTAATCTGGTGGAGAACGGCATCAAATACAACACCGCAAACGGCGAAGTCCGGCTCCGCGCCGCTGTTTCCGCCGAGGGAGTCATCATCACCGTGGAGGACACAGGTCTCGGCATTCCCGATGCAGAAAAGGCCCATATTTTCGAGCGCTTCTACCGGGTGGACAAGGCGCGCTCCCGAAAGGCAGGCGGCGCCGGGCTCGGCCTCTCCATCGTCTCCGACATGGTGGCACGCAATGAGGGCAGCGTTACCGTGACCGACCGGGAGGGTGGCGGCTCCTGCTTCCGTCTGTGTTTCCCCTACTATCCCAAGCCGGAGGAGGAATTGACATGAAGCGATGCATTCCACTGTTCCTACTTGTGACGCTGCTCCTGTCCGCATGTGTGGAGACAGAGCAAAGCGTGGAGCCGATTCAGCCAGTGTCCTTCTACTACCGGACGATCGAAACAGATTTTACCGCCCAAGACGGCGTCATTCGCGCCGAGACACGGGATCTCGGACAAAAACGCTACTCTGACAAGGAACTGTTCGAGCTCTATTGCCAGGGGCCTCAGAGTGACGGTCTAACCCTCCCCTTCTCCCAGGACACCGAACTCACCAGCATCGTCCGCCGGGGTGGAACGCTGGAACTGAAGCTCACCCGCAGCGCCTACTCTCCCTCGGAATTCGATCACAGCCTGGCCTATGCCTGCCTGGCCAAAACCGCCTTCGGCTTGGACGGCGTCTACAAGGTCCTGATCGAGGTCCGGACCAGAGGCGGCGCGCTGGAGGACAGCGTGCTGCTGTCCGAAAACGACATCCTGCTGTATGACAGCGGGGAAGAACAGCAGAAAAACCAGGATGTCACACTGTATTATGCCGACGAGGCCGGTATGCTCCTTTTGACAGAAAAGCGGACCGTCCCCTCCATGAACCGGCAGGACCTGGCGCAGAGCGCTCAGCTTTTGCTGGAGCTGCTGCTCTCTTCCCCCCGCAGCGGCGGTATGCAAATGGCCCTGCCGCCCGGCACCGCGATCCTGGACGACCTGAGCGTAGAGAACGGCATCTGCACCGTGGATTTCAACGACGACTTCTATGCCAACCGCCCAGAGGCGGAACAGGCAGAACAGTTGACGCTCTTGAGTGTGGTCAACACGCTGTGTGAATTGGACGGGATCAAACAAGTACAATTCTATGTGCAGGGAAAAAAACTGCCGGTCTATGTCTGGCTGAATCTCTCGGAACCCTGGACGATGGACAGCGCACCGGTTGGCCCGATTCGGGAAGAATTGGGTGAATTTGCCGGCACGCTCTGTCTTCCGGATTCCTCCGGTGAACTGCTGCACCGGCTCACCGTCCGGGCCCGCGCCAGGGGCATCACATCCCGGGAAGAAGCGCTCTTGTCCGTGCTCTTTTCCAGAGCGCCGCAAAACGGCATGGCTGCACCATTTTCCGGGGCGACCGCTCCCCTGTCTGTTACGACCTCCAATCATGTTTGCACAGTCCGACTGTCGGAGCAGACGCTTCCCGCGGATCGCATTTCCCGGGAAATCGCCATACGCTCCATCGTTGCGACCCTTTGTTCTCTGCCGGAGGTAGACACGGTCCTTCTCCACGACGGCACGGTATTTGTATCAGACGCGCCACTCGCGCCAAGTGACGACTGGTTTTACGCGCCAGCCGGGCAAGACGAGCCCGAAGCATAACTGATCCACGCAAAAAAGCGGGAGCCGAAGCCCCCGCTTTTTGTATGTATTATGCTGTTTCATCCGTCTTTTTACATTCAGTTTCCAGGAATTGCGCCATGATGGAGCGGCGAGTCACGATCCCGATGAAGGTATCCCGGTCGTCAACCACAGGAACAAAGTTCTGATCCAGGGCTTTGTTCATCAAGTCGTTCATATCCGTTGAGACAGATACCGGTAGGTAATCTTTGTGGTGGGCAATTTCCATAATGCTGTGCGTTTGGGCCTGTTTCAAGTCGAAATTGCAGCGGTTCTTCAGGGCCCAAAGGAGGTCTCCATCCGTCAAGGTGCCTTGATAGGCCCCATCTTCCTTGTGAATGATGGGCAGTGCGGCAAAACCTGAAAGCTCCATCCTTGCCAGGGCCTCTCGAATGGATTCGTCGTCATAGAGTACCTCACAATTGGCCTTTGGGGTGAGGTAGAACAGAATGTTCATGAATTCATAATCTCCTTCCGCGCATGGGCGACTTGGTTTCCACAATATCATTGTAACACATATTTATGAAGATAGTATGAACAAAAATGACAGCACCCGGAAAAATCCGAGTGCTGTTTTTTGTGCATATTATACGAAAAACATGAATTTTACTTGTCCTGCAGGCAGGCAATGCCGGGCAGCTCCAGGCCCTCCAGGAACTCCAGGGAAGCGCCGCCGCCGGTGGAGATGTGGGTGATGCGATCGGCAAAGCCAAGCTGCTCACAGGCCGCTGCGGAGTCGCCGCCACCTACGATGGTCACAGCCTCGGAATCCGCCAGGGCCTGGGCCACGGCGATGGTTCCCTTGGCCAGAACGGGGTTCTCAAACACGCCCATGGGGCCGTTCCAGACCACGGTCTTGGCAGACTTGGCAGCCGCGGCGAAGAGCTCCCGCGTCTTCTCGCCGATATCCAGACCCATGCAGTCGGCGGGAATGGCGTCGGCAGCCACGGTGTGGACCTCGATGGGCCCGTCAATGGGGTCGGGGAAAGCCTTTGCCACGACGGTGTCGATGGGCAGAAGCAGCTTGACGCCCTTCTGTTCGGCCTTCTGCATCATCTCGCGGCAGTAGTCGATCTTCTCATTGTCCAGCAGAGAGCTGCCAACGCTGTAGCCCTTGGCGGCCAGGAAGGTGTAGGCCATGCCGCCGCCGATGATGAGGGTGTCCACCTTCTCCAGCAGATTGTTGATGACGTTCAGCTTGTCGGAGACCTTGGCGCCGCCCAGAATGGCCACGAAGGGACGCTCGGGATCGGCCAGGGCCTTGCCCATGATGCCGACTTCCTTGGCAATAAGATATCCACAGACAGCGGGCAGATGCTCGGCCACGCCGGCAGTGGAGGAGTGGGCCCGGTGGGCGGAGCCAAAGGCGTCGTTGACGAACAGATCAGCCAGATCTGCCAAGGCCTTGCTCAGTGCGGGATCGTTCTTGGTCTCGCCCTTCTCAAAGCGGGTGTTCTCCAGCAGCATGACCTCGCCGTCCTTCAGTTCGGCCGCCAGACGCTTGCTGTCTTCCCCGGCCACATCCTTGGACATCTTGACCTCAGCGCCCAGCAGTTCGCTCAGCCGCTGTGCAACGACCTGCAGGCTCAGGGCAGGATCGAAGCCGTTCTTGGGCTTGCCCATGTGGGAGCAGAGAATGACCCGTGCGCCGTGCTCGCGCAGGTAGTTGATGGTGGGCAGAGCAGCCACGATGCGCTTATCGCTGGTGATTTTGCCTTCCTTGGTGGGAACATTGAAGTCGCAGCGGCATAGAACCCGCTTGCCGCGCACATCAACATCTTCCACAGACTTCTTGTTGTAATTCATATTGACCTCCGATTGTTTTACCGCTTTGTGCGGATTGATTATCTTCATTCATTTTCCCCCATTGCCGCAGGTGGGGAAAATCCAACTGCCGCAGGGCCTCGAAGACCCCCACCGCTACGGAGTTGGACAGATTCAACGACCTGGCCTCCGGGATCATCGGCAGCTTGACGCAGTCGTCCGGGTGGGCATAGAGGAAGTCCTCGGGCAGGCCCTTGGTCTCCTTGCCGAAAAAGAGGTAGCACTCGTCGGCATAGGCCACTTCCGTGTAGCAGCGAGGGGCTTTGGTAGAGAACAGGCGCATCTGGCCCACCGTATTCTTGGAAAAGAAGTCGTCCAGGTTTTCATAGACGCGGATATCCAGCAGGTGCCAGTAGTCCAGTCCGGCCCGCTTGAGCTGCCGGTCCGAGATCTCAAAGCCCAGGGGCTTGATCAAATGTAAGCGGCTGCCCGTGGCGGCGCAGGTGCGGGAGATATTGCCGGTATTTTGTGGGATCTCCGGCTCAACAAGTACAATGTTCAGCATTTATTTTACCCGATTTTATGCAGAAATGCAAGCATTTTACAATTCGCATCCTGCATTTTCAGAGCGGCGTGGGCTTGGTGTTTGTGTATTCCACAAAACGGTAAGGCGTGCGGCCCTCGATTTGCGTGGGCTGGATGGCGCTTACAAACCAGTTTTCGTTCCGGTTCAGATTGGGGAAGAATTTGTCCGCCTTGAGTTCCGTGTAGCTGAAGGTGACATATGCTTTTTCACAGTGGGGCACCAAGAGCTTGTAGACGCTCTCGCCGCCGATGACCCAGAGGTTTTCGCTGTAGCGATCCCGGAGGATGCTCTTCAACTCGTCCAGATCGTGGCAGATGATGGCGTCCTCGGCGGTGAATTCCTTGTCGTGGGTCAGAATGATGTTCTCCCGCTCCCGCAGGGGATGGGCCCCCGGGAAGGTCTCCAGGGTCTTGCGGCCGTAAATGACGGTCTTGTGGATGGTCAACTCCCGGAAGCGCTGGAGGTCCGTCGGGATGGAGACCAGCAGTTTTCCGTTCTTTCCAATGCCCCAGTAGGGCGTAACATTTACGATGGCGTTCATTTGTATCTGTTTCTCCTAAATTGCAACCGGTATTTTTTCCTCGAAGGGATGATACCGGTAGTTTTCGACTGTGAAGCTGTTTTTGGTAAAGGCGTAGAAATCCGTGATGGTGGGGTCCAGCGTGACGCGAGGGGCGGGCAGCGGCTCCTTGGTGAGCATTTGCTCCACCAGAGGGATATGCCGGTCATAGATATGGCAGTCCGCGATCACATGGACCAGCTCGCCGGGAACCAGGCCGGAGACCTGGGCAAACATGCAGACCAGAGCGGCGTACTGGACCACATTCCAGTTGTTGGCGGCCAGCATATCCTGGGAACGCTGGTTCAAAATCGCGTTGAGGCGCTTGCCGCTCACATTGAAGGTCATGGAATAAGCGCAGGGATAGAGGGCCATCTCACTCAAATCGGCATGGTTGTACAGATTGGTCAAGATCCGGCGGCTCTGGGGATTGTGCTTCAGATCGTAGAGCACGCGGTCCACCTGGTCGAACTCGCCCTCGGGATAGTGGTGCTTGATGCCCAGCTGATAGCCGTAGGCCTTGCCGATGGTGCCGTTTTCATCGGCCCAGGCGTCCCAGACATGAGAGCCCAGCTCCGCGACCCGGTTGGATTTCTTCTGCCAGATCCACAGCAGCTCGTCGATGGCGGACTTGTAATAGGTCCGGCGCAGGGTCATGAGCGGAAATTCCTTTTGGAGATCATAGCGGTTGACGACGCCGAAGAGCTTGACGGTATGGGCTGGCGTTCCGTCCTCCCAATGGGGCCGCACGGGCAGCTCGTCGTCCCGGACGCCTTCGCGCAGGATGCGCTTGCAGGTTTCGATGTAGACTTGATCGGCATAGCTCATGGTTCTTCTTCCCCCTTACTTGTCGTGCTTTCTGTTTCCTCCTCGTCCGCTTCACCGTGCATCTCTTCATAGGCCACGCTGGCATCGGCCAGGCTTCGACCGCCGGAGAGGTGGAACACGCAGTCCACCGCAGGCTGCAGACTGTCGATCACCCCACGGTTTGCCATGACGGCATAGGACTTGAACAGAAGCGGGCAGAAATAGGCGTTATCCATCACGCCTCGGTATAAGTCGTAACAGTTGCCGGAGTTTTCCAGGGCGTCCTCGGCAAGCTGCCACATATCCCCATCGCCGATCCCGCCGTAGCTGAGGCTGCCGCCGTAGCGGAAAAACTCCGTCAAATCGAAGTTGCCGGACAGGCGTGCCTCTCCCAGGAAAGCGTCGTAATAGCCGGATTCGAGGCGGCTACGGAAGGTCTCGCTGTCTACAGCCTCAAGCTCCATGGGCATGCCCGCTTTGTTCATCATCTCCACCAGACGGCGGGCCAACTCGACACGGGTGGGATCTGCAGAGCAGACCAGCAGGATCCCGTTGCGATCCGGGGTCAAACCGGCCGTTTTCATCAGCCTTTCCACCGCTTCCTCATCATAGGAATAGTGCTCTGCCAGATCCCGGTCATAGAGCGGGCTGTCCGGCGCACAGGGCAGATAGGCCGCATCGCCGAAGCCCCTGTAAACGGAGAGGATCAAGCTCTCCCGGTCGATGATATGGGTCACGACAGCGCGGTAGTCCCGGCTGTCAAAAAAGCTGCCGTACAGATTGAAACCCAGATAGACCATCGTGGTGGTGGGCTCATCCCAGAGCTCGTAATCGCAGCGGTAGCCCACGGCGTTGGGAGCGTTCAGATCCGCACAGACCAGAGAGGTACCGCCAAATTCGAAGCTGTCCCGGACCTCTGTGGGATTCTGGGCTGCAGTCAAATAAATGGTATCGTATTCCACCGGCGTCTGGGTATTCTGCCACCATCTCGGATTGCGCTGCAGGCAAAGGCCGCTCACCCGCTCGGAGAAGCTATAGGGCCCGGTGCCCATGGGGCGATCCGCGTTCTGGGTCCCGGCCTTGACGATCGGCACATCCAGCAGCAGCGGCAGGTTCTCATAGGGCTGTTCCAGCTGGATCTCCAGGTTTAGCTCGTCCTGGACGGAGAATTCCGTCACCTTGGCAAAGCGAGAACCGTAAAACGCGGAATCCCGGGCTGCCTCCAGGGAAGCCACCACATCGCTGGCCGTCAAGCGGGAGCCGTCGGAGAAGCTCACGCCCTCGCAGAGGGTGATGCGATAACTTGTCCCGCTTTCCGAAACGGAAAAGTGGTCACAGAGCACCGGCTCCGGCTGGAAGCTGTTATTGAGCACAAAGAGGCTCTCATAGACCAGGGAGAAGATCGGCCGGTTGGTGATGCAGACGCATTGATAGGGATTGAAGCCGTACTCCGGCACATAAGCCAGACCGAAGGTTTTGGGGACCGGCGGGAGCAACTCCACGCTTTCGCTGGTCTCCGGCGGCGCGCTGCTCTCCTGCACCGCGGGCGTTACGCTGCAGCCGGTCAACAGAGCAAAGAACAATAGAACACACAAGATGCGTTTCAGAGAAACCGCCTCCTTGCTTGGGTCAAAGATGAAAGACTTCACAACGGCTCCTTCAGCATGATCACAGCGGCCTGGGAGCCCCGCGCCTGTCCGGTGAAGCGGTGGGACCAGAAACGGTCCGGCTGGCAGCGGGTGCAGTCGCAGGAAATGTCGATCTGGCGTAACCCCGCCCGGCGCAACCAGAGGGCGTTGAGCTGTTTCAGGTCGAGGAAGGCTTTGTCCGCCTCGCCCTGCTCGCCCCTGCGGTCTTGGATAAACTGCGCCGCTTCCGGACCCAGCGCGGCCAGCATGGCCTCCGGGACCTCCGGTCCCGTCTCAAAACAGCAGGGGCCGATGCAGGGGCCGATGGCGGCCTGCAGATCGGCGGGGTCACTGCCGAATTCTCGCGTCATCAGTTCCACACAGCGGGCGGCGATGCCTTTGGCGGTCCCCCGCCAGCCCGCGTGGACAGCGGCCACGGCGTGGCGCACCGGGTCGTGGAGCAGGATCGGTGTGCAGTCCGCCGCAAAGCAGACCAGCGCCACGCCGGGTTCGTTCGTGCAAATGCCGTCCCGCTCCGGCTCCACCTCGCGGAAGAGGCCGTCGCCCCGGTTCGCGGCTCCCACCCGGGCCACGATGTCCGTGTGCGTCTGCCGGGTGAAGACCGTCTGCTCCGGGGCAAAGCCCACGGCAGCGCCGAGACGGCGGTAGTTTTCATAGACATTGTCCCACTCGTCCCCCCGGTGGATGCCGAGGTTCAGTGAGGACAGGTACCCAGTCGAGACGCCCCCGCGCCGGGTCGAAAAACAGTGGACCACACGCCCGGTCATGGCGTCGGAAGTCAAATATTCAGGCATTGTATGCGTTTGAAACATAGTGGTTCCTCTTTTTGCATTTTGCATTCCGTGGTTTTTTACGCCCTCCACTCCCCTGTTTCCAGGTAGCGGTTGGCGCTTTGGTGGGCGCGATCCACGATCTGCCGGTCAAAGCCGATGAGCTGTAGGAGGTTGATGGCGTTGCGGGAAGTGGCCTTTCCCGCACGGATCACATAGTCGAACAGCATCTCGTTCTCGCCCACCTGTTCCTCAAAGTGATAGAGGTCAAAGCGGTCCTGCAAGAGCTCGCACAGTTCAATATCATGGGTGGCGGCCAGGCAGAGCAGGCCGTCGTCCGCCATCGCCCGAAGCACCTCGCTGGAGGCCGCGATGCGTTCCACGGTATTCGTGCCCCGCAACACCTCGTCGACGACGCAAAGGATGGGGGAAGCTTCCTCTGCCGCGTCCAGAATGCGCTTGAGGGATTTTGTCTCCACGATATAGTAGCTCTCCCCTGCCAGCAGGTCGTCTTGCAGGGCCATGGAGCTGTAGATGCGGAAGGCCGTGGCCTCATAGCGCTCCGCCAGGACTGTGCAAATACTCTGGGCCATCAGCGCAGCCAGAGCCACCGTTTTCAGATAGGTGGATTTGCCGGAGGCGTTGGAGCCGGTGATCAGGATCGGGCGCTCCGCCACACAGTCGTTTGCCACAGGCTCGTCCAGCATGGGGTGCAGCAGGGCCAGCCCGTTCACAAAGCGCTTCTTTTCCGGGGCGAAGTGTAAAACCGGCTCCGCATAGGCGTCCAGGCTGGCCCGGTAGGAGGCGATGGAGATGGCCGCATCCAGGCGGCCCAGGTATTCATGGATCGTGAACACATCGTCGTGACAGCGACCCAGCTTGTTTTTCAGAAACTCGTATGTGATCAGATCCAGCAGGGTCACTGTACAAATCGCGTCCTGCAGGCCGTTGCTGTCCATGCCGGTGGAGACGCCGCCCGTGCGGATCACCGCCTGCAGGCGATTCAGGCTCTCATAGGCGGGCTGCATCTGCTCATCCAGTGTGGGGTCGTGGAGTTTACGCAGCCGCCGCACGGCGAAGATCATGTTGACCACATAGTTCACCGTGTCGTAGTCCCGCTGGGAGCGGCGCTTGCCAAACTCATGGATATAGCTGTTGCACAATAGGGCGCCGAAAAGCGGGTAGAAGCGTTCTATCCCGCTCCCGAGCGCCGCATAGACGCCTGCCCCGATCAACGCTATCACAAACAGAAGATAGACCAGGAGCAGGCCCAGCCCGTGCCGGGTGGGAGAAAAGGCCCGACACAGATCCGCCCGTCTGGAACAGCCCAGCCGGGCCAGAATGCTTTCCGCCCTCAGACGGCGTTCGGGCTCGGCCTGGGCGTACTCGATCAATTGCTTTCGTTCCGCGTAGCGCTTTGCGTCAACCGCCGGGCTACGAAGCATATAGTAGAGGTACTGTTCCCCAGAGGTGCAGCGCTTGGGGTTGATCCGCTTAAACAGCCGATCTAAGTCCAGATCATACCAGGTGACTTCGTCGATGAGGAACTCGTCCAGCTCGTTGTCCCTTCGATAATCATAGTAGGCGCGGATATAGTTCATATCCCCGTCAAAGTAGAAGGGGTCAGGGACCTTCCCGTAAGCGGCACGAAGCCTTTGTTTTAAGTTCATTGTGCATTGCTTCTTCCCAGGTCCTTATCCCGGCAGCACTTCTTGTACTTCTTGCCGGAGCCGCAGGGGCAGGGATCGTTGGGGCCGATTTTGACTTTTTTGACCACGGGCTGGCGCTTGACGGTGCCGTCTCCGCCGCCGGTACCGGTGACGGTGGCGACCTTCTTGCGCTCCATGTCCTTATCGCTTCGAATGCGGACGGCGAAGAGGCGGCGCACCGTCTCCTCCTTGATGGCGTTGATCATGCCCTCAAACATCGCAAAGCCCTCGCGCTTGTATTCCACCTTGGGATCCACATTGCCGTAAGAGCGTAGGGAAATGCCCTGGCGCAAATCGGTCATGGCGTCGATGTTGTCCATCCAGTACTCGTCCACGACCCGGAGCGTGATGACCCGCTCCACCTCGCGCATGACTTCGCTGCCGTACTCGGCCTCCTTGGCGGCATAGGCCTCCTGCATCAGGCGGAGCAACTGCTCCTTCACGGCCTGCTTGTCCAGCTTGTTCAGTTCGTCCGCCGTGGGAGTCCAGGCGCCGGGAACGATAAACTTGCCCTCAAACTGGGCCAGCAGCTCCTGCATCTGGGCCGCGTCCTCCACATAGTCGGACTGGCCGAAGTTGTTCTCCACCTCGGAATCCACCACATAGCGCATCATGGCCTCGATGTTCTTCTGCAGATCCTCGCCGTTGAGCACCTGCATACGCTGGTCGTAGATGACCTTCCGCTGGGTGTTCATCACATCGTCGTACTCCAGCACATTCTTTCGGGCCTGGTAGTTGCGGCTTTCCACGGTCTTCTGGGCGTTTTCGATCGCGCCGGAGAGCATCTTGGCGTCGATGGGGGTATCCTCGTCGATGCCCAGGGTCTCCATCATATTCATGATGCGCTCTGAGCCGAACAGGCGCATGACATCGTCCTGCATGGACAGGTAGAAGCGGCTCTCGCC
>JAFOKO010000032.1 GCA_017419715.1 Oscillospiraceae bacterium | reverse complement strand
TTGCGATTACATCGTTGCGGAATTGCATCAGCGCATTGTAGGCCAGACGGCACTCCGCTGCTGATAATTCGATATAGTGTTTGTCTCTTGCCATGATCCATCGCCTCCTTGAGCCCATTCTACGACGGGAGGACGTGCAATGCAAATGTGCGATTTGCAATTCCTCGTCGATTTGGCTCCGGCCTGTCAATATATCACGCGGATTCCTCGAATGTATTTTTGGGTTGAGATGCTGGTGCGATTTTTAATCGTTGGACGCAGTTCTCCGGTTTCCAGCAGCGGGTCCAAAAACAGACGATAGAATATCTTGACGCTGCTCAGATTCAGAAAAAGCATCATTTCTTTTTTCGATCTTGGAGTATAGCAGAACTCCAGCAGACGCTTCCGATGCAGGATCATGTCTCTCTCAAGTTCGACAGTTTGCTTGATAAGCATCTTCCTTTGCATGATCCTTTTGTAACTGTCTGAAAGCATGAAGTCGATAACGGACTCTTTTGGAAGGAGATAACGGTTTCCATCTCTGAGGCGTATGATTTCGCCACGCTTCAAGATGTTACGGATCGTCTTATTACAGAGTCCGCCGAGAGCCTTTGACAAATCCTCGGTGGTGAGCAAATCGGGATAATCAGAAAGACTCTTCTCATATATTTTCCTGTCTTGCATATTGACCTCCAGTGTGTTATAGTTGTTTTGTCAATGGCACCCGCTCCAACCTGTAAGGGGCGGTGATTCGTACACAGCTCAACACTGGATTTTTGATCTAATACGTGGCAATGGACCTCCGATGGACCTCTTTTTTCCAAAAAATCCTACGGAAAGTTCAATGCCCTGTACCGCTTGTAAAACCTAATTATTTCGGGCTGTTTGCTAATTCGGGGGCCAAGGATTGGCTGTTTTTGTTGGGAAATAAAGGGTTGTAGCTTCCGTTAGTTTCCGGAATGGACCTCTTTCTCCAAAAAACTCATATTCCGGCACGCCCTCTACCCCGGCAAAAACCACCTCGACCATGATGCGAAGCATCGCGTGTTGATACACAGCGCCAACGGCAAAGCCAAGATAGGACGCTGGCCGGTAGCCGTCGAGAACGGCGCGTTTGCAGGCCGCAGCGTCATAGCCAAACACCCGCATCATGGCCACGCTCTTTTGGTTGGAGCGGATCACAGAGCTCACGGCAATATACAGCGTGGTAAAGGCCAACACGACACCGATGAGGAAAATCATGATCCCCATCATATCGCTTGCGATATCTCGCATGCTCACGGACATCAGGATCGTGTCTGAAAAAATGAAGGAGGAGAAAAAGATGAAAAACACCAAGACCTTGCGGCTTCTGAGCACGGAGCTTCGCATTTCGGAGACAAAGTCCGCTCTGTCCTTGCCCGCACGGTTTTTTCCTTTGACTTTTTCGATGCCCTTGAGTAGATTTACACAGGATTGATTCAGCTTCCTCAGACTATAGCCTACGGCGATCGCGCCGAAGGCCAGGGCCGGGAGAAGGACCAGTGGCAGAAACAGGAGCCAATGGATTTTAATGCTCAGATTTGGCAGGAAGTTTCCCACATTTTGCTTTTCATAGAACATCGGCATAAGCAAAAGGGAGAGCAGATAACCCAGCAGGCAGCCGAGGAAGATGTTCAATCCAAATACAGAAAAGCCTTTTGCAATTTTAAGATCGGAATACCCCAGCGCCTTTAAAATGCCGATCTCCCTGGCATGCCGGTCGATATAGTGCTTGATATAGAAAACCAGCATTACGACCGTTGTAGCAGCGAGGCATGCGCCGGTGACGCCGCATACGACCTTGGTTGTCATGCGCAAGGCGTCATAAAACGCCAGTGCTTCCATGTTTTCGACAAAGCATGCAATTGCACGAAGGTCCAGATCAAAATTCAGAAACAGATTGCAGACGGTGACCGCACAGCAGACCATGACGGAAATGCCAAACAACTTGAGGCTGTCCTTGATGCCAACGATCATGTCCTCACCAACCTATCTCATACGCTGTTTTCTTGCGGGGATTGAGCGTATCACTTACGATTTTGCCGCTGTTCATTCGGAGGATCCGATCAGCCGTCTCCGCGATATTGGCATTGTGGGTCACCATGATCATGGTAAAGCCCTGTTTGGCCTGTAGCTGCAAGATGTAATCCAGGACCAGTCTGCCCGTTTTTTCATCCAACGCTCCGGTCGGCTCATCCAGAAAGAGTACCTTGGGATGCTTCGCCAACGCCCTTGCGATGGCGACCCGCTGCTGCTCTCCGCCGCTGAGCTCAGCTGGAAACTTTTTGCGTTTTTCCGCCAGGCCCACTGCTTCGAGCAATGGCAGGAAATCCTTGTTGTGATCCAGGTCCGCCCCCATCTTGACATTCTTCTCCACATTGAGATGGGGAAGCAAATAGTACTGCTGAAAGATAAAGGCTGTATGATCCCGGCGGAATGCGGTCAATTCCTTTTCGCTCATGGTTTCCAGCCGCTTGCCGTCGTATGCAACGGAGCCTTCGTCCAGCGTTTCCAAGCCGGAGATCACATTCAAAAATGTGGATTTTCCGGAACCGGAGGCACCAAGAAGCACGATGGATTCTCCCGCCTCGATCCGCACCGAGATACCGTCCAGCACCTTGAATCGTGCCTCGCCTGTTCCGTAATACTTTGTCAAATTCTTGATCTCTATCATTTTCTTTCCTGCCTCATACCATCGTATTCAACATGCGTTTATTCTAATGCATGCCTGCAGTTTTGTCAAGGATGCGTTGAATCGGACAGCTTGTGCAAAACGCCGCGAAAATTCCTTGCTTTTCCCGAGACAATCGGCTATAATGATAGCGTGCGAGCTTGTTTCCGCACGAAATATAGAATCCAGTGCTGAAAAAACTGCATTGTATAAAGGAGCGTGTTATGACATGGAACATCCCCATTGCGGCCGAAAGGTGGTCTTGACCGGGCACAGCTTGACGCTGCCTGATTTTGTCTCCGTGGCCCGGTTCGGCGCCAAGGTTTCCGTCTCGGACGAAGCCATGCAGGCTATGATCCGTTCTCGTGAGCTGGCGGATCGGATTTCCCGGGAAAAGCGGGTGGCCTATGGTATCACCACCGGCTTCGGCGATTTTGCAAATGTCGCCGTCCCGGAGGAAATGAGCGCCAGGCTTTCCACCAATTTGATTTTGAGCCATGCGGTCGGCACAGGTGAACCCTACGCTGACGAGCAGGTGCGCGGCATGATGCTCCTCCGGGCCAACGCCTTGTGTGTGGGCATTAGCGGCGTGCGGCCTCTGCTGGTCACCATGCTGGTGGATATGCTCAACAAGGGCGTGACTCCTGTGATCCCGCAAAAGGGCTCCCTTGGCGCTTCCGGTGACCTGGCCCCCCTGAGCCACATGGGTCTGGTGCTGCTGGGCAAGGGCAAGGCCCGCTATCAGGGCGTGGAGTACCCCGGCGCAAAGGCCATGGAGCTGGCGGGGATCCCCGTGCTGGATACCCTGGTAAGCAAGGAAGGCCTTGGCATCACCAACGGCACCTGCGCCATGACCAGTGTCGGCGCGCTCTATCTCTATGACACGATGCAGGCCGCCGATCTGGCCGACATCATTGCCTCCGTCACCTTTACCGCGCTGGGCGGCCAGCTGGATGCCTTCCAGGAGCGAATGCACACCGCCCGGGGCCACAAGGGCCAGATCAAGGTGGCAAAGCACCTTCGACAGTTGGCGGAGGGCGGCGAGATCCTCACCAAATGCCAGCGGGCCCGCGTGCAGGACGCCTACGCCCTTCGTTGCATCCCGCAGGTGCACGGAGCCGTCCGGGACGCGCTGGCCTATGTCAAAGAGAAGGTGGACATTGAGCTCAACGCCGTGACCGATAACCCGCTGATGTTCACGGAGGACGAGGCCGTCATCTCCGGCGGCAACTTCCACGGCGAGCCTATGGCTCTGCCCTTCGACTTCCTGGGCATTGCTTGCGCGGAGCTGGCCTCCATCTCTGAGCGCCGCACCGAGCGCATGGTCAACGCGGCGCTGTCCAACGGTTTGACCCCCTTCTTGACCACCAAAGCCGGCGTCAACAGCGGCTTCATGATCGTGCAGTACTCCGCCGCCTCCATGGCCTCGGAGAACAAGGTCTTTGCCCATCCCGCCTGTGTGGACACCATTCCCTCCTCTGCAAACCAGGAGGACTTCGTCTCCATGGGCACCACTGCCGCCCGCAAGGCCGGTCTGATCCTCGAAAACACACGCTCCGTGCTGGCTTATGAGCTACTCACCGCCTGCCAGGCTGTGGATATCCGCCGCCGGGTTGGCCCCTGGGGGGAAGGACTGTCCCCCGCCGTCCAGGCCGTTTATGACAAGGTTCGCGCCGTGATCCCCTTCATGGAAGAGGACCGAGAGATCCGCCCAGACATTGAGCAGATCGAAAAGCTGGTGCGTTCCGAGGATATTCTGAACGCCGTCACGGAAATCGTTCCAGATTTTGAATAACAACTATTCCCGTGGCGCACAGTGTGCGCCGCTGCATGAGATACTTTATAAGGAGGCATATGCATGGACATTGATTTCAGCAAGGCCATGACCATCAAGCTGGACGAAGAACTGCCGGAGTATCCCGCGTTCGACCCACAGTACCGCAGAGCCCCCCGGCGGGAATCCAAGCTCACCGAGGCCGACAAGGCGCTGGCAATCCGCAACGCCCTTCGTTATGTTCCCAAACAGCATCACGCCCAGATGGCAAAGGAATTTGCCCAGGAGCTCAAAGAGCACGGCCGCATCTACGGCTACCGCTACCGCCCCGCTGGCAAGCTTTTCGGCAAACCCATTGACGAATATGAAGGCAATTGCATCGAGGGCCGGGCCATCCAGGTCATGATCGACAATAACCTGGACTTTGATGTAGCCCTGTACCCCTACGAGTTGGTGACCTACGGCGAGACCGGCCAGGTCTGCCAGAACTGGATGCAGTACCGGCTGATCAAAAAGTATCTGCAGGCACTCACCGACGAGCAGACACTGGTGGTCATGTCCGGCCATCCCCTGGGCCTGTTCCACTCTCACAAGCTGGCCCCCCGCGTCATTATTTCCAACGGCCTGATGGTGGGTACCTTTGACGATCAGGAAAACTTCAACCGCGCCGCCGCTTTGGGCGTGGCCAACTACGGCCAGATGACCGCCGGCGGCTGGATGTACATCGGGCCCCAGGGCATCGTCCACGGCACCTTCAACACCCTGCTGAACGCAGGCCGCCTCAAGCTGGGTATCCCCAACGACGGCAACCTGGCCGGACGGCTGTTCATTTCCGCCGGCTTAGGCGGCATGAGCGGCGCCCAAGGCAAGGCCGCAGAGATTGCCGGAGCTGCCTCCATCATCGCGGAGGTGGACGACTCCCGCATCGACACCCGCTACACTCAGGGCTGGGTCAGCCACCGCACTGCCAGCCTAGAAGAGGCTGTGCAGATCGCAACGGACCACCAGAAGGCTGGAACGGCTTGCGCCGTGGCCTACAACGGCAACATCGTGGATCTGCTGGAATACCTGTATGCGCACAAGGTACATGTGGACCTCATGAGCGACCAGACCTCCTGCCATGTGCCCTACGACGGCGGCTACTGCCCCCAGGGCCTCAGCTTCGCCCAGCGCACCGAAATGCTGGACAAGGATCCCGAAAGCTTCCGCAAGCTGGTGGACAAGACCCTGCGCCACCATTACGAAATGATCTGCAAGTTCCATCAGCAGGGCACCTACTTCTTTGACTACGGCAACTCCTTCCTGAAGGCCGTCTACGACGCGGGCGTCAAGTCCGTCTGCCGCAACGGCGAGAACGATCTGGACGGTTTCGTCTTCCCCTCCTACGTGGAGGATATCCTCGGGCCCTGCCTCTTCGACTTCGGCTACGGTCCCTTCCGCTGGTGCTGTCTGAGCCGGAAGAGCGAAGACCTCGACAAGACGGACAAGGCTGCCGCCGACTATATTCTGGCCCACAACCGCCGCTACCAGGACTACGACAACTATGTCTGGGTCCGCGACGCCAAGCAGAACAAGCTGGTGGTGGGCACCCAGTGCCGCATTCTGTATCAGGACGCCATGGGCCGTATGAACATTGCTCTCAAATTCAATGAGATGGTCCGCAACGGCGAGATCGGCCCCGTCATTCTGGGCCGTGACCACCATGACACTGGCGGCACCGACGCCCCCTTCCGCGAGACCTCCAATATCAAGGACGGCTCCAACATTATGGCGGAAATGGCGACCCAGTGCTATGCGGGCAACGCGGCCCGGGGCATGAGCTACATTGCCCTGCACAACGGCGGCGGCACCGGCATTGGCCGGGCCATCAACGGCGGCTTCGGCATGGTGCTCGACGGCTCTGAGCGTGTGGACACCATTCTTCGGATGTCCATGCCCTGGGACACCATGGTGGGTGTGGCCCGCCGTGCCTGGGCCCGGAACGAAAACGCCCTGAGCACCGCCGCGGAATACAACGGCATGTACGCCGGCAAAGACCACATCACCCTCCCCTATCTGGCGGACGATGCTGTGATCGCCGAGGCCATGGAGGTTCTGAAATGAGCTCCCTGCTGATCCACAACATTGGCATGCTGGCTACCCCGGAGGGCACGGAAGCCCACCGGGGTCCAGCCCAGGGGCAGCTCCGCGTGCTGGAAAACGCCTGGATCTACACAGAGAACGGCAGGATCGTCTCCTTCGGCAGCGGCGAGCCTCCCCTCACAGCGGAGGAAAAACTGGACGCCGGCGGACGGCTGGTGACGCCCGGTCTGGTGGACGCCCACACGCATTTGATCTTTGGCGGCTGGCGGCAAAACGAGCTGGCAATGAAGATTCGGAATGTTCCCTATCTGGACATTCTGGCCTCTGGCGGCGGCATCCTCTCCACCGTGAAGGCCACCCACGCCGCTACGGAAGCGGAGTTGACGAATAAAGCCGCCACTGCTCTGGATGAGATGATGCGCTTCGGCACCACCACCTGTGAGGCCAAGAGCGGCTACGGCCTGTGCAAAGACGAGGAGCTCAAGCAGCTCCGGGTCATCCGGAAACTGAACGAGACCCATCCCATGGATGTGGCCGCCACCTTTATGGGGGCCCACGCCCTGCCTCCGGAATACAAGGAAAACCGGGAGGGCTATCTGAAGCTGCTTTGCGAGGAAATAATCCCTGCCGTGGCTCAGGAAAAGCTGGCGCGCTTCTGTGATGTATTCTGTGAGACCGGCGTTTTCACTGCAGAAGAATCCAGACAGGTTCTGGAATGCGGCAAGGAATACGGCCTGATCCCCAAAATCCACGCCGACGAAATCGACCCGATCGGCGGTTCTCAGCTGGCAGGCCAGATTGGCGCCATTTCCGCCGAGCATCTGATCGTCTGTCCCGACGAGGGCATTGCCAGTATGGCCCGGGGCGGCACCATCGCCTGCCTGCTGCCCGCCACCAGTTTTTATCTCAATTCTACCTATGCTCCTGCCCGGAAGATGATCGAGCAGGGCGTTCCCGTGGCCCTGGCCTCGGACTACAATCCCGGCTCTTGCCCCTGCCTGAACTTGCAGCTGGTGATGAACATCGCCTGTCTGAAATATCGTTTGACCCCCGAAGAAGTCCTGACCGGCGTAACGCTGAACGCCGCCGCCGCCATTGGTATGGCGGAACTGGTTGGCTCAGTTGACCGCGCCAAGCAGGCCGATCTGGTGATCTGGGACGCCCCGGATCTCAACTATCTGTGTTACCGACTGGGCAGCAATCTTGCCCATACTGTTATCAAAAAAGGAGTACTCTACCATGGCTAAGCTTATTGAATGCATTCCCAATTTTAGCGTCAGCAAGGAAGTCGATCCCGTCGTCTTCCAGGGGCTGGTGGATGTGGCCAATTCCGTTCCCGGCTGCACCCTGCTGAATGTCCAGTCGGACGGCAGCCATAACCGTTGCGTTTTCACGATGGTCGGCTCCCCTGCCGCCATCGAAGAGCTGTCCTTCCAGCTTACCAAGAAGGCCACGGAGACCATTGACATGACCAAGCATCAGGGCCAGCACCCCCGTATGGGCGCGACCGATGTGATTCCTTTCGTCCCCACCATGGATGTGACCCTGGACGAGTGCATCGAGCTCTCCAAGCGGGTCGCTCAGCGGATCTGGGACGAACTGCAGGTTCCCTCCTTCCTGTATGAAGACTCCGCCACCCGCCCCGAGCGCCGCAATCTGGCCAAGTGCAGGAAGGGCCAGTTCGAGGGTATGCCCGAGAAACTGCTGGAGCCCGACTGGGCGCCCGACTACGGCGAGCGGAAGATTCATCCCACTGCCGGTATCACTGCCATCGGCGCAAGAATGCCGCTGATCGCCTTCAATGTCAACCTGGACACCGACAATCTGGAAATCGCCAAGGCCATCGCCAAGGCCATCCGTGGCTCCTCCGGCGGCTTCCAGTACTGCAAGGCCCTGGGCATCCTGCTGGAGGACCGCAACATTGCCCAGGTCTCTATGAACATGGTGAACTATGAGGGGACCCCTCTGTTCTACGCCTATGAGATGATCCGCACCCTGGCGGAGCGCTACGGCGCTCACATCATCGGCTCCGAGCTGGTGGGCATCACCCCCGCCAAGGCTCTGATCGACTGTGCTGAGTTCTATCTGAAGCTGGAGAATTTCAACTGCCGCGAGCAGGTCATGGAGTACAGCCTGCTGGACATGGAATAAGGAGGATACCATGGAACTTTCCAAACTGACTGTTCATGAATTCGCAAACCTGCTGGGCTCCGATGCTCCCGCCCCCGGCGGCGGCTCTGCTGCTGCTCTGGCCGGTTCCCTGGGTGCCGCCCTTTCCGCCATGGTGAGCGCGTTGACGCTGGGCCGAAAAAAGTACGGCGATTTCCAGGCTCTGGCCCAGGCTGGCTTCGACAAGGCCTCCGCGCTGAAAGAAGCCTTCCTAACTGCCATGGAGAAGGACACAGAGGTGTTCAACAGCTTTTCCGCCGCCATGGGCATGCCCAAAGAAAGCCCCGAAGAAAAGGCTGCCCGCTCCGCTGCCATGCAGCAGGCCCTGGTGCTTTGCATCGAATCTCCCATGCACATGATGGAGCTGTCTTATGATGCCATCAAGCTGACCGACGAGCTGATGGGCAAGACCAACGCCAACGCCTTGAGCGATCTGGGCGTGTCCGCCCTGATGCTGAGCGCGGCGGTCCAGGGTGCTTGGCTGAATGTGCTGATCAATCTCGGCAGTCTCAAGGACGAGGCCGCTGCCGCTGCCTTCCGCGCCAAGGGCGAAAAGCTGCTGCACGACACCCTGCAGCTGTCTCAGAGCGTCTACGAACGGGTCGTACAGGCTCTGTAATTGCGTTTTTAAAAAACGGACCTGCCTCACGAAGACAGGTCCGTTTTTTCCGTTGTTTCCCGGTGCGCATAGTAGGCATGCACCAGGCTCCGATAGCCCAGCGCTTTCAGATCCTCATAGCGGACCTGATACCGCGCCTTGGTCCGCGTTCCGCTGATCAGAAAGCGCAAGCAGTCCTGGGCGTAGAGATCGATGCTGTGCAGGCTCTCTGTGGTGGTGATCACAGAGAAGAACCAACTGCTCCAGCTTAGCTCGCTTCCCGTCGGCGCGTCCAGCAGCTTTCGGTGAAAGACGCGAAGAAAGGCAGCGGCGGCCTGCTCCCCCGTGTGGCCGCCGCGATCCCGCCAGCGGGCCAGCGCCCGGGTCTTCCGGCGCATCTTGGCCTTCAGCTTGTCCAGGGTTGCAGGGGCAATGTCGATTGCTCCGTTCCGACAGCAGAAGCCCAGAAAGGTCCAGCCCGTCTCTGGGCTGTAGCAGCACTCCTTGCTGGGGTTCAGCGCCAAGCCCCGGGCCAACAGCAGTGCCCGCAAGCGCGCCGCATGGGCCAGCATCTCCGCTTCCGTGGGCGCAAAGAGAATGATGTCGTCCGAATAACGGGCATAGGGCAGGCCGCTGGAAATGAATTCCCAATCCAGCTCCCTCAGATACAGGTTGGCATAGAAAGCGGAAAGCGGCGTGCCCGCCATGATCCCTTTTTGTTCTGTCTGTTCCCTGCCCTTTTCCAGGACCCGCGGTTCCTGCAGCAGGGCGGAAAGGAAACCGCAGAGCGCGGGATCGTCTGAAAGGGTCCGTTCCAATTCCGGCAGGAAGCGCTCGACATCAATGGAATTGAAATAATTGCTGATATCCACCTTATAGGCATACATGGATCCCAGACCGGGCACAGCCAGCAAGCTGCGAATGGCGTCCTTTGCCGTCCGGCCCGGGCGGAAGGAATAGAGGCCCGGCGCAAAGAGCCCGTCGTAACGCCGCAACAGCAGCCAGGTCAAAAGCTTGAGCAGGGTGTTTTCCGGCTCCGGGTAGATATACACGATCCGTTTCTTCTCCGCATGAAGCTTGGAGATCACGGCGCGCCGGGGCAGTGGAAAGGGCGCTCCGCTGCCAATGGCCTCGCAAACCGGAAGATAGGCCTGCCGGTCGATGTAAGCCCGTAGGGCTTTGGTCTCGTCCTTGGGCCGGGCAAGTCCTGTTTTGTATTGATAAAAGGCCTCCCAGGTCTCCTGCCTGGAAAGGGCGTCCAGCAGTGACATTGTGATTCTCCTCATAGAAAAAACAGAAAGAGAAGGCGTTAAAGCCCGGAAAATTTCCGGGATGTACCAGACCGTACACAAGCCGACTGCCTGCGAAGTCAAATAAGGCTTGTGCCGGGTCCGCCGCAGGCGCAAAGCGTTCTCTTTCTGTTTTTCACTTGTTTGGGGCGGGTCTTCCGACCCGCGAGCTGATCAGCGGCCCAGGGCCTTGCGCATCCGGTCGATCACATAGGCGCGGGTGTTCCACCAGCCGTCGTGGTCATAGTAGAAGCGCAAGTAGGGGATCTGCCGCTCTCTGCATTCCTCACGAAGCCTATAGACCTCGTTGTGTTCAGACAGCAGCTCCAACACCAGCACCGTCTTGTCTCCCTGGGAGAAGTAATAGGTATAGACGCTCATCGAGCGGGGGTTTTCCTTCCGGGTGAAGCTGTATTCCGGGAAATCCCGCTGAAAGATATCTTCAAAGTATTCCCAGAAGGTGCCGTAATAGTTGTACTGATTGGGCTCGTTGGGCATTTCCCGGCCCCAGGAGAAGCCGGCGGGTGCTTCGGACGGCCTCACAGGATCCTGAGCGGGCTTGGAGCTGTGCTGGCTCGCGCTTTGGGCATGGCCGGCAGGATCGGCAGACGCTTGGTCCTTCGCCTGGAGCATATCCACAACATCAGAGAGCGTGGGCATTTTGCCGCTCAACAGCTTGGAAAGTAAACTCATTCGCGTTCCTCCTTTGCAGAATCGTCATTTCGGCATCAACCAAGGATTCTTGGTTGATTATACATAGTTTGCCTTCAATTGTCAATACCGCCGCGCTTGGAGCGGTACAAACAAAGGCCGTTTTTTCAAAACTTCATAATATTTATATAGAAAAATGGAACATAATATGCTATAATCAAGGCTCAAAGCGAAACATGCAGGAAGAGGCTCAGAATATGGACATTTTTAGTATCATCTCTCTGCTGGGTGGGCTGGCCATGTTCCTTTATGGAATGCGCCTTATGGGGGATTCGCTGAAGGAAAGCTCCTCCGGCACTTTGAAGGTCGTGATGGGACGTGTGACCGACAATGCTGTGAAGGCGTTCCTGTTGGGCGTGCTGGTCACGGCTCTGATCCAGTCCTCCACCGCGACCATCGTCATCACGGCCGGTCTGGTGAGTGCAGGCATTTTGACGCTGCACCAGTCCATCGGCATAATCGTTGGCGCAAACGTGGGCACCACAGTCACCGGCCAGATCATCCGTCTGCTGGACATCGACGCATCCGGCACCTCGTTTTTGCGCTTTCTCCAGCCCTCGACCCTGGCGCCTATCGCGCTGATCATCGGCATTGTGCTCGTCATGGGCAGCTTTTTCAAAAGCGCTCGGGCTGTGGGCAACATTGCCATCGGCTTTGGCATTCTGTTTTCCGGGCTGTTGAATATGTCCGGCGCAGTCAATACGCTGACAGAATCCGGAACCTTTGAAACACTGTTTTCCAGGCTCGGCACCAATCCGTTTCTGGGCTATCTGACCGGCGCTGGCGTGGCTTTTGTGCTGCAGAGCTCCTCGGCCACGATCGGTATTTTGCAGGCTTTTTCCGCCACGGGAATGCTGAGCTTCAAGTCCATCTATGCGGTCATTGTGGGCGTATATTTGGGCGACTGTGTGACCACAGCCATCGTCTGCTCCATCGGCGCCAAGCAGGACGCCCGGCGGGTCGGGATCGTGAACATTCTGTACAATCTGAGCAAGTCCGGATTGGTTTTGGTTGGTGTCGCCGTCTGTCACCGCCTGGGGGTGCTGAACGCGCTGTGGGATAAAACGGTCAATTCCGGCATCATCGCCAACGCCAATACCGTGTTTAATCTCAGCAGCGCCGTCGTGCTCCTGCCTATGCTTCGTGTCTATGAGAAGCTTAGCCACAAGCTTGTGAGGGACCCCGTCGCGCCGGAGCAGCCGGAGAGCGAAAGCCGCTTCAAATCCGTGGTGGACGGGCTGAATCCAGTTTTTTTTGACACGCCCGCTCTGGCCTTCCAAAGCTGCTACAACCTGCTGTTGACGGTTCTGGCCGCCGCGCGCACCAACATTGAAAAATCCTTTACCCTTCTGGAAAACTATCACGACAGCGTTTACAAGGAAATCATGGCAGATGAGGATGAGATCGACTGGATGACGGACAATGTAAGCAAATACCTGGTCCGCTTTCTGCCCCACCTGCAAAACGAGTACCATGTTTCCATCATGGACCAGTATTTCAAGGTCACCTCGGAGTTCGAACGTCTGGGCGACCACGCCGTCAACATTGCAAATCACGCCGCCTTCCTGCATCGCAACAATACCATGTTGTCCCCGGACGCCCTTTCAGAGCTGGCCGTGCTGGAAAATGCCATCATGCAGTTGCTGGACGAATCCGATCACACCTTCCGCCGCCGCGATGTGGCGACGGCCCGCCAAATCGAGCCTCTGGTGCAGGTGACCAAGGATCTGATCGTGGTTCTGAAGCAAAACCATCTGAGGCGCATTCGCACCGGGGCATGCAGTGTCATTTCCAATCCCACCTATTCCGATCTGCTCATTGAATTCCAGCGGATCGGGGATGTCTGTTCCAATGTGGGCATCGCCACCATCGTCCGCGTGCATCCCGAGCTGGCCGACCACGAGCACCTGTACTTCGACCAACTGCATGAGGGCGGCGACGAAGTCTTCGACGACGCCTACCAGCGCGCCCACCGCCGTTACTTCTCCCTGCTCCCGGGCACCGCTGCAAAGTCATAAAAAAGGACCGTCGCAATTCATTCGTTGCGACGGTCCTTCTGTTATTCATCATCTTGCAGGAAACTACGCCACGCCGTTTTCCAGGCATCCGGATCAGTATCGTCATACACAAGGCCGCTTTTGATCTCTACAGTCTGAACGCTCTCGCTGTAGACGATCACATCAAAATTTTTGATGTGTTCGGGCTCGGAGCTGCCAAAATCTGTGCAAAGCGCGGAGATCAGCGGCGGCGTTGTTTCTCCCGGCTCTAAGATCTTCGTATAGTAGAAAAAGCCGCCAAGGAGCGCGCCGTCGGTCTCGTCTGTGGCCGGGATGTAGACCCAGTCCTCCGGCAGATCAGCCAGAAATTCCGCCCAGCTTTTTTCTTGTTCGCTTCCGTTTTTCCGATAGGTGATCGTCGTTTGATCCCGCACACTGCTGTCGGAAAAATCCAGAAACACACGGACATACTGGTCGGAGCTGCCGGTGTTTAGCACGGCAACAGTCTTTTGGACCTCGTTCTTCTGCCCCATTGTGGACGGCTCCGTGAAGGTCTCCTTCACCGCGACCTGGTCCTCCGCGATCTGGAACGCGTTGCTTTTCGTATCCTCGTCCTGGAGATACGCATGGACCCCAGAGGCAGCCAGGACCAGGATCAGCACCAAAAGGACCGCTGCTGTGACGGTTCTCTTTTTGGAATTCATAACAACGCTCCTTTCCGTCCCGCGTGCACGCTACGGTGTGCTGGCGGGAATTTTGTTTGGGTATAGTTTCAAAGTGAGGACCTGACCCATTTATGGGACAGCATCCGGTGTACAATAGGGTCATCAAGAGCAAGAGAGCGACAAAGATGACCCACAGAGCGTTACAGACGATGCTGAAACAGCTCAGTGAATACCAGAAAAATCAAATCAGCCAGACGATCCAGCGCTTTCTGGCACTGAACCAGGAACTGACCGAGATTGAGTCGGATACCTGTCCGTGCTGCTGCGACCAGAATGCCATTTTCATTCGCAAGGGGATTCTGCGTGGGAAGCAGCGCTTCCAGTGCAAATCCTGCGGCAGGAAGTTCACCTACGACACCAAGCAGTTGACCTCCAACTCCCACCAGCCCATGGAATCTTGGATTG
>JAFOKO010000031.1 GCA_017419715.1 Oscillospiraceae bacterium | reverse complement strand
CCGTCGAGTGCGCCAAGTGCGCCAAGATCTTCAATATCGATCCGAAGGTCGCGTTCC
The DNA here is from genome assembly GCA_017419715.1 of Oscillospiraceae bacterium. Taxonomy (GTDB): domain Bacteria; phylum Bacillota; class Clostridia; order Oscillospirales; family Oscillospiraceae; genus JAFRPC01. The sequence goes on along the minus strand of JAFOKO010000031.1, from coordinate 21,703 downwards.
TGAGCTTCTCCACCAAGGGCTCCGGCAAGGGCGGCACCGTCGCTCTGTCCCAGGCTGCCACCGAGAAGGCCAAGGAGCTGGCTCCCGAGCTGGCCATCGACGGCGAGATGCAGTTTGACGCCGCCGTGTCTCCCACGGTCGGCCAGCTGAAGTTCCCCGGCAGCAAGGTCGCCGGCTACGCCAACACCTTCATTTTCCCCAACATCGAAGCCGGCAACATCGGCTATAAGATCGCCCAGCGTCTGGGCGGCTTTGCCGCCTACGGCCCCATCCTGCAGGGTCTGAATGCGCCCATCAACGACCTCAGCCGCGGCTGCAACGCCGACGAGGTCTACAAGATGGCCATCATCACCGCCGCTCTGGCGTAATTCACGCAAGAAAAACCGGTCCGCAAGGGCCGGTTTTTTCTTGCGGAGGAAAGCGCATGCAGCAGACACCGCAATTGCCTGGGCGTTTACGAGCGAACGCTTCTGCATCCGCCTTTTCCACCATCTCCAGAGAAGAAAGCTCCCTCCGGGAGCAACAGTGCCTGTTCACCGCCTTTCACAGAGGGAGCAGATTCCCTCTTAGGGAGAGCGTTTATGCGCTGAGCGTGACCCAGGAGCCCTGGCTGTTTTTGATGTAGATGCTGTCATCTTCCATGCAGTACAGCATGCTGCCGGGATCGAACGCCTCCAGACGGGGCAGCGCAAGATCCTCGTTGTTCTCCACGATCCCCTCATAGATCCCAACGATTTCAGCCTTGGGCTGACCACCGTCCTGCTTGTGATAGGTGAGCCTTCCTTCGCCCTTCAGTTCTGCTCTGAGCAAAGCCATGCAGAAGCCTCCTTTCCTGTTGTCTGTTTTGCCGACGGAGAGGCCGCTTGCCTTCCTGCAAAAAGCCATTTCTTTTAAGACACCCCCATGCATAAAAGAAACGCTTTCAAGATACCTATAAAAACCAATCTCCCCTTCGGCAACTCTATTATACCACAAAACGGTGGAAAAATCAAGAACAAATGTTCGAATAATAGAGCAAAAAACAATTCCCCGGGCGCTCTGCCCGGGGAAGGTTTGAAAAAGCGATCCAGCCCGATGGGGCGCCGGAAAAAGGGCGCGGCGCTTACAGCAGCATCAGCACGCTGAGGACAAGGAAAAGCACAATGCCCCAGGCGGAGCAGGCCGTCTTCACCCGCGCACCGCCCGGCGAGAGCTCCCGCTCCCGCACGCCGAAGGCGAACACGATTGCACCGAACAGGGCGAGGATCAGCACAGCGGCCACATAGAGCACCAGAACCAACACCTCCGGCCGAGAGAGCACGGAGAACAGATCCCCGCTCTGAAGCTCGGTATCGTACCAGTAGCCCGCCTTCATCAACAGCAGCGGAAGCACGATCGCCGACATGCTGTTGATCAGAATATGCAGCAGCATGGAATAGCGAAGCCGCCCGGTGCGCAGATAGACATAGCCGAACACGAGTCCGAGCAGAAAGGCGTAGCAGACCTGGTTCGCCGCGCTGTGGAACAGCCCGAACACCAGCGCAGAGACGATCAGCGCCGCCTTCTCGCCGTAGGGTCGAAGTCGATCGATCAAACAGCGGCGGAAGACGAATTCCTCCGTCACCGGGGCGGCCAGCGCCAGGATCAGGGCCTTGACGATCGGATCCGGAGCTTCCCCCAGCACCATCAGCGCATCGATCCGAGGTATTTCGTACTCGAGGCCAGGTATGTATGAGAGTAGGTACACAAGTATGTTCAGAAGGCGCTGCAGCAGCAGGCCGATGAGATTCCCGGTATACATGACGAAAAAGCAGGCCGGGATCAAAACAAGGAAGCCCCGCAAGCTCAGCCTGTGTTCATCTGGCCGCTGCCTCTCCGCCGGACGGCCGACCGTCAACAAAAATACCGGCAGGCCGATCAAATAAGTCGGCAGATACAGGGCCACAAGCTGGCTGAAGCCTGCGCCGCTCAGCGCCAGCTGGGCAATCCGGATGGCAAGAAACATGCAGGTCAACGCCAGACCGACCCTTGAATAGGCGCGCCGGACGCTCTTTTTGTCCGGCGTTCGCGTTTCATCTCGAAGTGCCTTTCCCTTGCAGGGATAGAGCCAGATGCCGGTCAGGCCTAAGAACATCCCGCCGCACAGGAGATCCAGCAGGCTCATCAAAACGAAGCCAATCTCGCTGTTGCCTTCGTTGATCCCGTAGCTCAGCACCACGCCGTCAAAAATCAGTCCGACATACATCATGATGATCTGGATCACCTGCTTGAAGCTGATGCCGACCGAGGACGGGATCGACACATCCGTGAACACGCCGGAGGCGCTGGCAAAGAAGTCCAGCGACACCAGAACCGGCAGATAGGCAAGCCCCTGCAGCGGGGAGAAGCCTGCCGCCGCGCTGCCGATCATCAGCGGAAAGAATATGTCCACCGCGCAGTTGCAGCTTCCGCCCAGCAGGGAGAAAAACAGCTTTGACCAGATCGGCTCCGGCTGCAGCAGAAAGGTGTCCTTGCGGATATCTTCCGTGACAGGGGAGATGATCATGCGGAAAAAGACCATCACTGCCAGCACCAAAACGGGGATATAATCGATGGGCTTTTCCAGAAAATACCGGACATAGAGCCCACCCGCCAAGGCCGCGAAGCAGTAGGTCAACATGGTTCTGGAAATGAAAAACCGGGAGGTGCGTAAGCGGTTGTGAAAGACCCGGAAGAAGTAGATGCTGCTGCCCCAGCCATGGTGGAAGCCGTCCCAGCTCACCGTCCGCTCCCGGGTGCGCGTGATGAGCAGGGCCGCGCCTTCGCTGTTCACAGCCTCCTGGAGCAGGGAAGTCTCCTGCGCCGAGCGAAGCGTCTCTTCGTAATAGTCCGCGGGCAGCTTCCACGCGATCAAGCTTAGAATTGAGAGCAGGGAAACGCAAGCGCTGAGCATGCCGACGGAATCGAGCGGGTTGCCCTCCAATGCGCAGAGCATCGTTCCCTTGACCCAGCCCCAGATGGGGATCCGGCGGGTCGCGAAGGCGTTAAAGAAAAGCCTCGCCGTTTTGAAAAAGTCCTTTCCTCCGGCGGCCATATAAGTACGGTAAAAAGCATAGCAGAGCACAGCCAGCAGGGCGATGACCACCCAGCGTACGCTCTTGCGGAACCAGGGATGGCGACTGCCCAGCTCATAGATAATGATCTTTAGCAGGACGCAAAAGCCCAACAGCAAAAACCATGCCAGCAGAATGGAAAGGGTCGCGTAGAGCGACAGATCATATTTTCCAGCCAGAAACGGCAACCGGATCGCCAGGAAAAAGCCTGCCAGAATGGGCAGCTCCAGCGTATTGGCCACCCGGAAGGCCAGCACCTTCTGGGGAGGCAGGTCGCTGGCAAAGAGCAGATTGACATCCGCGTGCTTGAACATCGTGGAGACGCTCCGCTCCGCACCGATGATCTGAATGACCAGCAGGCCAAGGATCATGATCCCCACTGCAAGCTCCAGCAGACCGAGGCCGCTCATGCCGGTGGCCGTCAAAATCTCCGCCGCATTCGTCGGCAGTTCCGCGTTCGTCGCGGCAAGACGAGAGAGGTACCAACGCAAGCCATACCAGAGGATCCCGCCGACTCCCAGCAGCCCGAGAAACAGATAAAACGCCCAGGTGCGGAGAAAGGAGCGAAGCTGATTCCAGGCGGTCCGAAAAAAGAAGTAGAAAAACATCTGCATGGCGCGCCCTCCCTATGCTTTTTGTTCGGGTGGCGTTCCTTCTGTGATCTCAAAAAACAACGCCTCCAGAGAAACGCCGCTCTGGTCCAGTTCTTTCCGGCTCAGGGTTTTGCGAATGGCGCCCTTCTGCATGATGATCGCCCGGTCCCACAGCATGTCCACAGATTCGATGATGTGCGTGCTGACCAGCAGGGTTGCGCCCTGGTCCCGAAGCTCCTCCATCAAGCGCTTGAGCTCCTTGATGGCGTGCGGGTCCAGGCCGATAAAGGGTTCGTCCAGCAGCAGCACGGAGGGCTGGGTAAACAGGCCCAGGCAGATGCTGAGCTTCTGCGCCATGCCCTTGGAGAGGGCGGCGCCCAGCTTTTTTCTGTGCTCCGTGAGAGAAAAGCGCTCCAACAGCGCGGCCGCCCGCTCCTGATAGTTTTGCAGCCGGTAAGCGCGGGCGACAAACTCCATGTGTTCCCAGACGGTGAGATTCGGGTAGAAGGACGGGATCTCCGGGATATAGCCCAGGGCGCGGCGGCTGGCAAGCTCCGCGTTGGACAGCCCGTTGATCAGGATCCTCCCCTCAAAACGCAAAAACCCGGTGATTCCCTTCATCAGCGTGGACTTTCCCGCGCCGTTGGGGCCGAGTAGGACCGTAATGCTGCCGTCTGGCAGCGAAAATGTCAAATCGTCGCAGGCAAGCATGTTGCCGTAGCGCTTGGTGTAGTGGCTTACTTCCAGCATATCTGCATCTCCTATCCCGCACATGGTGTGTAGTTGGCTTTTATTATAGCATAGAACTTGCAAAAAGTCGGGATGCGTTTCAAAAAAATAGCTCGTAATTGTAAAAAAATTGTAACGAAACCGCAAGCCGCGCCACAAATAGATAAGACCGTGGATCGCGGAAGGAACTGCTTGCGGAAATTGAATGCTTCCGAGAGCCGGTCCATTGGCGTATCCCCAAAGTGAAAGGAGCCCCCAGCCTATGCTTACGATTAAAAACGGACTCAAAAGCGTCTTGCGGACGCCGTGGAAAACCGCCCTGTTTTCGGCGGTCCTGATTTTGCTCTCCGCGCTGTTGACCGTTTCCCTGTGCGTCTTTTCCGCCGTGCGCAGCTATCTTTCTGACTGCGACGACTACTACCACACGATCGCCGATCTGCAGTATATCGGAAGCGAATACCCCCGCTCCTCGTTTTACGATGAGGCGCTGGAACAGGCGGTGGCGCAGCACCGGGACGAACTGGACGCGCTGCTCCGTGCGCCGAGCGTGCTCAGCTACGAGGCGGAGAGCAACCATGTCGCGCTTATCGAAGGCATGCACCGGACAGACGGCAATGTGCTGGAGCCAAACCGGGCGATCATGCGGCTGAAAAACATTATGTATGACGATCGCCTGGATGTTTTTCTGATGGAGGTCGTCGAAAGCTGTTATTCCTGCTATGATTATACCGGTACCATGCTCTTCGTGCGGAAGGCTGACATGCCGTGCGATGGCGGAGAAAAACTGGAAAACGGAAAAACCTATTACACGGTGGGAAGGTTTTTCAAGGGGCAGACCGAAAACCCCTGGTTCTTTGCGGAAAGCGCGAGTTATTATGAAGGGGAACAGCTTGTAACGGTTCCGCCCTTTACGCCGGATGACGCGGAGGAGGCGGGCGAAGACTATTTGCGGCTTGCGAGCAATGTTCAGAAAAACAATAACAGCTTGCGTGTGTTCTACTCCGCCGCGCTGGAGGACTATCCGCCGTTCCAGCAGCAGACGATCGCCATGACAAAGGGCAGACTGTTTACCGAACAGGAATACAACACCCGCGCCCGGGTGTGTATCGTTTCCGAACGCACGGCCGGCGCCTTTGAGCTGGATGTCGGCGACCGGATCCCACTGCAGGTATTCTCTTCCGCCCGCGCCCTGTACGAGCCGGGAAAATGGGAACTTGTCGACGAGAGTGAATATGAAATTGTCGGCCTCTACCGGGATTCCGAGGAGCATACCTATCAAGTTTTTCTGCCGGACGCATCAGTGGACAAAATCGGCATTCGCCCGGTTACGGGCTACCGGCTGGGGCACTTCCGCCTGCAAAACGATCAGGCGGCAGATTTTGCAGAGCTTGCACAGCCGCTGCAGGACTACGGCTTCCGGGTGAGCATCTACGACCAAGGCTATGGGGCGGCAACGGAGCCGATGCGGGAGCTGCTGTTTTTGTCGCTTGTGTTCCTGTTCGTTTGCCTGATGCTTGCGCTTGCCGCCCATGCCATGCAGAGCCATCTGTTTGTCTCGCGGCAAAAAGAAACCGCGTTGACTATGCGCGCCCTGGGCACAAACCGCGTCCCTGTGGTGCTGTATTTTCTGGCTGCCGCGCTGTTTCTGGCGATCTGCTCCGCGGTGCCTGGCGCGCTGATCGGAAAGCTGCTGGAGCGCCGGGTCCTGGGCGCGCTGGCTCAGTTTGCGACGCAGTTTGCCGACGAGGATCTTCGCTTTTCCGGCAGTCGCCTGTCCCTTTCTCGGAATCTGGCCTTCGAGCCGGTGATCCCGTTCTCTGTGTACCTGCTCTCGGCGGCTCTGCTGGTGCTCGGCTCGGTGTTGTTTACGGCTTCATTTGCGCTGGGCTGTCTGCAGGAAAGCGCGCACAAGCCCGGGCGTCGCCTCCTTGCCCTGCAGGTTTTTCCGAAGCGTGCGCGCAAGAGCTCCAGGCTTTCCAATGTGCTGAAGTATGCGCTGCTCTCGATCCGCCGGGGCGCGATTCGCACGCTTGCCGTCATTCTGCTGTGCAGCATCGTGGCAGTTTTTTTCGGACGCTTGACGACTTCCCTCGACGGCTATCGCGCACAGCTCGAGGCATACCGGGAGCATGCGGTGATTACCGGCTTTGCCACCGATTACCGGGGACAGCTGATCGACGGCTTGACCGTGCGTTACTGGCCGGTCAAGCAGCTTCTGGAAACGGGGTTGATTTCAGATTATACGCTTACCGATACCGTGGCCTACTGTGAGCCGGTCGGCGTAAGCAAATCGGCGGACGGGACTGAACACGAACTGCCACAGACCCGCATTCCCGCCATTGGCTCCTTTGCCATGGAGACGCTGATCGACCGTCTGCAGGCGACTTCCAGGTGGGTTGCCGCGTCAACCGTCAACGGCAGTCCGATCTTCCACTATGAGAAGAATCAGAATATTCAATGGCTGGACGGGTATTCAGATGCCGATTTTGCGGGGAAAGCGAAGATTTGCGCCCTGCCGAAGCACATGATGGAGGAGCATGGGATCGAGCTGGGCGACACGGTGCGCTTCCTGTTCTACGCGCCGTTCTACTTCTCCGTGGAAGCCTTTGGGACCGTGGATGTCCTGGTGGTCGGCGCATACAATGCCGATACCTCCAAATCGAATGTACTCTCGCCCATCAGCTTTCTCCCCGTCATTGCGGCGAAGGAAGAACAGGGGGAATCCTATGCCGACTTTGACGCCAACAATATCACCACCCGCACCTATGACAGCTTCCGCTTCACCTTGCGGAGCGCCAATGATCTGCAGGAGGTGCGGCAGGCCCTGGCGCGATCCGGCTTTACCTGGGTGCAGACCGGGGACCGGGCCCATCCCTTTGCCATTGTGGAGGATGAGATCTATTTGAACACGACCCACTCCATGGAACGGCAGATCCAGTATGTGGGCGTGCTGTATGACGCACTGTACGCCATTGCCGGGATCATTGGCTTTGCGCTGGCGTGGCTGTTGACTGCCTCCAGACGCAAGGAGATCGCGCTGATGCGCGCCATGGGCACGCGGCGGCGGTGGATTCGCTGGAACTTCTCCTTCGAACAGGCAGTGCTGAGCACACTGGGCATTGGCCTGGGCGTGATGCTTTCCCGCTTGACCGGGAGCGGGTTTTCCACGATGTTCTTGCTGTTGTGCGGGGCGTTCTGGCTGCTCTGGAACGCTTCCACACTGCTTTGCGTCGTGACTGGGCTTACGAAGGCGTCGTTCGTGTCTTTGACGGAGCCGGAATAGGGAAGGGAGGAAAACGCGGTGTCCATTGTTGAAGTACAAAATGTCAAATATATCTATAAGAACAAATATCAGACGGTCAACGCGCTGAACGGCGTGAACTGCAGCTTTGAAGAAGGCCATCTCTATGCCCTGGTGGGCAAATCCGGCTCTGGCAAGAGCACACTGCTGTCGCTTCTGGCCGGACTGATGCTGCCAAGCGCGGGCGAGATCCTGTTCAACGGGCAGTCCACAGCCGCGCTGGACCTGGAGCGCTACCGCCGGGAACATGCCGCCGTGATCTACCAATCCTTCCGCCTGCTGCCCATGTTGACGGTGCTGGAAAATGTGGTCTATCCCATGGAGATCCGGGGCTTCCGGGGAGAAGCGTCCAGAGCGCGGGCGGCGGAGCTGGTCCGCAAGGTCGGACTTCCGGACAGTGTGCTCGATCGCTTTCCAAACATGCTCTCCGGCGGCGAACAGCAGCGGGTCGCAATTGCCCGTGCCATGAGCATGGACACCCGCCTGCTGTTGGCAGATGAGCCGACCGGCAACCTGGATACGGAAAACGGAAGCCGGATCATCGAGTTACTGCTGCAGCTGGCGCACCGGGAGGGCTACTGTGTGGTGGTAGTCACCCACGACCCGGATATCTCCGCCCGGGCGGATGTCACCTACCGCATTCGGGACGGCGTCTTGCAGGAGGAAGCGCGCAAGCGGCAGGCAGAGCCGCCCGGAGGACAGGATGCGGAAACTGCCCGCAAGGATGAGATCTATCGGGAGGCTTCCGAGGCCATGCGCGGTCTGAAAAATCCGGCGCTTCAGCAGCAGGCGATCGAACTGTTTCACCAGATCCCGGGCTGGCGCGATGCAGAGGAACAGATCGCCGTCTGCCAACAACGCCTCCTTGCCCTGCAAGAACAGGAGAAGGCCGAGCGGGCGAAGCGGGAAGCACAGGCAAGGCGGCGCAAAAAGCGGCGCTGGATCGCCGGTGCAGGCCTTGCGGCCTGCCTGAGCTTCGCGATCGTACTGCATACGGCGATCCGCCCCGCCCTCCGCTATCGGCGGGCCGAAGCGCTCTTTGCCGCCGGAAACTATGCGGCTGCCAGCGCCGCCTTTGCGGCCATGGACGGCTGCCGGGACAGTGAAACGAAGCTTCTGGATTGCCAGTACGAAATTGCGGCGGCCCATGCGCGTGCGGGCGAATATGACGAGGCGCTTGCCGCCTTTGCCCTGCTAAACGGCTATCGGGACAGCGCGGCAAGAATCGAGCTCTGCAAGACGGAAAAGCAGGAACAGCAATACAACGCCGCCGTCTCGCTTCTGGAGGCGGGGGCCTATGGCGAAGCGTATCCCGCCTTGCTGGCGCTGGACGGCTACCGGGACAGCGCTGTAAAAGCGAGCGAGATCTATGGGGCCTATCGGGCTGCCCTGCTGGAAGACCCGCAAGTTGGAGACTATTTGTTCTTCGGCGCATACGAGCAGGACAACGACGCTTCCAACGGCCCGGAGGATGTCGAATGGCTGGTTCTGGCGCGAGAGCAGGACAGAGCCCTGGTCATCAGCCGCTATGCTCTGGATTGCCAGCCATACAGCACCACCAAAGCACGCGTTACCTGGACGAGCTGCAACATAAGACACTGGCTGAACGAGAACTTTGTGAACGATGCATTCACGGAAGAGGAACAGGCGCGGATCGTGGAGACGCTGATCACGGCCAGGGAACGGCAGGATACGCTGAAAACAGCAGATGCCAACGACAAACTTTTTGCCCTGGATCAGACGGAAATCTACAAATACTTTCCGTCCGAGGCATCCAGGATCTGTGCGCCAACTGCCTACGCCATCGCCCAGGGCGCGCCGTACAGAAACAACGAGACGGAGGACGGAGCCTGCAGCTGTTGGTGGTGGATGCGGTTCCAGGGCTTTAGCAACTGGAATGCGCCCTGTATCACGCCGAGCGGTTCCATAACCCACCTGGACCAATACCTGGATGATGCGTATAACGCGGTCCGTCCCGCCATGTGGATCAAGGTCGGCGGAAGCTGAGCCTGCCAATGCCCGATACAGCCAACGCTCCCCAACCGCGCCTGCGGTCGGGGAGCGCTGCGGTTCTTATGGGATCTGCACCAGCCGGTAGAGGTCGGTCCTGCGGTGCGCCAGAAGCGGCAGTTCGGCGCGGATCTGCTCCACCAGATCCAGATCCAGCTCCACGACGCGGAGGGCCTCTTCCGCGTCCATCTGCGTCACGACCCGGCCCCAGGGGTCCGTCACGATGGAATGCCCCCAGGCGTGATAGCTCGCCGCCTCGTCTCTGGCGGGAGAGGTCCCGATGCAGAAGACCTGATTGTCTACCGCCCGCTGGCGGAACAGCAGTTCCCAGTGGGCAGGCCCGGTGGTCATGTTGAAGGCCGCCGGTACCAGGATCAGCTTTGCGCCCCGGTCCACCATCAGCCGGGCCAGCTCCGGGAAGCGAAGATCATAGCAGATGCACAGCCCCATTCGGCAAAACTCCGTGTCAAAGACCGTCACCTCGTTCCCGGCTGTGAGCGTCTGGGATTCCAGAAAGTGCTGGCCGCCCGTGATCTGGATGTCGAACAGGTGCATCTTGCGGTGCCGCGCCGCTTCCTTTCCGGTGCGGTCAAAGACATAGGCTGTGTTGTAGACCTTACCCCCCTCGCGCTCAGCGATGGAGCCGCCGGAGAGCCAGATCCCGTGCGCGGCGGCAAGCTCAGACAGCAGCTGCCAGGACGGGCCGAAGCGGGGCTCTGCAAAGCTCGGAAACAGATCCTGCTGATAGGGTCCGTTCCAAATCTCCGGCAGGGTGACCAGGTCCGGCTTCAGTGCGGCGGCCTGCTGTACCAGCGCCCGCACCTGTGCGCCGCGCTCCTGTGCAGACCCGCGAAGCAAAGCCTGAATGATCGCGATCCGTAGTTTCTTCATGCCGCTTGTCTCCTTGGCTTGGAATGTGATTTTGGGATCATTATAATCTATCTCCGGCAAAATGGCAAGCCGGGTGACAAAATTGTAAGATTCGGATAATGTCATTGTTAGAAAACCATGCTATGATACAATTGACAGGTGAATCTTTGGAGGGGATCGACTATGCGCTATGAAAGCCTGCTCGCCTCGCGGTACATCAGAGCCCAGAAGCGGCAGTCCGTTTTTACACTGCTCAGCATTGTGGTCGCGGTTGCGGTCATAAGTGTTTTTTTCGTGCTCTACGGGGTGCTTCTGGGCAATCTGAGGGCGTCCGCCTATCAGAACGGGCCCTATCATCTGCTGATCCGCGAATGGCCGGAGAACAAGGCCTCCGCCTTGCGCAGCAATCAATATGTCCAATCCGTCAACTTCGAGCCCAAGGAGAACGGATACCTGTCCGCCAAAATCATGCTTCGGAAGGGTATCGACGATCCGAACGAATGGCTGAAAAATATGGAGATCCAACACCGCGTGGAATTAAGCCGTACCGTCTCAGAATCCGACGCGGACGAAGCATGGGAGCAAGCGCATTCGCTGCCCCCGTACGAATGGAACGAAATGCTGATGTTTGTGGACGGGATCGGCAGTGACAGTATTGTCGTAAGACTGTTTCTTTTTGCACTGCTCTTCCTGTTTGTGCTGTTCTTCTCCATTGCGATCCGCCTGGTGGTGGACACAGCCTTTGAGATCTCCTCCAAGGAGCGGGAACAGCACTATGGCCTTCTGCAGTCCATCGGGGCCACGCCCCAGCAGATCGTGCGGATCATCACGCGGGAGGGCTTGCGGCTCTGTGTCGTCGCTATCCCGATCGGCGTGGCGCTGGGCGTGCTGCTCTCCTTTGGCATGTACCGTGCGATCCTCTCGGCAGGCTTGTCCGATCTGCTGGGCAGCGAGGCGGAGGGCGCATATCAGCCAAGCTTTATCGTGCTGCCGAGGATGCTGCTCATTTCCGCCATGGTCGGCGTGGTCTGGACCTTCTTCTCGGCCTACGGCGTGGGCCTTCGCGTGGTGCGCAAGACCCCAATGGACGCCATCACGGCCCGGGGGAAGGAAGTCGATCCCGGCAGGCGCTCCGGCCTGCTGCGTCGGGAGCTCACACTGCTGGGGCTGCTGTCCAGTCTGCTCTTCGGTCTGCCCGGACGCATCGCCTACCGCAACGCCCGGCGGCAGAAGAAACGCTTCCGCATCACCGTCCTCACCTTGACCGTCTCCGTCACGCTGTTTGCGATCTTTACCGCTTTGGCGACCGCCGTGGAGAACACCATGCTGGCGCTGATCCGGGAAAATGCCTACGAAGGCTCCGATTTTCTTGTCATGCCGGCGGACGGAGCGGATCTGCCCGATACCCTCTCCCTGCTGGAAAACAGCGGCCTGTTTCATGAGGTCCGGCTGATTAGAACTGAAATGCTGGAATATCCAGAGGGGGATACCATGTCGGAACAGCAGCTTGGCTTCCGGCTATCTGTCGATTTTGTCAATCCATCGGTATATCAAGCTATCTTCGGAGCTGAGCCACCGGTCAGCTATGAAGCGCTTGCGAGCAGCGGAAGCTTTGTGTATATTCCGTTCCGCATTGAGGCGTTCGCCGATGAGTATGATAACAACAAGAATGCCGCCGCATTCTATGAGAAGCTTTCTGTCGGATATCAGAAGGTCCTTTCTGACGCGCAAGCCGGGGAAGTCACACTGAATTCCTATAGCATACCGGAATATGACCCCTGGCAGAGTCTGGCGGACCCCGACACGGAAGTGCCTGCGATCCAGCGGCGTCCGCATGCGTTCCCGGTGTGCGCCGTGGTCAGCGATTTGCCGCAATATGACTATTATGGCGGCGATCTGATCGGCACGCTGGATACCTATCTGAAGCTCCGGAATGATCTGCTCAGCAACGAAGCCAACGAAGACAGGGACTTCTTTATCTATCTTTTCGTAGGGCAGGAGAATGGATACAGCCGGGCGGCGTATCAGAAGATCGATGCCTTCTTCCGGGCGCATGCCGATCAGATAGATGTCTGGCGCGATTCCTATGCGGAGGGGCTTCGCACGCAAAACGGCATAGCCGCCCTACGCGCCGGTGTGCTGTTTCTGAACTGCATCATCGCGCTGGCCGCGCTGATCAATCTGCTGAATATCATCTCCACCGGCATTGCCAACCGCCGAAGCGAGTTGGCCTCCCTGCAGTGCGTGGGCATGACGGACGGACAGCTGCTCCGCATGTCGCTGATCGAATGCCTGCAGTATGTCTTGAAGGCCGCTCTGGCGTCCCTGCTGCTCTGTGCGCTGATCCATGTGGGATTCAACCGGATTTTGGTTCCAAAGATCATAATGGGACGCTATGGGGAGCTGTTTGAAGGCTTCCAACGGCTCCTCGACCTGGCAAAGCTGGACTTTGCCGTGATCGCCCTCAGGATCGTCCTTGCCTCCGCCTTCACCTTTGCGGCGGGCAGTGTGGCTTCGCTCGCAATGCTGCGCGCCCAGGGCAAGCAGAGCCTCGCCGAGCGCGTCCGAAATGCGGAATGAGATTCCGTCGATAATTGACCTTTTTACGGAGGAGATCAACCATGCGTTATGAAAGTCTGCTTGCCTCGCGCTATATCAAGGCCCAGAAGCGGCAGTCCGTCTTTACAGTCCTCAGCATCGCAACCGCGGTTGCGATCATGACCATGCTCTTCGTGCTCTACGGCACGATCATGGACAATCTGAGAACGAATGTGTACAACAAGGAGCCGTATCATCTGATCATCTACAACTGGCCGGAGAACAAGGCCACCCTGCTTCGAAATGAGGCGCATGTGGAGTCCGTGCGCTTTGAACGCTTTGACGCGGACGCCTTAACGGCTCAAATCGTGTTCCAGAACGGCCTGGACGATCCCAGCTCCTGGCTGGAGGATCTCAAATATAAAATACAGACCGACGAGCTTTCCTATGACTGGAACGAGAAGCTGATGTTTTACGACGGGATCGGCAGCGAAGCGATCGTCCAGAGATTCCTGGATTTCTGGTGCCTCCTTATTTTCGTCCTGCTGTTCGCCGTTGCGCTTCGGCTGGTGGTGGACACAGCCTTTGAGGTCTCCGCCAAGGAGCGGGAACGGCATTACGGCGTTCTGCAATCCATCGGCGCTGCGCCCAAGCAGATCGTGCGGATCATCACGCGGGAGGGCCTTCGGCTGTGCGTCTTCGCCGTCCCGCTTGGGCTTGCGCTCGGGCTCCTGTTCGCCCTCGGAATGTACCACGCGGTGATGGGGGCAGGACTGTCCGAGCTGCTGAACAGCGTGGACAACATGGAGCTGGACCTGCACTTCTCTGTCCGCCCGCTGATGCTGCTGGCTGCCGCCGTGGTCGGCCTGCTGTGGACCTTTTTCTCCGCCTACGGCGTGGGAATGCGTGTTGTGAAAAAAACGCCGATCGACGCCATCATGACCCGGCCCGCCCGGGTACAGAAGGCCCGGCGCTCCGGCAAGCTGCACCGGAAGTTCACGCTTTCCGGCCTGTTCTTCGGCCTGCCGGGACGCATTGCCTACCGCAACGCACGGCGGCAGAAAAAACGCTTCCGCATCACCGTCCTCACCTTGACGGTTTCCATCACGCTGTTTGCGATCTTCACCGCCTTGATGGACAACGCGGAAATCTTTATCAGGCAGTTATTTTTTAAAGACTACGATGGACGCCTCTATTTCTCTGTTACTTTGCAGAAGGATCCGGACTCCGGCGAAACTGTCTCTGATACGTTGGTCTTGATCCACAACTCCGATCTGTTTGAGCAGCTCCGATCCCATGCCTTGCAAAGCTTCCAAACGAAATACCGTTACGACGAAACAGATAATCGGGGCGAGTATTACAACCACCGGATCATGGCGTGTTTTGTTGATGAGGCGGAATACCGATCCCTGTTTGAAGGCGATCCGCCTGTAAGCTATGAAGCGCTTGTCAACAGCGGCGGCTTCGTGTATGTTCCCGAGAAAATGGATCCCGAGGATACGCTTGCTCCGGAAGAAGCCTGGAAGCTCGACTTCCGCTCGGACGCGGAAGCAGGGAAAGTGGCGCTCTACACGGAATACCGGGAAGAACCGACCGAGCAGGAGATGCAGGACCCCAACTTTGTGTGGCCCGATCCAGAGCTTCGCTTGCATGAGTTCCCGGTATGCGCGGTGTCTGAGCGCTCGGAATATTCTGAAATGAGACTCGGGGATACCTTAATTATGGGGCAGATACTGGTCGGCTCACTGGAAAGCTACATAGCGATCATAGAAGACTGGTGCGGGGAAAGCTATATAGACATCACGCTGTCCTGTCAAATGAGCAATGAAGCTGAGCGTGCGAATTATCAAAAGATCCTGTCGTTCTTCCGGGCGCATTCCAAATGCATCACGCTTTACGATGATAATTACGCGGGCTTGCTGATGGTGCAAAAAGTCCTGGCTGCGGTTCGGGCCGGTGTGCTGTTTCTGAACTGCATTATCGCGCTGGCCGCGCTGGTGAACCTGCTGAATATCATCTCCACCGGCATTGCCAACCGCCGAAGCGAGATGGCCTCCCTGCAATGCGTGGGCATGACGGACGGGCAGCTGCTCCGCATGACGCTGGCGGAATGCCTGCAGTATGTTATGAAGGCGGCGCTGATCAGCTCTGTGATTTGCGGCCTGGTCATCTTCGGATGCAGACAGCTGCTGTTTCCGCTGCTGATGGAGATCAGCTTCGGAGAGAACTGGATTCTGCATGTGAATACAAAGGAAGGAAACATCCTCATGGATCTGCTCAAGCTGAATTCTGCCGCGATCTTCGCCAGAATCGCCCTGGCCTCCGCCGTGGCCTTTGCGGCGGGCGCTGCGGCTTCGGCCGCAATGCTGCGCGCCCAGGGCAAGCAGAGCCTCGCCGAGCGCGTCCGAAACGCGGAATGATATGCAATATGACAAATAAAACAGGAAACAAACAACTTGAACAGGAGGAAGAAAAGAAATGGAATTGTTGAAAGTCGAAGCGCTCTGCAAGGTCTACGGAAAGGGCGAAAACGAGGTGCGGGCGGTGGACGGCGTGTCGTTCTCCGTGCCAAAGGGGCAGATGGTCGCCATCATCGGCGCCAGCGGCTCGGGCAAGTCCACTCTGCTGCATCTGCTGGGCGCGGTGGATCAGCCGACTTCCGGGAAGGTCTGGCTGGATGGACAGGATGTGTTCCAGCACAACAAGAAGGAGCTGGCCATCTTCCGCAGAAGGCAGGTCGGGCTGATCTATCAGTTTTACAATTTGAACCCCGTGCTCACTGCGGAGGAGAACATCGTGCTCCCGGTGCTCATGGACGGGCGGAAGCCGGACAAGGCGCAACTGGAAAAGATCCTGGATATGCTGGAGCTCAAGGAGCGCAGAAACCACCTGCCCTCCCAGCTCTCGGGCGGCCAGCAGCAGCGGGCCGCCATCGGCCGTGCCATCTTCACCGCGCCGCAAATCGTCCTCGCGGACGAGCCTACGGGCAATCTGGACAGCAAAAACAGCGCCGAGATCATGGAGCTTTTCCGCCAAACCAACCGGGAACTGAAGCAGACCATCCTCATGGTCACGCACGACGAAAGCCTCGCCGAGCAGTGTGACCGGATCATCGTGCTGCACGACGGCAAAATCATCTCCGACGAGACCAAGGGCGCGTCAAAGGGGGCGGGCGGCAATGCGCTTTGAAAACCTGCTTGCCTCCCGGTATGTCAAGGCCCAGAAGCGGCAGTCGGCGTTTACAGTCGTTAGCATCGCGGTGGCCGTTGCGGTCATGGCCATGTTTTTCGTGCTCTACGGCGTGATTATGGACAACATAGAAGCGTACGAGGACAGAACTTCGCCCCCGTACCACCTGATCATCTACAACTGGCCCGAGAACAAGGCCAGCGCACTGAAAAACGATCCATTCGTCCAGTCTGTAAGCTTTGAGCTGGTCGTAAAAGGAAGCTTGACGGCCAAAATTCGGCTGGACAAAGAGATCGGCAGCCAGTATCTTTGGCTGGACAGCCTCCAGATCAACAATCAAGTGGACGAGCTGGATTATGAATGGAACCAAACACGGATGAAGCTGGACGGGATCGGCAGCGATATACGGGTCCAAAAATTTCTGGTCTTCTGGATCGTCCTCATCTTTGCTTTGCTGTTCGCCTTTGCGCTGCGGCTTGTGGTGGACACGGCCTTTGAGATCTCCTCCAAGGAGCGGGAACGGCACTACGGCGTTCTGCAATCCATCGGCGCCACGCCCAAGCAGATCGTGCGGATCATCACGCGGGAGAGCCTATGGCTCTGTGTACCCGCCGTTCCGTTGGGCCTTGTATTGGGGATCGCGCTGGCCTTTGGGATGTACCGTGCGGTCCTGGGGGCAGGGCTTGCCGAGGTGCTGAGCATTGGAAGCGTTCTAAACTGGAAGATGCACTTCTCCGTCCGCCCGCTGATGCTGCTGGTTGCCGCTGTGGTAGGTCTGATCTGGACCTTCCTCTCCGCCTACGGCGTGGGTATGCGCGTGGTGCGCAAGACCCCCATGGACGCCATCACCGCCCGGGCCGACCAGGTGAAAACCGTCAAAAAGCACAGCCTTTCCGGCCTGTTCTTCGGCCTGTCGGGGCGCATTGCCTCCCGCAACGCCAGACGGCAGAAAAAACGCTTCCGCATCACGGTTCTCACCTTGACTGTCTCTATCACGCTGTTTGCGCTCTTTTCCGAACTGTTCCAAAGCCTGGAGAGGTTTGTAGCAGAACGCTGGGGCGGTGACGCAAACGGATATCCCACCTATTCTGTGGAGCTGCTGGAGGACCCGGACGACGGCGTGAGCCTTTTCGATGGATTGCAGGCGCTGGAACAAAGCGGCCTGTTTCAAGATGTCCGGGTCTTCGTCGTAGAAACCCTGGAATACCCCAGCGAAGACCCGGATCCGGATCGAGCGTCCTACCACAAAAGGACCCTGTGCTTTGTCAATCAGCAGGAATATCAGTATATTTTCGGGTCAAACCCGCCGGTTTGCTACGACACGCTTGCCAGCAGCGGCGATTTCGTGTTTATCTCCCCCCGCATCGAAGACAGAGATCTGGACGAAAAAGAGATCGAGCATATGCAGAAGGCAATCGCTGAAGCAAAAACAGGGACGATCGTGCTGTATTCCAACAGTCTGATGAAAGCGCGGGGCGGACAGGGGCAGACGGATCCCGACGCGGGATCGCCCGAGCCCGAACGGTGTCCGCATGAGCTCAAAATTTGCGCCGTGTGCGAAAGCTATAACTATGAAGAAATCAGAGACGGGCTGGTAGGCGCGCTGGACTACTACCAGAGCATCAAAGAAGACTGGTTTGGGGCAAAGGCAGAATTCGCATTTGCCGAAATGAGAGCCATAGAAAACGGCGAATATGGCTTCACGGAGTATCAACAGGCCTTGAGCTTCTTCCGGGCGCATGGCAAGTTGATGGAGCTGCTTGAGGATAATTTTGGAGAAATTCTGAAAACAAAGAATATCCTGGCCTCCATCCGGACCGGCGTGCTGTTTTTCAACTGCATCATTGCCCTGGCCGCGCTGATCAATCTGCTGAATATCATCTCCACCGGCATTGCCAACCGCCGAAGCGAGATGGCCTCCCTGCAATGCGTGGGCATGACGGACGGACAGCTGCTCCGCATGACGCTGGTGGAATGCCTGCAATATGTCATAAAAGCAGGCGTTGTGTCGGCTGTGATCTGTATCCTGGTCATTGTCCTGCATGAGCAGCTGATGGTGCCGAAGCTCATGAACACCATCTACGGGGAGGAATGGATGCTGTATCTGGAGGATAGAAATGCCAAAATCATTATGGATCTGGTCAAGCTGGATCCCGTGACCATCTTCGCCCGCATTGCCCTGGCCTCCGCCCTGGCCTTCGCGGCAGGCAGCGTAGATACCATTCTGATGCTCCACGCCCAGAACAAAAACAGCCTCACCGAACGGATCCACAACGAAGCGTGAGCGATAGACACCAGGCAATAGTTACAAGGCAATAGTCATCAGGCAATAGTCATCAGGCAATAGTCACCAGTCACTCCCCGCTTGCTTTTTGCGGTGTTTCATGCTAAGATGGGGGAGACAGGAGGTGGTAGTATGTCCCAGATTCTGCTGATTGAGGACGACGAGCAGCTGGCGAGTATTTTGATCCGCTTTCTCAACGCCGAGGGCTACGCGACTTCGCACGCCAACGGCCAGCGGGAAGGCTTGCGGCTGTTCGAGGAAAACCGCTACGATTGCGTGCTGCTGGATATTTCCCTGAAAGACGGCAACGGCTATTCTGTCTGTGCGGCCATCAAAAAGCAGAGCGATACCCCTGTGATCTTCATCACGGCTTCTGCCGACGAGGCCTGCACGGTGGCCGGGTTTGAGATGGGGGCGGACGACTACATCGGCAAGCCCTTCGGCACGCGGGAGCTGCTGGCCCGCATGAAAAACGCCATGCGCAAGCACGAAAAATACGCGCCCTTGCTCCAATGCGGCCCGATCACGGTCGACCCCATCAAGGGACTTGTGTTCAAAAACGGGCGGGAGCTCAGCCTGTCCGCGCTGGAATATCGCATGCTGCTGGTGTTTGTCTCCAACAAAAATCAAATGCTCTCCCGGGACCGGATCGCGGAGGAGCTCTGGGTGATGACCAAGGAATTCGTCTCCGACAACACGCTGAGCGTCTACATCCGCCGCTTGCGGGAAAAGATCGAGGACGATCCCCAAAATCCCACAATAATTTTGACGATCCGGGGCCTCGGCTATAAGGCGGTGGAGGCATGAGCAATCGAAACCGCCGCCTGTTCCACCTGCTGCTGAGCGCCGCTGCCGCTGGCTGCTGCTGTTTTTTCAGCCTTCCCTGTGCACTGGTGGTGCTCGTTTTGTCCGGCATGCTCTTTGCGTTCTATGAGGCCCTGCTTCGGCAGCGGCAGCGCCTGGCAGAGAAGCTTTGCAACGATGTGGACCGTATCCTCCGGGGCGAAGATGTGATCCGCTTTGACGAATACAAAGAGGGCGAGCTGAGCGTGCTGGCCGCAGAGATTCACAAGATGACGATCCGCCTCCGGGAGCAGAACGCGGCGCTGGTCGCCGAAAAACAGTTCGCCAAGGAAGCGCTGGAGGACATCTCCCACCAGCTTCGGACGCCTTTGACCTCCGTCATGATGCTGCTCGATCTGATGCGTTCGCCAAAACTGTCGGAAGAAGGCCGCCGGGCGTACTTGCGGGACCTGTACGATCTGCTCTCCCGCATGAAATGGCTGATCGAGACGATGCTGAGCCTGTCCCGGATCGAAGCCGACGCGGTCCGCTTTGCCCGAGAGCGCGTTTCCTGCCGGGAGCTGATCGAGCAATCCGTGGATACTGTCTCGGTCACCGCGGAGTTGAAGGGCGTCGAGCTCCAAACGGAAATCGACGGCGCGCCGGGCTTCACCGGCGATTTGCGCTATACCTCCGAGGCGCTGATCAATCTGCTGAAAAACGCCGTCGAGCATACCCCTCCGGGCGGCACGGTCCGCATGACGGCAAAAAGGTCCGGCACCTCCACCGTTCTCACGATCGCCGATACCGGCGAAGGGATCCCGGAGCAGGAACTGCCCCATATTTTTGAGCGCTTCTACCGTTCCTCCGAATACACCAAGAGCGGCTTCGGCATCGGCCTTGCCTTTGCGAAAAAAGTCATCTCCGCCCAAGGCGGAAGCTTGCGGGCCTCCAACCATGCCCCGCAAGGCGCGCTGTTCAAGATCAGCTTCTATTCTTGAACATGTGAAAAACCCGGAACCCATGTTACGGCTCCGGGTTTTACTTCCTCAAACCCTGGTGATTCCGTTCAAAATGCTCCGGTAATCGGCCAGGTTTTTCTGCAGCAGTTGCGGGATCTGCAGTCCGTAGGGGCAGCGGGTCATGCAGATGCCGCACTCCACACAGTCGTCGATTTTTGCCATCTCGGCCTGCCAGTGCTCGTTGAGCCAGGCGGCGGAGGGGGCACGGCGCACCATCTGAGACATGCGGGCGCACTGGTTGATCACGATGCCCACCGTGCAGGGGGCGCAATAGCCACAGCCCCGGCAGAACTCCCCGGCCAGGGCCTTGCGGTCGGCCTCGATCACAGCCTCCAGCTCCGGCGTCAACACCGGCTCCCGGTCAAAGAAGGCCAGCCATTGCCGGAGCTCTTCCTCCCGCTGGATGCCCCAGATGGGCAGGGCGTTGAACTGCTGCATAAAGGCCATGCAGGCCTCTGCATTGGTCAACAGGCCACCGGCCAGTCCTTTCATGGCAATATAGCCCATGCCCGCCGCCTCACAGGAGCGCACCAGGGCCATCTCCCGCTCTGTGGATAGATAGGAGAAGGGAAATTGCAGGGTCTCGTAGAGCCCGCTGGCCACGATCTCCTCCGCCACGCCGATCAGATGGGCCGTGATGCCGATGTGGCGGATCTTGCCCTGGGCCTTGGCCTCCTGCAGAGCTTCATACATTCCCGTCCCGTCCCCGGGCCGATAACACTGCTTGGCACAGTGGAGCTGGTAGATGTCGATGTAGTCGGTGCGCAGGGTGTGAAGACTGGTTTCCAGATCCTTCCAAAAGGCCTCCGGCGTGGTGGCGTGGGTCTTGGTGGCCAGGAAATTCTTGTTCCGAATCCCGTCGAAGGCGGCCCCCACCTTGGCCTCGCTGTCGGAGTAGGCCCGCGCCGTATCGAAGAAACGCATCCCGCCGTCGTAGGCCATGTGGAGCAGGCGAATCGCCGTTTCGTCGTCCACCCGCTGGATCGGCAGCGCGCCGAAGGCGTTTTGCGGCACCGTGATCCCGGTGCGCCCGAGCGTAATCTGTTTCATGGTCATGTCCTCCCGTTTTTTCTTCTATTCTACCACAGACCACAGGCAATAGGCAAGAGGGAATGCGGGAAACGGGGGACAAGCGACCGGGCCCCAGGGATTATAGGCAATAGGCAATAGGAGATGCGTAGGGGCGGCCAATAAACTGTACCCATGAAAATGGACACGCAGACTTTAGGTATGCCCCCGGATAGAGACGGGGAAAAAGTACCAAAAGATGGAAGACCCTGTTGTGTGGACACTTTCATAGGGAATACTTTTGT
>JAFOKO010000030.1 GCA_017419715.1 Oscillospiraceae bacterium | reverse complement strand
TTTCAGAAACTCGGGGCCAAGCCCCACCTTGGCGAGGGCAGCCTCCAAATCGCTGTCCTTGGTTTTCCTTGTGAAATAGCCCGCGATTTTCAGATTGTATTTCACCGTCTGATCCTCCACCAGACCGTAGTTCTGGAACACATAAAAAATGTCCTTTTTCAGCAGCTTCCGCCCGGCGGGCTTGTTTAGCCTCGGGTTCTCCACGCCGTTGACGGTGACGGTGCCGGAATCCGGGCTCTCCAGCATGCCGATGATGTTCAGCAGGGTCGTTTTGCCCTTGCCGCTCTCCCCGGTGATGCAGACGAAGTCGCCCCGCTCGATTTCCAGACTGAAATCCCGGAAGATCTCGTGATTCCCAAATTTCTTATTGATATTTTTTAACGCTATGATGTTTCCCATGGCTGTTTATTCTCCTTTCAGAACCGTAACCGCGTTTGTTTTGTATCTTCTCTTCATGCACGGATAATAGATGAGCAATTCGATCAAAACGCAGCCAATTGCAATTGGGACGCTGACAAATATCAGCAAAACAGGAATCATCAGCATCTTGAGCAGAATACGGAACAGCAGAACATCCCAGAGCGCATACCCTGCCACACATTTGACCGCAAGATCCCTGGCGTGTATCCTATAGTCCAATTCCGCAGCATTCACGATAATGACCGCAAGGGCAAACATCAAGCATAGAAGGGCTGCAATTATTTGCAATACGCCCTCTTGGTAAAGGTCAACCCATTGCATAAACTCCTGCTGTACCGTGGGCGCGGCAAGGAAGATTTTATCCATGCCTGTTTCTTTCACCACAGGAAATACCTGCTCATAGGGGGTGCGTGGAGATTCGGTATCGTATCGAAAGAATGTTGACCCCGTGTATAAGCTGCCAAGTTGGGCGCTACTCAAAAAGTTATCGCCGTGTTGGAACTCAAACTCAGGATCATATACTTCCACAAGCATTCGCGCACCGCAGATGATGCCATTATGGTTTTGGCAGGAAAAGGTAAAAAAGCTGCTGGTATCCGAAAATACAATATAATGCTCGTCCTCAGAGTCCTGAATCTCCATGCCATTCGGGTAATAATGCTCGGAGATCAGATAATTCTTTTTTCCCGCCACCAAGCGGTCCGAACGGATCGGCTTCCCGTCTGTACCGTATATCGTGTCAAAGGAATCCAGATAATTATCGTTTATCTTGCCATAGATCGTGTCTGTCGCACCCTTCCATGGCGTATAGATACTATCCTCCGGAAATTGTGCAACGATCAAATTGTAATCATCGTGCATCTTCTGATAGAAAGAACGGTAGGTATCGGTATATCGTTCAGGATCGAGGTCAGGATCTTCCAGTCTTATGTTGATCGTCGTGGCTGCATAGCCCTCCGCCAGCGATGCTGCATTCCTTGCAGACCGATATGCAGAATAGAATTGCCTGAAATTCGGAAGCAAACCACTTATGGAAACGGCAATCGCCCATATAATTGCGGCCTTAAACAAAAGCGTGAAGGCAAACAACTGCTTATCGAAGCTTTTTCCCTTGCTGCTCCTGATGCTGCATTGCTTGCAGACAAGATACACCAGCAAGAAAACAAGCAACACCGTTCCCAGCAGATACAGCAGGATCATCAGCCAGTTCACTTTAAAAAAGTACAGCGTCGAAGAAAGGTCGGAGAGTACCGAAAACAGCACAAACGCGATCAGCAGAAGAATGCCCGTAATCTGCAGCAGCGCGCGCGCGTTCTCCCGCATCTCCGCCGCTACAATGTCCCGATTGGAATAGCCCAATGTCTTTTTTACGAACATATCCTTGGCACGCGAAAAGGCATAGAACACTACAGAGATGAGGAGGAAAAAAGCAAGCGCTGCCATTGCCAGATAGAATCCTATGAACGAATTATCTATTGCGACGCCGTGCCCCCCGGAACCAAGCTCCAAACCATATTTTTCCGCTAATTCCGAAAAAGCTTTTTCCTGATCGCTGCGAATCAGAATCGCCTGTACGGAAAGATCAATGTCCATATCCTCCAAGGTCCGCAGCGGCGCAATTCGAAAATCACTGTCCAGCAGAAAGAAAAAGCCTTTGATTTTCTCTTCTCCGGCTTTCGGATCAGTAGAATACCGCGCGCCCGGCTGGAGCCCCTCGATCTGGATAAAAGATGGATCATTTTCAGTTCGGTAGTACTGATTTACATAATCGCCTGTCATAACGCTGAGCATCAGGTCTCCGCCCATCTCATCCGCTATCGCATACAGCCTGTCAATGTATGCTGTACGCTCCATTTGTTCCTTCCATTTCACAGTCAAAGGAATTTTATCCTTCTGAACACACGCCTCAGGATATAGGCAAAATGTAATCATGGAATACAGCAGAAATAATATCAGATTGGCCGCAAAAAGTCCAAGCATAATCGTTTTCTTTTTCATAAGCGCTCCTACTTACAATTGATTCACCGGTGAAGATGCTCTGTTCCAGTCTGGTTCCGGCATTGTTGTGATCCCGTGCTGCGGGAATTACGCACAGATACCATAGCATCATGCTTTTAAGGACACATTGCCTCCCAAAGCATGATGCTATGGCGTTAAGAATTATGATCTGTCTTTGTAACCGAAATCGGCATAATCTTTCTTAAAGGCGACTCCGGGTATGCTTACGGAAGCTCTGTATTGATCTGACGGCGCCCACATAGATTTCATTACACCGTTTGCATTTACAACCTCTGCATAGGACAATTCATACCTGTTATCGCCGTAGTCAGAGTAAACAACCCCCGGATCCCACAAGTATGACGTGTCACCATAGTGCCATGTACCATGCGACATATACACTGTAATAGCTGATGCCGCAGAAGAGGCCAGGATGACGGCCGCCAAAGAACAGGCCGCCACAAATCGTTTTGCTTTCATTGAACAAGTCTCCTTTAATTGTATTTGCTGTGCTTTGCACAGTCAATTGTCATTATAGCGAAAAAAATCAAGTATTTTTATCGAAATTGCACAAGAAAATGTTTAAAGTGTTGGAAATGCTTGTTTTTCAAGCCTTGCGTGGGTTCCTTCTGGGTGCTACGGCAGCCTGTGCCATTTGTGCGGTCTATGCCCTCTGATCTCCGACCCGCGAATTCCCGTGTTTGCTCTTACGCTAATTTTTTCTCTTGCCTTTCGACCTTTTTCCCGATATAATAACAAGGATCAAAACCATCCTGCATTTTGCGCTTAGCAATCTGCATTTCGGAGTATGCCATGTCTGAACAATTTACCTTTTCCGTCCCCTGTCTCTTCGGCCTGGAGGGGCTGGTGGGCGACGAGCTGCGGCGGCTTTCGCTGGACAATATCCGCGTGGAGAATGGCCGCGTGCTCTTTGACGGCGGCGCGGACGCGCTGGCTGCGGCCAATCTGCGCATGCGCATGGGCGAACGGGTACTGCTGCGCCTCGCGGCCTTCCCAGCCCGGAGCTTTGAAGAGCTCTTCCAGGGCGTGAAGGCCATCCCTTTGGAGGACTTCCTGCCCAAGGACGCCAAATTCCCCGTCAAGGGCCACTGTCTGAATTCCCAGCTCCACTCCGTGCCCGACTGCCAGGCCATCATCAAAAAGGCCGCTGTGGAGCGGCTGGGCAAGCACTACGGGCTGAGCTGGCTGCCCGAAACTGGCGCGCTCTATCAGCTCCAGTTCTCCATCATGAAGGATGTCTGTGAGCTCTATCTCGACACCAGCGGGGTCGGGCTCCACAAGCGCGGCTACCGGGCCGTGGGCAACGACGCGCCCTTGCGGGAGACCTTGGCCGCCGCAATGGTGACCCTGGCCCGCTACCGGGGCCGGGACTTCTTCTGGGACCCCTTTTGCGGCAGTGGAACGATCGTGATCGAGGCCGCGCTGATGGCGCTGAACCGGGCCCCCGGTCTGAACCGAAGCTTCTCCGCCCAGAATTGGGGCTTTGTGCCCGCCTCCGCCTGGGAGCAGGCCAGGCAGGCCGCCCGGGACGCCGAGTTCCGGGGCGAATACCGCATCCTCGGTTCCGACAACGACCCGGAGAGCCTGAACATTGCCATCTCCAACGCGAAGAAGGCAGGCGTGGGCAAGCTGATCCGCTTTGAGGAGGCCGACGCCACCAAGCGCGACCTGCCCGCCTCCGGCGGCGTCATCGTCTGCAACCCGCCCTACGGCGAACGGATGATGGAACAGCGGAGCGCCCAGCGGCTCTACCAGGCCCTGGGAAAGCACCTCCGCTTCGCCGACGGCTGGCAGAAGTTCATCATCTCCTCCGAGCCGGAGTTCGAGCACTACTTCGGCGCCCGGGCCGACAAAAAGCGCAAGCTGTATAACGGCATGATCCAGTGCAATTTGTTCCAGTACACCGACAAGAGGCAAAAAGCATGAAGCACCTGTTCATCATCAACCCTGCGGCAGGGAAGCGCGATCAGACGGTGCAGCTGAGCACCATGATCCGTGCGCTATGCGAGGCGCGGGGTCTGGATTTTGCCATCCGGGTCTCGAAGCGGGTGGGAGACTGCAGCGCCATCACGCGGGCGGCTGCAGAAAGCGGCGCGGAGACCCGCGTCTATGCCTGTGGCGGCGACGGCACCCTCAACGAGGTGGTTTGCGGCGCGGCGGGCGCGGCAAATCTGGCCGTGACGCACTACCCTTGCGGCTCCGGCAACGACTTTGTCAAGAACTTCTCGGAGCCCGGGGCCTTCACCGATTTGGAACGCCTGCTGGACCCCGAAGAGCGCCTGCTGGATCTGATCCAGGTGGGCGAGGACTACAGCCTGTCCATCTGTTCCATCGGCATCGACGCCCGAATTGCCGCCGGAATTCCTTCCTACAAGCGCCTGCCCCTGATTTCCGGCAAGCGCGCCTACAATCTCTCCACGGCGGTCAATCTGATCCAGGGCATCCACCGGCACTACACGGTGGAGCTGGACGGGAGGACCGTCGATGGCCGCTTCATTCTGATTTGCGTCTGCAACGGCCGCTTTTACGGCGGCGGCTACGAGCCGGTCCCGGAAGCAAGGCCGGACGACGGCAAGCTGGAGGTCCTGCTGGTGAAAAAAGTCTCCCGGCTCGAGGTGGCCCGCATCATCGGCAAGTACAAGGCCGGGCGCTACGCCGAATACCCCGAGGTCTTCACCCATGTCTCCACCGACCGGGTCCGCATCCGCTGTGACCGTGAGGAGGTCGTCAACCTGGACGGCGAGATTCGCCTGGGCAAGGATGTGGAGATCCGCCTGTCGGAGCACAAGCTTCGCTTTTTCTATCCCAAGGGGCTCCAGCTTTGATGGCGCGTCCTTAGCCTTCCCCCTCGGGGGAAGGTGCCCCAGTGCGCACACTGGGGCG
This sequence comes from Oscillospiraceae bacterium, assembly GCA_017419715.1. Taxonomy (GTDB): domain Bacteria; phylum Bacillota; class Clostridia; order Oscillospirales; family Oscillospiraceae; genus JAFRPC01. Next base: position 246 of record JAFOKO010000030.1, on the reverse strand, counting down.
GATGAGGGGTGTTGCGGTTTCGCACTGCTTCCCCCGCCTGTCATTCTGAGCGAAGCGAAGAATCCGTACCTCCGTCCCCGGCATTCGTTCACCGGAACAGCTCAGTCCAATCGGTGCGCCCCTCATCCGGCCCTACGGGCCACCTTCCCCCAAGGGGGAAGGCTTTACGGGGGCGCGTTCCTTGCCTTCCCCCTCGGGGGAAGGTGGCGCCGGGCGTCTCACGGAAGCCCGGTGACGGATGAGGGG
>JAFOKO010000029.1 GCA_017419715.1 Oscillospiraceae bacterium | reverse complement strand
TCTTCGACCCGCCGCGGGCGGGCGGCTACCTGGTCAATGGTCGCAAGATTCTCTTGGCGGAATACAACAGAGTCAGATTTGACGCTGAAAATGTTCACGCATTTTTCTCAAACTGTGGTCTTGACAAGGGGACCACCATAGGTGGCACGAGACTCCCCCTGGTTTGTCAGACCAGTTCACAGCACCGAGCCCGTCCGGTGTCTGCGCCCGGACGCGGGGAGGTAAGTCCACGCCCGGGATCATTTTGAGAAAAACGAAAGGAAAGAAAAGGAAATGCACTACCGAACTGTTGGCGGACAGCTCGGGAGATACCAAATCAGTTGGCCAGGGCAGCGCCCAGGGCCTTGCAGGCAGTGATCGCACTGTCATTGGGAGCATCGTTGCAGATCACGCTTTCGCAGGCCAGCACTGCACCGTCTGCGCGGCACTTGTCCTCCCAATTACGCATCCATTCCCCGTCGCCCCAGCCGTAGGAGCCAAACAGGGCAATCTTTTTCCCGGCCAGGAACGGCTCACAGCTTTGGAACATCGGCTCAAACTCGCCCTCTTCCAGGGATTCCACGCCCATAGACGGGCAGCCGAAAGCGAGCGCATCGTATTCGCTCATCTGGTCGGCGGTAAAATCTGAGGCGCTCAGCAGAGAAGCCTCCGCGCCGGCGGTTACAGCGCCCTCCAGAACAGCCTTCGCCATTTGTTCCGTGTTGCCTGTTCCGCTCCAATAAACGACAGCAGTTTTCATGTTCATATCCTCCATGGTTTATATTTTGACGGCAAGCTGCTCCAGAGACTTCCCCTGGGCATACTGCCGCAGATAGCAGTTTGTGCAATGCTTGAACTGTGCGAATGTGCATCTCGCTGCCCGCTCATCTCCGTAGACCTTCCAGCAGCCCACGCATTTGCAGCCTTGGTCCCGGTGTTCCATAAAGCCTCGGACATCCTCCGGCGGATAGCTGAGGAAAAGCCCAACCTCATGGGGAAAGCCGGAATCCAGATTAAAGCGCCTGTACAGCTCCCGCAAACAAGCCTTCTCACTGCAATCTGCATAGCCCTGTTCCTTGAGCAGGCATACGGTTTTCGGATCTTGCAGGTCCTTCTGGAGTTGGGTCGGTCGGTAGAGATATAGCACGGCGAACCCATTTGTCATGCGCAGAGGCAGCAGACGCAGTCCCTTTGGAGTAAGGCGCCGATTCAAGCTGCGCAGCTCCCACAGTGCCTGCGTCCTGGTTTCGTAACGAAACGGAAAGAGGCTCCCGGTCTTGAGACCCGCCAGCGTCGGGGCTGCGTTTCGGATCAGGCTTTGCTCAGACACTGTTCATTCTCCTTCCTGCTCAGCTTTGATTAGCATTTGCTAACCACGGATAGTATATGCAAAACGGGGTGGATTATCCACCCCGTTTTCGTTTTTCTTATCCATTTTGATTTTGATTATTCCTTCGGTAATTGGAGGGCGGCAGGCCGAATTGCCTTCGAAAAGCCTCGGAGAATTTGGCAGGATTGGTGTAGCCCGCGTCCAGTGCGATTTTGGTCACGCTGCGGTCGCTGTTCTGCAGGGCTGCAGCCGCCTTTTCCAGTCGATAGCTTTTCAGATATTGATAGACAGGCATCCCATAGACCTGCTTAAAGCTTTTCTGCAGGAAACTAACAGAGATCCCGTGTTCCACCGCCAGCTCTTCCAAAGAACTGTAGTGCAGTTCGTCACTGATGATATGATCGCGAAGATGGCGGATCAGCAGTTCCTGTCCTCTGGGCAGATATGCCTCTGCCTCTGGCTGGATGGGGATACGGTTCAGAAGCAAAAACAACTCCGCCAGCTTCAGCCGCGTAAAAATCACTTCCTTCTCCTCTGCCGCCTCATAAAGCTCCCGGAACACATGTTCTCCATGTATTCCGCCGTTTAGAGCAACTCCCGGGCCGAAGTCTCGAATTTGCTCCAGCACTGCGGAAAAATCCGGCGCGAAAATGCCAAGGCTGCAGTTGCTCCATGCATCTGCGGCCTCGACCTCCACCGAAAGGAAAAAGCCCTCGAAATGTCCCTGCGGCAGCTCCGGGCACAGAGCCCCGCGCCACGCCTCGTCGCTCAAAAGACAGAAGCAGCCCGGATTCAGCGTAACGCTTCTTCCGTTTGCCGTAAAACGAAGCTTCCCGCCGATCCCAAACAACAGCAGCGCTCCGTGAAACAGGCCAAAGGCCATTTTTTCCGGTTTTACCTGCCGAACGATTTGCATTGTCACTCCGGGACATAGTTTTCTTGTGGTTTCCATGCGTGATTCGGCTCCTTTTTCAGGTTTACTTCATACCAGAGTCTTTTCTTGCCATTGTAAAAGCTCCTAACCCAACGCCACATCCAGTGCCATCATAATCGTAAAGCCCAGTGCGAAAAGCAACACTCCCACATGGGAATGCTCTCCCGCCGCCAGATCCGGGATCAGCTCCTCTACTACCACATAGAGCATAGCCCCTGCGGCAAAGCTCAGCAGATACGGCATGGGCGGGACGATCAAGCCCGCCGCCAGCACCGTCAAAAAGCCGAAAACCGGCTCCACCGCGCCGGAGAGGACGCCGTAGCAAAAAGCTTTTCCCTTGCCTGCGCCTTCGGCGTGCAGCGGCATGGAGATAATGGCCCCCTCCGGAAAATTCTGAATGGCGATGCCCAGGGCCAGCGCCATTGCCGCGCCCGCCGTTATTTCAGCGGAGCCAGAGACCAATCCTGCATAGACCACGCCCACCGCCATGCCCTCGGGAATATTGTGCAAGGTCACAGCCAGCACCATCATCGTCGTGCGGGCAAGCTTGCTCTTCGGTCCTTCGGCCCGCTTCGCGTTCCGATGCAGATGCGGGATCAGGTGGTCCAACAGGAGCAGAAACAAGACGCCAAGCCAAAAGCCGACAAACGCCGGAAGGAAGGCCCAGCGCCCCATGGGCGCGCATTGCTCCATCGCCGGGATCAGCAGGCTCCAGATAGACGCCGCCATCATAACGCCGGCAGCAAAACCGGACAGCGCCTTCTGGACGCCTTGGCCCAAGGCGCTCTTCATGCCAAATACGCAAGCCGCGCCTGCCGCCGTCCCTGCGAAGGGAATCAGCAGGCCAAATGCTGTTTCCTTCATTTCCGACTGAACCAACCCTTCTTCTCATAGGGGACAGATCGGATGCCAAGGCAAGAATAACCCGTCGCGTCAATGACAGCCTTTAGAGCATCAGGCGCAACCGGCTGTTCCGTCAGAAAAGATGCCTCCTTTTTGCCCTTGGAGGCCGCGACCTGCTTGGCCGCAGGGATCGCTCTGCGGATCGCGTCGCAGATGTGTGCCTCACACATGGAGCATATCATGCCTTCGATGCGGATAACAGTTTTATACATCTTCATCGTTCCCTTCAAGCTGCTTCTTACAAGCGCGCTTTACACCCTCGATCAACATCACGGTTCCGACCATAATGACGGATGCAACGATCTTCGCCATGCTTTGTTCCTCCTTTCGATCATTCCGCAACCTTGAGCGCCTCAACCATGTCGATCTTCTTGTTCTTCCGGGAGACCATCCAGCCCACCAGCAGGGAGGTTCCGAAGGTTAGAAGCACTGAGACGGCGTAGGTAAGCGGGCCGAGCATCAGCTTGAGCTCGTATTCTCCGGCCAGCGCGTCCAGCAGCCATTGCAGTACGCCCACGCCTGCAGGCAGGCCGACCAGCACGCCCACCACCGTAAGCCAGATATTCTGGGAGATCAGCAGCCTGCCGATGGCCTTGTCTCGGAAGCCAAGCACCTTCAGAGTTGCCAGCTCGCGGTAGCGCTCGACATAGCTCATGACGCCGAGATTGTAGAGCACCACAATGCCGAGGATCACGGCGGCGATCACAAGGATGATCACCATCGCGTCCATGATCTGCACAAAGCTGTTGAAGCTCTCCATGAGCTGCGCCTGATCCTGCCGACCGGTGATCAGATCGGATTTCCCAATTTCCGCCGCGTCGCGGTTCGTGTAGATCGCCGTTGGCGTGTAGGAAATACCAAGCCGGTCTGCCAGCGCGTCGCTCATGGTGATGCTCTCGGTCATGATGGAGCGGTTATAACCCACCACCGTGGCCGTATAGCTCTGATCGGAGCCGTAGGGAGAAAAGCTGATGCTGTCCCCAATCTTTGCCCGATCCGCCAGCCGTAGGCAGAGATAGACGCCCTCGTCGGACAGGTTGATCCGTTGGTTGTCCTCGTCGATCACATGAAACAGGCCGCGGTCATTGTGGATGACATCCAGTGTCACGGTGTCTCCGTCCAGGCTGATGCCGGAGAGAGATTCCCAGTCGCCGTCCAGCTCCGTGGCCAGCGCCTTGGCCTCGGCGGGATCGGCCGCCTCGTTCAGATTGACCTTGGTGGTATAGGTGGATATTTCATTGTTGAGCAGATCCAGAAAGCCCGCCATCGTGTCGCGCATACCCAGGCCACCTACCAGCAGAACCATACAGCCGATGATGCCCACAAGGGTCATGGCAAGGCGGCTCTTGTGTCGGGAGAGGTCGCGCAGGTTCCATTTTGTGCCGAAGCGCGTCCGGTCAAAGAGTTTCGTGCGCTCCAGCAGGCTCTTTTTCATTTTTTTGGGGGTATAAGGCCGAAGGGCATCCGCTGCAGTGCCCTTGAGCTGTTGTCGCACGGACAGAAAACTGATGAGCGTCAACAATCCGACGGTACCGGCCAGCACCGGATAGCAGAAGGCCGGGACAGCGGCGGACCAGTCCGGCATATCAAAATAGGTTCCCATCATGCCGTCCTCACTCATGACCAGCTTGCAGAGCCAGAAGCCGAGGCCGGTGCCGAGCGCCGTCCCCACCAGGCCGATGAACAGGCCGTAGGAGCTATAGTGGAGCAGAATGCGCCGGTTCTTGAAGCCAAGGGCCTTGAGCGTACCAATTTGCGTCTTCTCCTTGGCGGCTACGCGGTGCATGGTCGTCACCATGGTCAAAATGGCAATGGCAAGGAACAACACCGGCAGTACGGAGCCCATGGCCTTGCCTTCCTCGGCCTCGCCCATTGCCTCCTTGTAGACCACATGGTCGTCCTTGGAGACCAACATGATCGTCTTGCCGAGAGCCTTCGAGACCGCCTCCTCCAGTTCCTTCTTTTCCAGCTGAGAGATCAGATTGATTTGGGTGAAGGCCTTGTCCAGCGCCAGCTCCTGCATCTCGTCCGGCAGACCTTCTCCCACGGCGGCTTTCAGCTTTGCGGGAGAGAGATAGGCATAGCCGAAAGCAGTATAATCCGGCATGAGCTGGTTGCTGTCCGCAACACAGATCATGTGCTCGCCGGATTTGATGAGACCAACGACCTCCCCGCTGATCGTGAGATTCTGATAGGAGAGGGACAGCGTATCGCCAATCGAGACGCCGTTCACAGCGGCGTATTTGTCGGAGAGCCAGATCCCGTTCCCCTCCGGGTCGTAGGCCTGCCCTTGCATGAGCACAAAGGTCGAGACATTGTAGTCCTCGGAGACATCCACAGCCAGCGCCTTGTTTGTTTCTCCCTCCACATCAAGGTTCACCGAAAGATAACGGGTCGCGGCGTCAATGCCGTCGATGACGGCAACGGCATCCAACTCCTCCCGGGTGAAGCCATCCTTGGAATAGAGACGATAATCGGCGTAGTTGGTGTCCGAAAAGAATTGCGCCGTGTCCACCTCAATCGTGCGCCACTCCATGTTGAAGCCGAGGAACACGCCCACGCCGAGCGTGATCATGATCAGCATGGAGATGAACTGTGCCTTGTAAAGTCCGGCAGTCCGAAGTAGCTTCTTGAACAACATCACCACTCCACCTCTTCCGCACGAAGGGGATTTGGCTGTTTCTCGACTGAACGAATCTTTCCGCTCTTAACGCGGATCACCACATCCGCCATTTTTGCGATATTCTGGTTGTGCGTCACCACGACGATCGTCTTGCCGTAGTTCCGCGCCATTTCCAGCAGTAGCTTTAGAACCATTACGCCAGTCTCGGAGTCCAGCGCGCCCGTGGGCTCGTCGCAAAGCAGGATCTTCGGGTTCTTGCACAGAGCGCGGGCAATGGAAATGCGCTGCTGCTCGCCGCCGGAGAGCTCCGAGGGAAAGTTGTTGAGGTGATCCAGCAGGCCGACCTTGTCGATCATCTCCCGGGCATCGAGGGCGTTCGGAGAGATCTCCGAAACAAGCTTGACATTCTCGTAGACCGTTAGCGTCGGGATCAGGTTGTAAAACTGGAACACAAAGCCGACCGTCGCGGCGCGGTAGTCTGCAAGCTCGTTGTCGCTCAGCTGGGAAATATCCCTGCCGCCTACCGTGATTTTCCCCTCGCTGGGGCTGTCCAGGCCGCCCAGCAGATTGAGCAGCGTACTCTTTCCCGCGCCGGAGGGGCCGAGGATCACGACGAATTTTCCTTCGTCCAGCGTAAAGCTCACCTTGTCCAGCGCTCGCAGCGCATGATCGCCGCTTTGGTAAATTCGGGAAACATTTTCAAATTGTACAATACTCATTTCAGTTCCTCCTGTTTTTGTGGATTCTTTACCGTTCCCTTTCTTCCACCAGCTTCATAGCACACACAAGATACATCAAAAGCCAGCCCAGGGATTCATATCCGTTGGAATACATGCCGCCCAGGATCATGTCCTGCCCCCCTCCCAGAAAGAGAATCGTCAGGGGATTGCAGATCAGCGCGATCTTTTTGAGCGGCAGCATGCCTTTCCAAACCATGCCGATCCAGGAGACTGTCACCAGGCCGT
>JAFOKO010000028.1 GCA_017419715.1 Oscillospiraceae bacterium | reverse complement strand
CCGTCCCCCGAGGGGGAAGGCACGGGGACGGGGGTTCGGATTCTTCGCTTCGCTCAGAATGACAGGCGGCGAAACCATTCCATCGTCACCGACCGCCCCATATGACCGGGAGCTCCGCGACGCTTTTTCCGTTCAGAAAGACCTTTACCGTTCCGGCGGCTTCGCCGGAGAGCAGGTCGGAGCTCAAGCCGGGGCAGAACACCAGCCGGGGTGTCTCGTCGGGGGCAAGGTTCAGGGTCAAATCGGCGTCCGCCAACAGCGGCGTTCCGCCAGGGGCGGTGCACAGAGGCTCGCCCCTGACCGCCACAGCCCGGGCTTCATAGCGGGAAAAGCCCCAATCCATCAAGGCAATGTGATCCTGCCAGTCCGCGGGGTCGTTGATCGTCACACAGATCAAGGTCCGGCCCTCGCGCTGGGCGGCGCTCACCAGAAGCCGTCCGGCGGCGCGGGTGTAGCCCGTCTTGACCCCGATACAGCCGGGGCAGTGCCAGAGCAGCTTGTTGTGGTTGGTCAGCACCCGATCTCCCGGCACGGTGACGGACTTGGTGGCGCAAATGCGCCGGAAATCCGGGTTTTCCAGAGCCTTGGCCGTCAACAGGGCCAGATCCCGGGCGCTGCTGTAGTTGCCCGCGCTGTCCAGGCCGTGGGGGTTGGCATAGTGGGTATTTTGCAGGCCCAGCTGCCGGGCCATCTCGTTCATCCGGTCCACAAAGGCCGCCTCAGAGCCGCTCACGGCGATGGCCAGGGCCAGGGCAGCGTCGTTGCCGGACTGGAGCATGGTGCCGTAGAGCAGGGCTTCCCGGCTCAAGCTCTCCCCTTCCTTCAAATACAGGGAGGAGCCCTCCACGCCCACGGCCTCCGCCGGGATCGTGAACGGCTGATCCAGCCCGCCGTCCAGGCAGGCCAGGTAGGCCGTCATGATCTTTGTGGTGGAAGCGATCAGCCCCGGCGTATCCGGGTGGCGGGCATAGAGCAGTTCCCCGGTATCCGCATCCAGCACCACGGCACAGCCAGCGGAAACAGCAGGCTCCGCCGAAGCGGGCACACACAGACAGCCAACGGCACAGAGAATTGCCGCCAGCACGGAAATCAGTCGTTTCATATTTCATCACCCGGAGCAAGCTTGCCCGAAATGCGACAAAATATGCAGTAAACTTGATCATGAACGATCGTCAATGATCACTTTTCGTCCGCTTCCGTTTTTGCCTTTCGTCCGTCCAGGAAATCGGCCAGCTTGTCCAGCAGCTCGGGGGCCTGCTCGATGATCCGGTCCACCGTGGAGGACGCGGGCTCGGCCACGGGGAGCATGCGGACGCTCTTGCCCTGGATGACCAGGAAGGCCACCGGGTCCACGCTCACGCCAGCGCCCATGCCGCCGCCGAAGGGGTCCTTCTTGGCCGCCAAGGCGCTCTTGGTGGCGAAATCGGTGCCACCGCCGCCCATGCCGATATGGATCTTGGTAATGGGAATGATGGTGACCTCCTCCCCCACCTTGACCGGCTGGCCCACGATGGTGTTCACATCCACCATCTTCTGCATTCGCTCCATCGCGGAGGCGATCATCTCGGAAATGTTATTCGTCATTGCCATTTACCACCTTTCCGTTATTTGACAGGATAATTGGGGTTAAAGTACGGAGCCCGTAGGCAGTGCGGGTTGCGGGCAGAACAGAGGACAGGGTTCGGTAGCGGCGCACAGTGTGCGCCATGGGAAGGAGTGCGTGGCCGGGACGCCCCTCATCCGCCCCAGTGTGCGCACTGGGGCACCTTCCCCCGAGGGGGAAGGCACGGGGACGGGGGTACGGATTCTTCGCTACGCTCAGAATGACAGGCGGGGGAGGCTTTGCGTAGCCGCAACGCCCGCCGCATCTCCTATTGCAGTGTACCCTTTGTCAAGGACAATTTAATTCTTAGGGGTAGTATTTTTCAAAAAGATCGTGTATACTGGTTTCCGCTTTACCATCACGGAGGATAGTGCAACGCTGAGGAGCGACATGAGCGCCGGGATGGGTTTG
>JAFOKO010000027.1 GCA_017419715.1 Oscillospiraceae bacterium | reverse complement strand
TTTCAGAAACTCGGGGCCAAGCCCCACCTTGGCGAGGGCAGCCTCCAAATCGCTGTCCTTGGTTTTCCTTGTGAAATAGCCCGCGATTTTCAGATTGTATTTCACCGTCTGATCCTCCACCAGACCGTAGTTCTGGAACACGTAGAAAATATCCTTTTTCAGCAGCCTCCGCCCGGCGGGCTTGTTCAGCTTCGGGTTCTCCACGCCGTTGACGGTGACGGTGCCGGAATCCGGGCTCTCCAGCATGCCGATGATGTTCAGCAGGGTCGTTTTGCCCTTGCCGCTCTCCCCGGTGATGCAGACGAAGTCGCCCTGCTCGATCTCCAGGTCATAATCCCGGAAGATCTCGTGCGCACCAAAGCTTTTGCAGACCTTCTTTAATGTAATGATCGCGTCCATCGTGTGACCGCTCCTCTCATTTATTCTGAAATATGGCTTTCGCGTTAAGACACGCCGGGCTTATTCGCCCTTCATTACGGCGGCAATCTTGTGCTGCATATTCTTCTTCATGCACAGGAAAAACAGCCCCAGATCCAAGCCTAAGCAAGCGATGGCCGCCCAAATATTGATCTTCGGCAGGTAGATCTCCGACAGGTAACTCCACGGCAGGAAGCCGAAATCCAACATGATGCCCCCCGGCAGGAGCAGCATGATCGGCAAAAGCGCAAGCTTGAATACCATGATAAGAGAAAACAGATCCAGGAAGGAGTAGCCCTCAAGGGCCTTTGCGGCGATATCCTTCGCGTGGATCTTGTAGTACAGCTCGCCGACGAAGAGTACCAACACCACAAGCGCAAACAGGAACAGCAGCCCCCGGATGCCCGTTTCAATCAGCAAATCTTGCAGATATTTCTGCCTTGACAAAAAATAATCCCGAACTGGAGTTACGGCAAGGACAATCTCCTCTAAGCCGCTTTCCTGCAGCAGCGGCAGAATCTGCGCCCGAGGACTCAGCGCTGAATCCAAATCGTAGGAAAAATAGCATCCGTTAAGATTGCTGAGTAACCATTGGAGTATATCCATTGCATCTTCGCCCAGGGAATACGGATCTGCGTCGATACTCACGAATATGGGAATCTCTCGGCTGTAGGCATATCCGCCCTCCAATTCGTTGGAAAAGGAAAAGAATTTGCTTTTGGATGCGTCATAGCGAATGAAATGATAGCGCTCTGTCTCCCAACCCGGGTGCATGCGTTCAAACTCATAGTCCAGCGGTATCAAGCAATTCCATAAATCCTGTTTCAGGCGATCCGAATGGATTGGGACGCCGTCGGCGTCATAGATGGTGTCAAAGCTATCCAAATAGTTGTCGTTGACAGTTATCTGATACTCTTCCAAGGGCTCGACTTCAATACCGTAAAACAAGTCAGCGACATTCGCTGTGATCAAATTGTGCTCCTCGTGCATCCGCGTGTAGAATTCCAATAGACGAGGGGCGTATTCTTTCGGTGAATTTATGATTGACTGGACATAGGATCCTTTCAAATCCAACTGTGCATAGCCCTCCGACAGCGCGGAAGCTGCTTCTATTTCCCGGTGCTGCCGATAGACCGAACCGAAGTCGGCGCCTAAGTTTGTCAAATTTCCGGCAAGGGCCAGAATCGCCAAGGTTTTGAAGACTACGGTCACAGCGTAAAGCTGCCGATCCAGACCTTTGCCCTTGCTGTGGCTGACGCCGCACTGTCCGCTGATGACGCGGACACAGAGAACAACGATGAGCAGCGGCAGCACCGCGCTCAGGCCCAAAATCCCGATGCTTCTGCGGAAGAAATACAGCGTGGAAGAAATGCCTGCCAGGGCGGCAAACAGCAATCCGGCCAGAAGCAGCAGCGATCCGGCAATCAGCAGCATGGAGCTGCCGACTTCCCGCAGCTCCGTCCCCACGATCGTCCAGTCTCCGTAGCCCATCGTCTTTTTCACGATCATATCCTTCGCCCGGGAAAAGGCATAAACAACCGCCGTTATGAGGAAGAAAAATTGAAGCGACAGCCACAGGGTGGAGATCAGATTTGTAGGGTCGTGAAACTCAAAAGATCCGGGATCCGCCTCCAGCTCCGCGCCTTGCTGCGCCAGCGTAGCACGCAGGCCGGGCAGGTCGCTGCTGTTCACCAGAATCTGTGTCCGAAACAGCTCCGCATCGCTGCCCTTCAGGCTGTGAAGGGGGGCGATTTTGAAGTGATCCTGAAACAAAAAGAAAAAGCCCAGAAGTTGTTCCTCCCCAGCCTGGGGATTTGTCGCGTAGCTTCGGCCGGGCTCCCACCCATCCAGTCGGAAGAAGGCGGGATCTGTCTCTGTCCGATAATAGTCGAACTGTCCGTCCCCTGTTGGGAGCATCAGCGCAAGCTCGGCGGTGGCCTCCTCCGAGGCCGCATACAGGGCGTCGATCACCTCGTCTCCATCATTTGCCAGAGGCCACTTGGCAGTCAAAAACTCTTTGTCCTCCTCGATTATATCCTTCGAATACATGGCAAAAGACAGAGTTGCCCATACCAAAAGCAGGACAAGACTGATCCCATAGAGGCAAAGCATAATTCTTTTCTTACTCATAGATGTTCCTCAACTTAACAGAGATTAGCAAACGCCGGCAGGGCAAGACGCTTGCCCTGCCGGCGTTTGGGGTTATGCTAATTGTGTTCCCATTTCCAGAAAAGGCTAACCACGCTAGTTCCGTCTTTGGATTTGTCAGAGCGCTTCAGCGTTGCGTTGGCTTGTAAACCACCACTCTTAAAATCCATCACATAGTAATTCCAATTCTTATCATGCACATAAGCGCCAGATTTACCGTTATTGGACTTTGGGGTAAACCTGGAATATATGTATTTGGAGTCACTATAAGTTTGCCAAGTCCCAATATCTTTGTCTGGCTTTTCGTCCTCCCAGGGAACCCATGCGCTGGCGCCGACCGAAGTGGCCATGATTGCTGCCAGGCAAAGGGCAGCGACGGTTTTTTTGACTTTCATTGTACAAGTCTCCTTTAATTGTAATTTCTGTGCCTTGCACAGTCAATTGTCATTATAGCGAAAAAAAAAATCAAGTATTTTTATCGAAATTGCACAAGAAAATGTTTAAAGTGTTTAATTCGAGCAAAACCATCCCCCCCTGCTGATGTAGATCAGCAGGGAGGATGGTTTTTTGCCGTTTCTATCCCGGACTATCTCGCATGCAAGGGCTCAAAACAGGGCAAACAGGTATTTGAACTGAATCTGCTCCAGCCGGATGGGGCCGAAGCTTCGGC